>JBBSOT010000084.1:0-15185 GCA_038259455.1 Hyphomicrobiales bacterium | reverse complement strand
GCCAAATTTGAAAAATCGTCAGGATCACCACTTGTGGGCTTCGGCAGGACGGTTTGGCTCCTATCCACCTCGTTGGTGTCGATTGTGGCACTCATACCCGCACTCTTGTCCGCCACTCGCGCGGCAGCCAAAGCCGCTAAGGCGGCCTTCGGGTTCTCTGATATCCATGCATGAAGTCCGTTTTCACTGCTCTTAACGGTAATGACCACGTTCCTTTTGGTGATCTTTACAGAGCCGTAGTCTGTCGCGATCGCTGAGAGGGAAGGAGGTTTTTGCCTCCGCATCATTACCTCAAAGGTGGCGAATCGCTCGTCCGAACCGTTCCCGGCATCTTTGGATTTCAAAATTTCTGCCGCGAAGTTCTGGTTTCCGGCCGGAAACCCGAGGCTTTCGTAGGATTTCGCAGCCGCATACCAGCGATCACGACCAACTCCCGCGGCAGGTCCAATTGCTTCTATGATCTCTGTGGGAATGCAGGATGTCACTTGCTTCATCCGGGCGAGGCCGGTGAGCTTAGCCCCGCAGCGCCGCGCCTTCTGGTCGATATTCAGGGCATCACAGACCAATCCTTCATCTTTCCCGGAATCGAGGAGAGAACGTGCGAATAGGGCCTTTTCGATCCAGCTAAGGTCCTTGCGGAAGCTGTTTTCTTGTCCCTGAGCAAGAATAGCCTGATCTTCATCGAGGGATCTGATCAGGGCCTTTGCTGGCTTTCCGATCAGGCGAAGCGCTGCGAGACGTCTACGCCCGTAGATTACCCTGTATCGGCGTCCTGCCGGGCTGATGAGTATTGGGATTAGCTGGCCTTGTTTCTCGATACTCTCGGCAAGTTCCCGGATCTCTTGCTCGTCATCTAGTGAAAGACGATCCTTGAACTCAGAGTCATCGATCAGATCCGTACTGATCTCCTGAATGGAAGATTGTGCTGCATCTTGAAGGGAACGGGCCATGCCGGAAAGGGCAGGGGCTCTGGACTGGGCTTGGGTGGAGGAAAAGGAGGGATCTTCCACTTTTTCCTCGTCGTCAGGAATGTCGAATGTAACTTTGCGGGCCATTATTTGCGCCCCCATGCGGTCCCGATAAGACCTTCAACCTCGTCAACGACCCCGTTGATGGATTCAATTGCCCTATCATAGGTCTGCCGGTGAAAATCGGATCTTGCAATTTCGTAGAGCGTCTGTTGGGTAAGGCCCGCATCCGAAACAGCAGAAGACTTCAGGAATGGCTGTGTGAGTACATCATCGGTGAACATTGTCCGAAGAAAAGCTGCCATCTGTGTTTGGGGGCCGTCATTCGGCTCAAAGCGTGTGATCAGGAATCGCATGAAGTCCCAGTCTGGAGAAGCACCTACATCTGCGATTGTTGCCATTAGGCTGGACGTGAGCTGCAGGAACTGCGCCATAGAGGCCACATCAAGCATGCTCGGGATGACAGTCACGATCAGCGAAGTTGATGCAACCAAGGCAGAGAGTGTCGTAAATCCGAGCTGGGGAGGACAGTCGATGACGACAACGTCGTAGTCGGCTTCGACCTCATTTATGCACAGGGCAAGCCTCTGATAGAACGGCGGACGGATGTTGTTCCGAAGGGCATGTGCAGTTTCCGTTTCGAACTCGGACAAAAGCAAACCGGCCGGTGCCAGGTCAAGATTGTGGAAGTATGTCTTGAGCAAAATATCTCGGAAAGGGACGGGATCCTCATAGCGAAGGGCATCATAGACGGTGCCTACTTCAGGAAAATCTAGCTCCGGCCGGAAACCGAACATGGTGGTCATGGATGCCTGAGGGTCTAGGTCAATTGCCATGACTCGGTATCCATCTAGGGCCAGTTTTTGTGCCAGATGAATTGCCGTTGTCGTCTTGCCCGCTCCGCCTTTGAAATTGGCGATGGAGATGATCTGGATTTGCTCCCCATCTCGGCGGCGAGGTACGATGTGATGGAACTTTGTGCTTGACGCTGCAATCTCATGACGGGCGATGTCGATTTGCTCTGCCGTGTAGAACCTACGGCCGCGGGCGTCTGTCTCGATCTCGCCTAGATTGAGCCTGTCTTCGAAGAACATCTTCCGCAGAAAGTCTTGGCTGACCCCAAGGACTTGGGCAACCTCTGTTGAACTGAAACGCCGCAAGGCCTTTCGCTCATCCGGTAGAAAGGACTTGCGCATGTTCACATCGAGCGACTTACTCAGACGTGTTGCCATGGCCTGGATCTTTTGATCCATTCGAATTCGCTGCTCGTTCATGCTCGTCTCGCTGCCCGTGTTTCGGGTCTAATTTGAGAAAGAACGCGAAACCGCCCGAAACTGATGGCTTGCGTTCTTCTGGAAAAATGTCACTAAAAGCCTTGACGGGCAAGAGATTTCTCGGACACGGCGGTCCCGCAGAAAAAAATACACATAATACAATAGCTTACGCCGCCTCCTCCCTGCGTCTCAACAACTGCTTGTGGTGCCATGAGCGTGGTGACCCAAGATATACGCGATAACCATAGGGACCTTTCTCTACTTCTGAGCGAATCTGATTCCCAAAGGTCACTCAAGCAACCCCAGTTTCTCGGCCCGCTCCAATAGCATCTTGACCGATGACGGCTGCCAGCTCGTGCGACCACGCGGGGTACGTTCGCGCATCTCCAGCAGCCGATCACAGATCGCCTGAAGGGTGACGTCTGGATCCGCGCCCTTGATGGCGGCGACGATGGCGGGCAGGCGGTCGTCAGTTTCGCGACGTCCGGCACGGTGCAGCACCTCTGCGGGTAAAAAACCATCCCGTACATAAGTCTTAACGGCGCGCAGCAGGCGGCTTTGCGTCCAGCGTCTGGCCTCGGGTAAGGGGCCATTGACGATGCGCAGCACGTCTTCCCAAGCCATGTCGGGGCGAAGGCGGCGCACATGGGGCACCCAATCTTGCGCCGTCTCGTTCAGCCGCTCCATGTATCCGTCCTGTCGCGCGAGCCGCACCTTGCGAAGAGCGGCCGGATCCCTGGCTCGCAGCCCAGGATTCCCGCCCACGCGGCCCTTGGTGCGCGCGCTGGTAAGTCCGGCCTTGGTGCGTTCCCGGATCAGGGCGCGCTCAAACTCCGCCGCAGCGCCCAGGACCTGCAGCGTGAACTTACCCTGAGGGGATGCGGTATCGATCGGATCCTCAATCGAGCGAAAGAAAGCGCCTTTCGCCTCAAGCCGCTCGATCACCTCGAGTAGATGCGAAAGCGACCGCGCCAGACGATCAAAGCGCACGACTACCAGCGTATCGCCCTTGCCAATCCGTTCCAGCACCCGCGCCAGCACTGGCCGCGCGCGATTTCCGCCAGAGGCCTGTTCTTCATGGATCTCGATGCAGCCTGCGGATTTAAGGGCCTGCGACTGGGGCAGGGGGGTCTGCTCCTCGGTCGAAACGCGGGCATAGCCGATTAAAGGCATCAAAACAGGCTTTTTGCAGTTTCAGGTAGCACTAATAAACGACCGTTTAGAAACGGATGCAAGTGTGGTCTCTGTGGCCCTGCTCGTCAGATTGCCCTTGGTTTCCCTGCGCTGTGAGTGATCAGGTAGTGATCGCGGAGCATCGCGCGCGTGTGCTATATATAGAGACGTAAAGCATGCGCCGAAAATCCTTGGGTAGTTTGCAAAATGCACGTATTCTGCACATATGAACAACAAAAGCCCTTTCATACTTGACGATCTTGAAGACCTCCCCGACGACCTCGGGCAAGCCGACGAGCCTTCGGAAGAGGATCTGTGGTTCCTGCCCGGTCCGATGGAGGAGGAGCCGGATTACCTGCCGCCCGGGCCGCGGGCGGAGCCGAGCGAGACGTCGATCATCGCCGACTGGACGCAGGCCGAGGCTGGTCTTGCAGCGCGCCTGGCGCGGGTGGCCGGACGGCTCGGTGCCTTGGACGATCGTCTGCGGCGTGGCCCAGAGGGTTGGCGGCACCGACTGGCGCTGATCGAGGCGGCCGAGCTGAGCTGGTTTGTCGGCGACCGGATCACGCCGGATCGGCTGGCGCTCTGGATTTCCCTGCGTCTGTCTGGTGTGCAGGAAGACGCAGCAGCGCTGGCTCGCGTCGGATGGGCCGTGCGACGGCTCATGGGTGGCCCTGGGCCAGATGCGAGTCTTGCCGATTTCCTCGGTCGCCACGACCCTGAGATCATTGATGCTGAAGAAGACCGTTTCACGGATCGCGCGGCCGCGTGGCTCAACCTGATGGACGCAGCCAACAACCTGCACCCGATCAGCCGCGCCTGCATGGGCTACCACGTTTGGAGCCTCGCCGGCCTTGGCCAGCATGGCGACATGATGGAGGCTGCCGTAACAGCGGGACGGATCGCCGCCAGCGGGGGGAAAGGCGCGGTCTTCGCGCCCCTGGCCATGAGCGGGGCAGGGGGGCTGCGTGCCGGTGGCCCCCCGGCCGAGCGTTTGAGCCGCTGGCTCAACGGGATGGACAACGCGACCCTGACTGCGATGCGCCATCTGGACGAAATCGAGGTTTGGTCGTCAGGGGCGGAAACCGTCATGGCCCCGCTGTCAGGACGCACATCACCAGCTTTGCGCGCCGCGCTGACCGAATGGCCACTGGTCTCGGCGCCGATGGCCGAGACCCTGACCGGTGCTAGCCGCGCAGCCGTTGGGCGCAATCTCGCTTGGATGGAGGCCCGAGGACTTGTACGCGAGGTGACCGGGCAGGGGCGGTTCCGAATGTGGCGATCAGCAACCTAGGTGAAAACAACGGATTCAACGACACACTAGGTCGGCATGACAGCGACCATTCGAACCGAGTGCGGCAAAGGTCCGGATCGAAAGTATGCTGGGAGCGCGCGCGGCATTCTAACGCTGTGGAGCAGCAGGAATCCGAGCTGCGGCGCAGCCGGAACAGCGGCCGTTCTCATGAGCCGCAGCGAAATTGAAAGCGGCAGCAACCCAGTCGTTGGAGTTGAGGCAATTTATTTCAGAAGATTTCCGGTAGCGTTGCGTCGCTATCCGACCGTCACCCGACCGATGTGGTCAGCTGCGTGACGCCTGAATGTTCTTGGCGATCTGGTTTTCGGATGGCTGTCCGGGGCGCGGTCTTTGCCTGCGCTGCAGGCAATGCCACGCGGACTGTCAGGCCCCGGGAGGTCGAGAGATATTCGATGCGCCCGTCTACCTGCTGGATCAGCGCGTCAATCAGGCGAATCCCAAGGCCATCCTTCCTGGTTTCCGCCGATCTGTCGGACAGGCCGGGACCGGAGTCGCTGATCTCGACAATAACGGCTCCGGCAGAGTTTTTGCGACATGCGACCCGGATGGTGGCCGAGCCATCGGCGTTGCACCCATGCTTCAGTGCATTTGTGATGACCTCGGCGCAGATCTGCGTAACTGGCAATATGGATTGAGACGCAACCTCACAGTCCTTTTCAAGTGTTTGGACAATTTCGATCTCACTTGCGACACCGGTATTCATTGCGTCGCACATCCTGGATAAGGAAGCGCTCAGGTTCAGAGTGTCCGAGTTCGCCTTGACTGACAAGATACGATGCAGGTCCGAGATCGCATCGATCTGCGCGACAATCATTCGGGTCAAACTTTGTACGTCTTGGGCATCCAACGGCTCATCGCGCTGAGCCATTGCCGCCCCCTTGAGCCGAACGTAACTGGCCAGCATCGCCAAGTGGTTGGCAATACGATGATCCGCTTCAGCGATGCTGTTTGAGATCGCCTCCGGTTCAATATCAGTGGTCTCGTGTTTCAAATTCATACCAATCCGGCTTGCGCCGCCCCCATACCCAGCAATTGATCCTGAGAGGTTGCACCTGCGAAGGTGGTTCGTGACCGGACCTTCTCGGTTGCCTGTACGAAACTAGGACGAAAATCGATTGTCGCGCACTGATACAGATCAGCGCGCATTGCGGGTTGCAGTCAAATCATTCGGCTTGCCAGGTCAATATTCGAAAGCACCAACTTTCGAGCAAACGGGCGCATGCCGGAGGGCTGTGGCCGCATCGGTTGGAACATTTCCAAAAGGAATTTTAAGTTTGCTCCGAACTAACGCGCATCAGTGCAGGTCGGCGGATCTGCCGAGTACACTACGTCTGCGATGCCCGTGCAGGAAAGGCCCCGATGGCCTTTCGCACGGCACAGGGAAGGATGCAAAATGGTCTCTCAGGATATTGATGCTGTGACTGGCCCAGTCAGCGGGCGGGACTGGGTGCGAATCCTTGCACAGTATCGCGATCCTTCGCCACTGCGCAGCATCGTCGAACTTCTGATCACGCTTGGTCCATTTGCCCTCCTTATGGCGCTGTCCTGGTGGTCGCTTTCTATCAGTTATGTGCTTGCGGCGTTCATCTCGACCTTGAATGGTGCGTTTCTGGTCCGCACCTTCGTGATTCAACATGATTGCGGCCATGGGTCGTTCTTTCGCAACCGAAGGAGCAACGATTGGACAGGGCGGGTTCTGGGGGTCTTCACGATGACGCCCTACGATGTCTGGCGGAAAAAGCACGCGATGCACCACGCTTCGGCAGGGAATCTCGATCGCCGCGGTATCGGCGACGTGAAGACGCTGACAGTTGCCGAATATCGCGGCCGGTCCCGGGCCGGGCGGATCGGATATTGGCTCTATCGCCACCCGCTCTTTCTTTTCGGTTTCGTGCCTGCCTATCTGTTCTTTCTGGAGAACCGACTTCCCATCGGGTCGATGCAGTCAGGGTCATCCTGGTTCAGCGTCATGGCGACCAACGCGGCACTGGCAACCCTCATCGGTGCGGCAATCTGGTTGGCCGGGGTCGTTCCTGTGGTGGTGACGGTGCTGCCGACGGCGCTGGTCGGAGCGACTGTCGGTGTGTGGATGTTCTATGTTCAGCACCAGTTCGAAGAGACATCCTGGGACCGATCGTCCGACTGGGATCTGCACGATGCGGCGCTCGAAGGCAGTTCACATTACGTCCTTCCACCCGTTCTGGGATGGTTTACCGCCAATATCGGGATTCACCATGTCCATCACCTTTATAACCGGATTCCGTTCTACCGCCTTTCCGAGGTCATCCGTGACCATCAGACACTCGCCAGCGCACAACGCCTGACACTGCGCCAAAGTCTTGACTGCGCGCGTCGGCATCTTTGGGACGAGACCAGCCGCAGACTTCTTTCCTTTGCCGAGGCACGACGAGCATGACGGCCTGCGGCTCACCGATTATCTCTTGGAAAAAGGAATTTCTCTTCGGACCGTGACCGCGGCGGTCTAGACACAGACCGAAATTCCTCTGGCTCTGGGCTAACCTGCGTCAGTGCATCGCCGCCCACCTGCCGGTTACATGAGATATGCCCGCCGACAGTCTGGAGGGCAAGTTTACGAGTGCTACCGAAGCGCGCGGGATTTTTGTCCCTCAATATCACGGATCGCGCGCGCTTCGATTTTCCGGAACTTTCCTGAAAGTCGATCCAGTGTTACCAGATGACAAGCTCGGCGGGAACTGACGCTGATCAATCAAGGAAAGCGCCCGGGCGTCATTTGAGAAGTGGCCCAGTGTGATCCATATAGGCTGGATCGAAGTCTGCCAGTGCCGCCAATCGATCGAAGTCGTCGAACGTCACGCGGCCATTCCGAAACGTGGCCAACCCGTCCTCCCGAAGCTTCCGCAAGACGCGATTTACATGCACAGCACTCAGCCCCAGCGCATCCGCGAGATGATACTGGGTCAGCGGACAGGCATAGCCAGCCTTGCTCCCCAAACCGACCAAAGCCAGCTTGGCGCCAAGTTCGAGCAGCAAATGCGCCATCCGTGCTTCCGCGTCGCGTTGCCCCATCCCCACGAGGTGTTCGACCACCATCGCCTCGTCGCGGGACGCCGCCCAGAGGATCGCCGTTGCCAGACGCGGGGTCTGTTCGAAGGCGTCAAGCAGGTCGCTGGCCAAAACCTCGACCGCCTGAATGTCCACGATGGGTTCGAAACTGTGGTCCGATGTGCGCAAAAGAACGCTGCGTAGCCCAAGGAAATCTCCAGCGATCTGGAAATCGACAATCTGGCGCGTCCCGTCGGGCTGGAGCTTGTAGGAGCACACCCATCCCGACGCAAGAATGTAGGCGGCCTGATCCGTCTGGCCTTGGTGGACAAGGTCCCGCCCGGCGACGAAAGATCGGCGGCGTTGATGCAGACGTTCCAGAACAGCCAGCTCTTTCGACGACAATGCAACGAAGGCAGAGAGTTTTCGTGTTAACGGGCTGTTTGCTACGGCGCTCAAAGGTCCCTCCGGATTTTGCTCAGATTACCGAGACCATCGTTGCTGGCACTGCTTCAGATCAGCCCAGCATACCTCATTTCCTGACAGTATAAACTATCAGGTGCCCGTTTCCGGGTCCTGAAATTTTTTCCGGGAGGAACAGGCAGCAATGTCCGACCAAAATGATCATTCAGGAATAGCTGCCCTCACGATCTGCGAGGCGCTTCTTCTGGCCATGAACGACCACAAGCTTCTACCCGAACATGAGATTATGGGAGTTTTGCACGATTCCGCCGAAACCCACGAGAACGGGGTGGGTTCGGAAAGCGAGATGGAAACGCACCGGGCCGTCGCGGCGCTGATAAATCGCATCATCGCAGGCGGCAATTCGGTGCGGCGACCATAACGCGGGACTGGATAAAAACGAAACCTATCCGGCTTGTTGGATAGCGACGGGAGACGGCTTGGCCTTTCAGGCAATGAGTGGCTTGGTTCCAAGCTGCATTCCAAAATCATCACTCACGACGACTCAAACTTGCTGACGATCCAACAGCGCCTGAAGTGCTTCCCGATCAAAATTCAAAGAAGCGCCGTGCTCGCTGGCAATGAGCACCTGTTCACTGAGTGCCGCGACTGCTTCACGCGCTGAGGGCGAGAATGGACGGCTCAACTTGCCCATTGTGTTTATCCTCGCTGTCAATGTGCCGATTGCGGGCCTTGCGCTGATGCGGCTGCTGTTCGGGATGCCGCTCTTGTTTGGCCCGGTGCATATCGCCTTTCTTGAAATGGTGATCGACCCGGTCTGTGCGCTGGTTTTCGAGGCCGAGCGCGAAGAGGTCGGTGTGATGCAACGCCCGCCGCGCCCGGCGGATGAGCCACTATTTTCCTGGCCCACCGTGGTCTGGAGCCTGCTTCAGGGGTGCATGGTGCTGGGTATTGCAGGCTCTGCTGCTTTGTTCGCGCCCGGCTATGGCCTTGACCCCGATCAGGTGCGCGGACTGGCGTTTGCCACGTTGGTTCTGGGCGTTGTCGCGTTGATCCTGATCGATCGGTCCAACTCCAACACTATCCTGTCGGCGCTGCTGCGGCCAAACAGGGCGCTGGCGGTTGTGCTGCCGATCGTCGCCTCGCTTCTCGCGGTGACGCTCTTCTGGGCTCCGGCGCGAGATTTGTTCCGCTTTGGTGTACTGGAAGGCCTCTGGCTGGCCGTGCCTCCCTTGGCCGGGATCGGCGTTCTGCTGGCGCTGGAAGCGCTGAAACCGCTGTGGCGCATGGTTTTAAGCGCGCGCGAACCGGCTGCACGACCGGCGGTTAAAGCGGAACCAGCTTGATGAAGGGGTATGGTGAACTTTCTTAAAGTCTGTTCTCATTACCGCTAGAGTTTGACCCGTCGCAGCCTCAGCGCGTTGGTGATGACTGAGACCGAGGACAGGCTCATTGCCGCCGCAGCTATCATGGGCGACAAGAGCAGACCGGTGACAGGATAGAGTAGTCCCGCCGCGACCGGAACGCCGATGGCGTTGTAGGCAAAGGCGAAGAACAGGTTCTGCTTGATGTTGCGCAGGGTCGCCCGAGCCAGCTTGCGCGCTCGCACGATGCCCATCAGATCACCGCCCAGAAGGGTGATGCCTGCGCTTTCCATCGCGACGTCGGCCCCGGTGCCCATGGCAATGCCGACATCGGCGGCGGCAAGGGCAGGGGCATCGTTCACCCCGTCGCCTGCCATCGCGATCTTGTGACCGTCCTTGCGCAACTGGTCGATCAGGTCCTTCTTGTCTTCCGGCAGCACGCCAGCGCGCACCTCGTCGATACCCAGTTTTCCCGCGACCGCCTGCGCGGTGCGGTCGTTGTCGCCGGTTGCCATGATGACGCGCAGCCCTTGCGCGTGCAGTTCCTTGATCGCCTGCGCGGTGCTGTCCTTGATCGGGTCGGCGACGGCCACGATACCAGCGATGGCTCCATCGATCGCGATGAACATCGCCGTCTTGCCCTCGGTGCGCAGGGTGTCGGCTTGTGCGTCGGCCGCGCCCGTGTCTAACCTCATCTCCTGCATCATCGCCGTGTTGCCAAGTGCTACAGCGCGTCCGCCGATGGTTCCGCGCACACCCTTGCCGGTGACCGCCTCGAAGTTGGCAGCCTCGGCTTTGTTGGCGCCCGCCGCTTCGGCCCCCTCCACGATCGCTTCGGCCAGTGGGTGTTCCGAGCCGCGTTCCAGTGCGGCGGCCAGCGACAGCAACTCCGACTCGGCCAGATCCCCCAGAACTACGGTATCGGTCAGCTTCGGCTTACCCATGGTCAGTGTGCCGGTCTTGTCGACGATCAGCGTATCGACGCCCGCCATGCGCTCCAGCGCCTCGGCATCCTTGATCAGCACGCCCGCCTGCGCCCCGCGCCCCGCCGCCGTGGTGATCGAGATCGGTGTCGCCAGCCCAAGCGCGCAGGGGCAGGCGACGATAAGCACTGACACGGCTGCGGCCATGGCAAAGACCAGCACGGGTTCGGGGCCGAAGAACATCCATAGGGTGAAGGCAAGGATCGACACCCCGACCACGGTTGGCACGAAGATTGCCGAGACCCGGTCGGCCAACCCTTGGATCGGCGCACGGGATCGCTTCGCATTCGACACCATTTCAACAATCTGCGCCAGCACGGTATCGGCACCGACCTTGTTCGCTTCGATCACAAGGCTGCCGTTCTTGTTGATCGTGGCCCCGGTCACCGCATCGCCCGGACCTTTTTCCACCGGCATCGACTCGCCGGTCAGCATGCTTTCATCCAGACTGGACCGTCCCTCGATCACCACACCATCGACAGGCACAGCATCTCCCGGGCGCACTCTGAGCCGGTCGCCTGCCATGATGACTTCGAGAGGCACGTCGCTTTCAGTGCCATCCGGCTCGATGCGCCGCGCGGTCTTTGGCGCGAGGTCAAGAAGCGCGCGGATGGCGTCGCCGGTGCGTTCGCGCGCGCGCAGCTCCAGCACCTGACCGAAAAAGACCAGCGCCACGATCACCACCGATGCCTCGAAATAGGTGCCGACTGCATCGCCCGAGCGATATTGCTCGGGAAAGAGGCCCGGCAGGAACACCGCAAAAAGCGAGTAAATGTAGGCTGCCGCCACGCCAAGCGAGATCAGCGTCCACATGTTTGATGACCGGTTGACGACCGACGCCCATCCACGTTTGAAGAACGGCAACGCAGCCCAAAGGACGACGGGCGTCGCCAGCGCAAATTCAAGGTATCCTGCGGTCTGATGCCCAAGCCAGTCGCGCACGGGCAAACCCACCATCGGCCCCATCGTCAGCACGATCAGCGGGACAGCCGCCGCCACCGAGATCCACATCCGGCGCGTGAAGTCGATCAACTCGTGGTTCGGCCCGTCGGTTGGCTCCATCGGTTCTAGCGCCATACCGCAGAGCGGACAGGCTCCGGGCGCATCGCGGATGATCTCGGGATGCATCGGGCAGGTGTACTGGACGTCGGCGGGCGCGGCCTTTTGGGGATGTTCAGAGTGACCGGAGGTATATGATGATGGATCGGCCTTGAAGGTCGTCTGACACTTCTCCGAGCAGAAATGAAAGGTCTCGCCCCCAAACTCCGCGTGCCGCCCGTCGGGCTTGACTGCGACCGTCATCCCGCAGACCGGGTCCTTTGCCGTCTCGACTCCCGCCGGAATGTCGGGCGCGGCGTGATGATGATCGTGGTCCATGGTGTGCGAACCTTTCTGGTTCTGTTGCAGTTTCACGCCCCCAGCGACTGGAAGCTCAAGTCACTTTCAATCGTGGTTGTCATCGCCTTCTCTGACAGGATTACGCGCGAGGAACACCCGCGCGAACAGGAACACCAGTGCCATGCCGACGAGGCCGATCACGACGATCAGCGGGTCGGATTGCCACTTCATTGCGGCGAAGGCGGCCAGCACCACGGCATCGAGCGCGATCGCTGTCAACAGCACCCAGCCACGCGCGCCGATCTCTTCGCGTAGATGCCGGAACACCCCCAGGTGGATGATGATGTCCATCACCAGATAGAAGAAGGCGCCAAGCGAGGCGATCCGGCTGAGGTCGAAGAAGACCGTTAGAAAGCCTGCGATCACGACTGTGTAGACCAGCGTGTGGTCCTTGATCGTGCCCGGCATCCCGAAATGGCTGTGGGGGATCATCTTCATGTCGGTCAGCATCGCCAGCATCCGCGAGACCGCGAACACGCTGGCGATCAGACCCGACGCCGTGGCCACCAGCGCGAGCGCCACCGTGAGGTAGAAGCCGGTCTGACCCAGAGCGGGCTGGGCCGCCTCGGCCAGCGCGTAGTCCTTCGCCGCGACGATGCGATCGAGCGGCAAGCTGGAGCCTACCGCGAAGGCGACAAGCAGGTAAACGACCACGCAGATCGCGATGGACAGGATGATGGCCCGGCCGACGTTGCGGTGCGGGTCTGTGACCTCTGCGCCGCTGTTGGTGATTGTCGTGAAACCCTTGCAGGCCAGGATCGACAGAGCGACCGATGCAACGAAGCCGGTGGTGCCCGCGTCCCCGCCCGTCGACTCGAACGACAGACCGCTGGCCCAAAGCGCGGAAACACCGAACAGTGCGATGCCGCCCACCTTCAGAACGGCCATGACGATGGAAACCAGCCCGACCGAGCGGGTGCCCGAAGCATTCACGAGATAGGCGAAGATGATCAGCCCGACGCCCAGAACCGGCACCAGAACGCTGTCGGCATCGCCGCCGAACGCCCGGAGCGTGTAAGTGGCGAAGGTCCGGGCGACGAGACTTTCGTTGATGACCATCGACAGCGCCATCAGGAGCGAAGCGCCCGCCGCGACCGTCACGGGCCCGTAGGCCTTTTTCAGGATCATCGCGATGCCGCCCGCCGACGGATAGGCGTTCGACATCTTGATGTAGGTGTACGCGCTGAACGCGGTCACGATTGCACCGACGACAAAAGACAGCGGGAAGAGCGGCCCGGCGAGTTCGGCGATCTGCCCGGTCAGCGCGAAGATGCCCGCACCGATCATCACGCCGGTGCCCATGGCGATAGCGCCCAGGAGGGTGATGCTGTTTTTCTTGTAGGCGTCCGCCATCAGGATTCCTTTTTGGCTTTGTGTCGAGTGGCGAGCCAGAGCAATCCGGTGGCCACGCCGAGGCCAAGCACCGCCCATGTCATCCGCCCGCGGTCTCCGCTGACAGCTTGGCCACCGAAATTGGCGAGCAGGAAACTCGCAGGCACGATCCCGGCCAGTGTAGGGCGCGAAAGCCCAAGCACTCAGGGAACTGAGCCCCGCCCAGTCCATCGGCATTGCTTGAACCTTCGCGCCGACACGTCGGCGGCAATCCCTACAGGACCGCAGGGCACGGTCACGCGGCCGAAGCCTGTGTCGTCAGGCCCAGCACCAGCCAGTCCTGCATGCCGCCGTGGTAGTAGTAGAGTTTTTCCGGCGGAAAGCCGTTGTCGACCATCGCATGCATAGCGATCGAACTCTGAGGGCAGGCCGGGCCATTGCAAAACGCCACGACTTTCTTGGCTGCGTCGCAATTCCAGCCGGACGATGATCGCACGCAGCCAAGCGCATCCAGACGGTCGGCAACCTCCCCAAACGGAATCGACATGCTTCCCGGGATCGTTCCCTTCAGCCGCCAATCGGGATCGCGCATGTCCACCACGACGTAGCTCTCGTCTTCCAGGCAGTCCAGAACCTCAAGTTCCCCGACAGGTGTAACGCCGTCTATCGGAACCATCGGTTGCAGATACCCGGTAATGAGTTGCATGTCGTTCCGATGGCGTTCGATTTCAACCGATCCGCCAGGCAATTCGACGACCCGCTTTGTCTCGTCCGCCGTGATTTTGAGCAGTTCAGTCATTGATCGATCTCCAGTCAGGTTTTGTTTCACGACGCGGCCCGCGCCATCAGCGCCCCGAGCTTCATCAGGATTTGTGTGTCGGCCAGGAGCGACATCTCAAACCCCGACCCCGAATGCGGCGGCCCCAGGACTGCAATCGCCGCAAGTTCACCTGCACGAAGTCGTATCTCAGATCGCCTCGACCGCCGTCTTCAGGAGATCGCGAACTTGACCCGCGACAGCAGTCAATTCTGCGTTGTCAATCGCCTGCATCGACGCCACCGGGTCGATGGCGCTGACCTCAACACCGCCTTCAACCTCGCGCAGGATCACATTGCAGGGCAGCATCGCACCCACGCGCGGTTCCAGACCGATGGCCTGATGGGCCATCTTCGGGTTGCACGCGCCGAGAATGCGATAGGGCCGCATCTCGACATCGAGCTTCTTCTTCATCGTCGCCTTGACGTCGATTTCGGTAAGGACGCCAAAGCCGTTGTCCGCAAGAGCGGTGCGGGTGCGGGCATCGATGTCGTCAAACGTGTTGTCGTGGAACATGCGATTGATCATGTAACTCACGGAAATTCCTTCCTTGTTTGTTGTTCTGTGAAGACGCCGATCTGGTGGGGCGGCACCGAAACTTGCCTTGCGCGACCATCTCGGACGAGTTTTCGTACGAACCACCAATCCGCAATCCGCGCCTGCGTATCTCTGCTGCATGCTACCGGAATCCGACCCTGCCGCCCTGATCGAGGTTAGCGAGCGCGCGCCGTTTTCCCTGTAGAGGGAACAAGTGGCGAGAGTGAACGCCACGCAGTAGGAGATTCAGAATGCAGTTCAGAAACAGTGCAATTGTCCCGAGTGTGGTCGTCGCGGTCGGCGCTGCAGCAACGTCGGCGATGGCCCAGGTCGGCGAAGTCGCGGGTCAAAACGGCCGGTACTATGATGGTCATGGCATGATGTGGGGCAGCAACCAGTGGGGAGGGTTCGGCATGGTCCTTGGGCCGATTTTCATGATCCTCGTCGTGGTCGGGATCGTTGCCGGGGTCATCTATCTCTTGCGACACTTCGGAGCAGCCGGATCTGGCGGTAACAGCCATGCCGCGCATGACCGTGCCTTGGCGCTCCTCAAGGAACGATATGCCAAGGGTGAGAT
>JBBSOT010000083.1:0-15227 GCA_038259455.1 Hyphomicrobiales bacterium | reverse complement strand
CATTGGCCGGGACCCGTGCCGTGGTGTCGAGCGCCGAGACCAAGGCAATCGAAACAGCTCTTCCGATTGCGTCATCGCTTGGCGCCGAGCATCGCGTCTGCGAGGGCATGCATGAGAATGACCGCTCGGCGACAGGCTTTCTGCCGCCCGCCGAGTTCGAGCTGGTTGCCGACCAGCTCTTCGCAACGCCGGAAAGGAGCGTCAGGGGATGGGAGCGGGCAGCCGATGCGCAGACGCGCATTGTACGCGAGACGATGGATGCGCTGGAAAAGGCGCCGCCGGGTGACCTGTTGCTGGTCGGTCATGGCGCTGTCGGCACACTGCTGATGTGCCATCTGGCCGGCTGGCCCATCGACCGCAGCCGCGATCAGCCCGGCGGTGGCGGTGGCAATTTCTTCGCTTTCGAGCGCAACACCCTGCGATTGCTGTCAAACTGGACGGCGATGGAAGATATGGCACCAGCCGACGAGGCGCGCCCGACATGAGCGAAAGTTTCCAGTTCAAGCTGCAGACGAGGGATGGCAAGGCTCGACGTGGCGAGATCACGATGCCGCGCGGCACGGTGCGCACGCCGGCCTTCATGCCGGTCGGCACAGGCGGCACGGTCAAGGCAATGTACATGGATCAGGTGCGCGGTACCGGCGCCGACATCATCTTGGGCAACACCTATCACTTGATGCTGCGGCCCGGTGCCGAACGCATGGCGCGGCTGGGCGGGCTGCACCGGTTTTCCGGCTGGGAGCGTCCGATCCTGACCGATTCCGGCGGCTTCCAGGTGATGTCACTGGCTGGCTTGCGCAAACTCACCGAGCAAGGCGTGACCTTTCAGTCGCATATCGACGGTTCGCGCCACGAAATGTCGCCGGAGCGCTCCATCGAAATCCAGGGCCTGCTCGGTTCAGACATCCAGATGCAGCTCGATGAATGCGTGCGCCTTCCGGCCGATCGGAACGACATCGAACGCGCCATGGAAATGTCGCTGCGCTGGGCCGAGCGCTGCAAGGGGGCGTTCGGCGAGCAGCCGGGCAAGGCGATGTTCGGCATCGTTCAGGGCGGCGACGTGCCTGACCTGCGCGTGCGCTCGGCGCAGGCACTCAAGGCCATGGACCTCAAGGGCTATTCGATCGGCGGGTTGGCGGTCGGAGAGCCGCAGGCGGTGATGTTGGAGATGCTGGGCGTTACATGTCCCGAACTGCCGGTGGAGAAACCGCGCTACCTGATGGGCGTCGGCACGCCGGACGATATCTTGAAGTCAGTCGGGCAGGGCATCGACATGTTCGACTGCGTGATGCCGACCCGCGCCGGCCGCCATGGACTGGCGTTCACCCGCCACGGCAAGATCAACCTCAAGAATGCGCGCCACGCGGAAGACCATCGCCCGCTGGATGAGGAAAGCGGCTGCCCGGCGTCGCGCGACTATTCACGCGCCTACCTCCATCACCTTGTCCGGTCCGACGAGATCCTGGGCATGATGCTGCTGACGTGGAACAATCTGTCCTACTATCAGGATCTGATGGCCGGTATCCGTAGTGCCATCGATGCACAGCGTTTCGAGGCGTTTTCGGCGGAAACGACCGAGCAATGGGCAAGGGGCGACATTGCGGCGCTGGGATAGGCTCCCTGCTTTGGTCCTTTCGAACCCCAGCCTTACGTGCTCAGGGCGTTCGAGGCGCGCAGGCTGACGCCGGTGATGCGGTAGACGCCGTCAGGCTGCAGTTCAAGCGTATACACCGCCTCGTAATCCTTGCCATCAGGGCCAAGGATCATCACTTGCTGGATGATCGAAGTGCCGCTCATTTCCTCGACCTTGCCGAACGCATAGTTCTTCGGCTTACGCACCGGCTGATAGCCGCTTTCGACCATGCCCATGAAGATTTCGACGCTTGGGAATATACGTTGGACATTGGGTGCGGCGTAGGAGTAGGCGCGGGCACCATCGTCGGCCAGGAAGGCTTTCAGCTGTGAATCGATCGTCGACTGAGCCGATTTGATTTCTGCCTCGCCGGCAAATGCGGCAACGCTGAACAAGAGCGGAAGCGCCATCAGTGCTGAAATCGTTCGAACCATATGCTGTCTCCTCTTATCCGAAAAGCGGGACGCGCAGCGTCGCAGACGCCAGGCTTCTACAATATCACACGAGTCGGACCGCAGGCCAGTTTCAACGATTCCCGTGTTTCGTCTCCAGAAAGGGCCGTTCCTTGCAGGCGGTTGCATGGGATTTGCGCATGGACATGTCCCACACCCGCCCTATGTGCTCGCAAAGCGTGCATGTGGTTTAAGGGGAACGGCCAAGTCAGCCAAAAATTCGCGATTGCCCTTGCTTTTCGCGCTCGGGGCCATTGAAATGCGCCGACAGGGAGTTTGCGATTGGTTGCGTTTGACGAAATGACGCCGGAGAGTTCCGGCTTGAGAAATTCCTACGCTGCTTACGACCACTGGTTGAAGCAGCAGAATCCGGCCAGACTTGCCGAGAAGATGCGAGATGCGGAGCGTGTGTTCCGCAAGACCGGTATCACCTTCGCTGTCTACGGCGAGGAGGAAGCAGCCGAGCGGCTTATACCGTTCGATATCGTGCCGCGCATCATTTCGGGCGCGGAATGGCGGCGCCTGACGCAAGGCATCGAGCAACGGGTCCAGGCGCTCAACGCGTTTCTCGACGACATTTATCATCGCCAGGAGATTTTGCGCGCCGGGCGTATCCCGAAGCATCTGATTGCCAACAATGATGCGTTCCTGCCCGAGATGATCGGCGTGCGACCGCCAGCCGGCGTCTACACGCACATTATCGGCACCGACATCGTGCGTACCGGCGAGAACGATTTCTTCGTGCTGGAAGACAATGCGCGTACGCCGTCCGGTGTCTCTTACATGCTCGAAAACCGCGAGACCATGATGCAGCTCTTTCCAGAGCTGTTCCAGAAAATCAGCGTGCGCCCTGTGGAGAACTATCCGCAATTGCTGCGCCAGTCGCTGGCTGCGGTTCGTCCCGAAAACCTGAAGACGGCGCCGACAATCGCCGTGCTGACGCCGGGAAGTTACAACTCGGCCTATTACGAGCATGCCTTCCTGGCCGACCAGATGGGCGTCGAACTGGTCGAGGGGCACGATCTGCGGGTCGTGGACGGCCATGTCGCGATGCGCACGACGCAGGGCTACAAGCAGATAGACGTACTGTACCGGCGCGTGGACGACGATTACCTCGATCCGTTGAGCTTCAGGCAGGATTCAGCGCTCGGTATTCCGGGGATCATGGATGTCTATCGGGCCGGCAACATCACGATTGCCAACGCGCCGGGCACCGGTATCGCCGACGACAAGGCGATCTACTCCTACATGCCCGAGATCATAGAGTTCTATACCGGCCGAAAGGCTATCCTGCAGAACATCCAGACCTGGCGGTGCTCGGAGCCGGACAGCCTGAAATACGTGCTCGAGAACATCAAGGATCTGGTGATCAAGGAGGTCCACGGGTCCGGCGGCTACGGAATGCTGGTCGGGCCGACGTCGACCAAGAAGGAGTGCGAGGATTTTGCCAAGAAGGTTGCAGCCAGGCCGTCGAACTACATCGCACAACCGACACTTTCGCTGTCGACCTGCCCGATCCTGACCGAAGCCGGCCTGGCGCCGCGCCACGTCGATCTCAGGCCCTATGTGCTGGTTTCTGACCGCATCCAGATTGTACCCGGTGGACTGACGCGTGTTGCGCTGAAGAAGGGCTCGCTGGTCGTGAACTCTTCGCAGGGCGGCGGCACGAAGGACACCTGGGTGCTAGACGACTGAACGGGAACCGCCGATGCTTCTTGGACGCACTGCCAACGGCCTCTACTGGATGAACCGCTACATCGAGCGGACGGAAAACATGGCGCGGCTCGTTGACGCCGGCCTTCGCATGGCGTTGACCCGGACGCAGAGCGCGCAGGAAGAGTGGAAGTCTGTCGTGCTTTCGGCCGGCACCGACCATGGTTTCGGGGCAGTTCATGAACACTATACGGCCGAAGCGGTCTCGGATTATCTGCTGCGCGATAAATCCAACCCGTCGAGCGCCATGTCGTCGATCGAGACGGCGCGCTTCAACGCCCGCATGGTGCGCACCGCGCTTACGAGAGAAACATGGGAAAGCATCAACGAGGGCTGGATGGGCCTGAAGCGGATGCTGGCCGATCCGATCGACGAACGCGAACTGCCGCAGGTGCTCGACGAGATCAAGCGCGCGACCGCGCTGATCCGGGGCTCGTTCTATGGCACGATGTTGCGCAACGAGATTTTCGACTTTTCCCAGATGGGTACCTATGTCGAACGCGCCGACAACACGGCGCGCATTCTCGACGTCAAATATTACGTGCTGCTGCCCTCGGTATCGTGGGTTGGCTCGACACTCGACAATTACCAGTGGGAATCGATCCTGCGCTCGGTTTCGGCGCACCGGTCCTACCGCTGGGTCTACGAGGCCGACTATCGGCCGACGAACATTGCCGACTATCTGATCCTGAACGGCAGGATGCCTCGTTCGCTGACCTTCTGCTACCGGTTCCTTGCCGAGCATTTGCGCTTTCGCGAAGAGGAATACGGCGAGCGGCTGCCTTGCCATGATACGGTGGAGAAGACATTGGCGAAGCTGCGGGTCGGCTCGATCAAGCAGATTTTCGATACCGGACTGCATGAATTTCTGACCGGATTCATTCACGACAACAAGCGCCTCGGCGATGAAGTCGCGACCGATTTCCGCTTTCACTGACAGGAGCTGATGGCCAGATGCGGCTGAAAATATCGCACCGCACAGAATATCGATACGACGCGCCGGTGCAGTATGCGCTGCAGCGCCTGCGCCTGACGCCGCGGGGCGGGCCGACGCAGTCCGTGATGTCGTGGGCGATAGAGGTGACGGGCGCGCGTGAGGAAGTGCGTTTCATCGACCAGTTCGAGAATGAAACGCGGCTGATCAGCGTCGAGGGCGACATGGACGCAATCACCGTCGAGGCATCAGGCGAGATCGAAACCCACAACACGGTCGGCGTATCGGGCGCGCACCACGGCTTCGCGCCGTTGTGGCTGTTCGAACGCGAGACGCCGCTGACGGCTGCCGGCGACGCGGTTCGCGACCTTGCCGCCTCCATCAACGAGGGCTCGGACCTCGACCGGCTGCACCAGCTCATGGATGTGATCGAGGAGCGGGTCGTCTATACGACCGGCGCCACCCACACGGGAACCACCGCGGAAGAAGCGCTGAAGCAGGGGTCCGGGGTCTGCCAGGACCATGCGCATGTGTTTGCTTCGGCGGCACGCAGGCTCGGCTTTCCGGCCCGTTATGTCAGCGGCTACCTGATGATGAACGACACGGTCGACCAGGCCGCAAGCCATGCCTGGGCGGAAGCCCATGTGCCGGGTCTCGGCTGGGTTGCCTTTGACGCATCGAACGGCATTTCGCCCGATGAACGCTACGTACGGGTGGCGACAGGCCGCGATTTCCGCGATGCGACGCCTGTTTCGGGAATTCGGATGGGATGGGCCGAGGAACAGCTTGCGGTAAGCATCACGGTGGAGCAGTAATCCGGTAGATTTTTCTCCCGGAAGCGATTCCATGACCTACTGTGTTGGCCTCAAGATCGATCGTGGGCTCGTGTTCATGTCGGACACGCGCACCAATGCGGGCATCGATTCGATTTCGACGTTCCGAAAAATGCACGTCTGGGAGGAGCCGGGCGAGCGCGTGCTGGTGCTCATGTCGGCCGGCAATCTGGCAACGACGCAGGCCGTCGTCAGCCTGCTTGACGAGCGCTCCAAGGCGTTCAGCGATCGCACCCACACGCTGCTCGAGACGCCGTCCATGTACCAGACAGCCGCGCTTGTCGGCAGCGTGGTCAAGGAGGTCATCGCGAACGCATCGCCGAGCGGGCAGAAAGCCGATTCCTATTTCAACGCCTCCTTCGTTCTTGGCGGGCAAATCCGTGGCACCGAGCCGCGCCTGTTCATGATCTATCCGGAAGGCAATTTCATAGAGAGCAGCGAAGACACGCCGTTCTTCCAGGTGGGCGAGACGAAATACGGCAAGCCTATCCTGGTGCGCGCCTATGACAAGACGATGAGCTTTGCCGAGACGGTCAAGCTTTTGATGGTGTCGTTCGATTCGACGTTGAAATCGAACCTGTCGGTCGGGCTTCCATTGGATCTGGTGTTCTATGAGAAGGACACTTTCAAAGTCGGGCTGCAGCGACGCATCGCCCAGGACGACCCTTACTACAGGCAGGTCTCCGACGGCTGGTCGGATGCGCTCAAGATGGCGTTCAAAAGCCTGCCGGATTTCGTCGAGTAGGTTGAACCTGTCGCGAGGGGCCTAACCTCGCATCGGATCCCTGCCAGAGGGCCGCAGCCGCCTGAGGAAAAGCATATGGACGGCGAGGATTTCCGCAAGTGGTCGCACAAGGCAGCTGACTGGGGCGCCGACTACCGTGCAACGCTGGACGAGCGGCCGGTTCGCGCGCGCACCAGGCCAGGCGAGGTGGCCGCACGGATTGCGGCGTCGGCGCCAGAAGAAGCCGAGCCGATGGAGGCGATCTTCGCCGACTTTGAAGATGTCATCGTGCCGGGCATGACGCATTGGCAGCATCCGCGCTTCTTCGCCTATTTTCCGGCCAATGCCGCACCCGTTTCCGTGGTGGCCGAGTATCTTGTCAGCGCAATGGCCGCGCAGTGCATGCTGTGGCAGACGTCGCCTGCGGCCACGGAACTCGAAACCAGGGTCATCGACTGGCTGCGCCAGGCATTGGGCCTGCCCGACACGTTTTCCGGCGTCATCCAGGACTCTGCTTCCTCCGCGACGCTGTCTGCCGTGCTCACGATGCGCGAGCGGGCCCTCGCATGGCAGGGCAACCGCCAGGGGCTGTCCGGCCAGCCGCGCCTGCGCATCTATTCGACCGACCAGGTCCATACCTCGATCGACCGCGCAATCTGGGTGTCGGGTATAGGCGAAGACAATCTGGTGCGTGTTCCATCCGGAGGACGCTGGCGGTCCATGAACGCCGAGGCGCTCGAAGCAGCGATCATCGAGGATCGTGCAGCAGGTCATTGCCCGGCTGGCGTGATTGCCAGCGTCGGCGGCACCAGCGTCGGCGGAAGCGATGACGTCGCCGAGATAGCTGAAATCGCCCGCCGGTATGACCTGTATCTGCATGTCGATGCAGCCTGGGCGGGGTCGGCGATGATCTGCCCCGAGTTCAGGCACTTCTGGTACGGGGTAGAGGGCGCAGATTCGGTCGTCTTCAATCCGCACAAGTGGCTGGGCGCGCAGTTCGACTGTTCCGTGCATTTCGTGCGCGATCCGGAAAGCCTGATGAAGACACTTGCGATCAGGCCAGAATTCCTCAAGACGCGAGGACGCGACGGCATCGTCAACTATTCGGAGTGGACGGTACCGCTTGGCCGACGGTTTCGCGGGCTCAAACTATGGTTCCTGCTGCGCGCACACGGGCTAGAAGGCCTGCGCACGATGATCAGGAACCATGTCGCGTGGAGTGAGCATCTGGCCTCGCGGCTGGCAGCGCAACCAGGCTTTGAGATCGTCACCGAACCGATGCTGTCGCTGTTTTCGTTCCGGCACCAGTCGCGCGACGAGCGCGAGACCGACGAGCACAATTTGCGGCTGGTCGACGCGATCAATGATGACGGTCGCATCTATCTCACCCAGACGCGTGTCGACGGCAAGGTGGCGATCCGCTTTCAGGCCGGGCAGTTCGAAACGACACTGGCCGATGTCGACAAGGCTTTCGATACAATTACCGAAATCGCTGCCGCACTCTGATCCGACCCGGATGTGCCTTCGCGATCGGGGCCGGGCAGGTCGTCAACGACGCCGATTTCACTTAGCCGGCTACGCGCATTTCCTCGCTTTCGTTTTTCTGCTAAAGTGCTAAAAACGAAAATGAGGAGGCGCCTATGTTTCTAACCCCGAGACACACCGACATCATCCAGCTAGCCAAGGATGAGGGGCGGGTGCTGGTCGATGACCTGGCTACGCGTTTCAAGGTGACGCCGCAGACTATCCGCAAGGACCTCAATGATTTGTGCGATCAGCGCCTGCTGACGCGAATCCATGGCGGGGCGCTGTTCCCTTCCGGCATCGAGAATATGGAGTATGAGTCGCGCCGCAAGATTGCCTCTGCCGAAAAGGAAGCGATCGGCAACGCAGCGGCGCGGCTGATACCGGACCACGCCTCCCTGTTCATCAATATCGGCACCACCACCGAGGCTGTGGGCAAGGCGCTTCTGGACCATGCGGGCCTCATGGTTATCACCAATAACATCAACGTTGCCAACAGGATGCGGGTTTATCCTTCGATAGAAGTGGTGATCGCGGGTGGCGTTGTCAGGGGATCGGACGGCGGCATCGTTGGCGAGGCGGCGGTCGACTTCATCAAACAATTCAAGGTCGATTATGCCGTCATTGGCGCTTCTGCCATCGACCAGGACGGCGCGCTACTGGATTTCGACTTTCGCGAAGTGAAGGTGGCGCAAGCCATCATCGCCAATGCAAGGCACGTAATCCTCGTTTCGGATGCGACAAAGTTCGAACGTACAGCGCCTGTGCGTATCGCTCATCTGAGCCAGGTCGACACATTCATCACCGACCGATGCGACCTCCCGGCCGTGCGCACGATCTGCCGCGAGGCAGAGGTTGAACTGATCGAGACCGGCCTTTAGCGGGGAGACAGATCGTTAGAAACGCGATTTCGTTTGACATTCGTATCTAGTTCGAAATAATCCCGACATGCTTTCGAGAGTGCCAGAAATGGTGCGGTGCGAAAGCGAGGGAGGACTTTTTGGACGCATCTCCGATCCATGACATTTTTGTCATTGGTGGCGGCATCAACGGCTGCGGCATCGCCCGTGACGCTGCCGGCCGGGGATATTCCGTCTTTCTCGCAGAGATGAACGATCTCGCCAGCGGCACCTCCTCTTTTTCGACCAAGCTGATCCATGGCGGACTACGCTATCTGGAATATTACGAGTTCCGCCTGGTGCGGGAATCGCTGATGGAGCGCGAAGTGCTTTGGAAAAGCGCGCCGCACATCATCTGGCCGATGCGCTTCGTCCTGCCTTATGCCAAGGGTCTGCGTCCGGCCTGGCTGATCAGGCTCGGACTGTTTCTCTACGATCATATCGGTGGCCGGAAACTGCTACCGGCGACGAGGACGCTCGATATGCGCACGGATGCGGCCGGCAAGCCGCTGAAGCCGCTGTTCACGCGCGCCTTCGAATATTCGGACGGTTGGGTGAACGATGCCCGTCTTGTGGTGCTGAATGCGCGCGATGCGGCCGATCGTGGCGCGACGGTCAGGACACGCACCAAGGTTGTCGGTGCAAGGCGTGAAGGCGGGCTCTGGACGGTGACGATCGAGGATCTGGCGACGCGCAAGGCCGAAGAGATACGTGCCCGCCTTATCGTCAATGCCGCCGGCCCCTGGGTTGACCATGTGCTGTCTGGCGCGATCGGCAAGAACGACGTGCACAATGTGCGGCTGGTCAAGGGAAGCCACATTGTCGTGCCGAAAAAATTCGACGATCCGCGCGCATATTTCTTCCAGAACAAGGACGGGCGGATCATTTTCGCCATTCCCTATGAGGATGAGTTTACGCTGATCGGCACGACTGACCAGGATTTTGACGGTGATCCCCACAAGGCCGAAATCAGCGAGAGCGAGATTACCTATCTGTGTGACGCGGCCAGCGAGTACTTCGCCAAGCCGGTCAAGCCGGAGCATATCGTCTGGACATATTCGGGCGTACGACCGCTTTACGATGACGGCGCAACAAAGGCGCAGGAGGCTACGCGGGACTATGTGCTGATGGTCGAAGGCGAGGGTGACCAGGCGCCGGTCATCAATGTTTTTGGCGGCAAGATCACGACCTACCGACGGCTGGCCGAACACATGCTCGAAAAGATCGCGGGCTTCCTGGGGCACAAGGGCAAGCCATGGACCGCAGGATCCGTGCTCCCAGGCGGCGATTTCTTCGATGTCGGCTTCGATGCGCAGGTGAAACGCCTGAAGGCAAGTTATGGCTTCCTTGAACTCGGTCATGCAAAACGACTGACACGGCTCTACGGAACCCGTGCGGCGACCATGCTTGGGCTTGCGCAATCGGCGTCTGATCTGGGCAGGAAATTCGGACCGGATCTTTACGAGGCCGAGGTGCGCTATCTTATCGCACACGAATGGGCGGTGAGCGCCGAGGATGTTCTTTGGCGTCGAACGAAACGTGGCCTTACACTCAGCCGCGAGGAGGCGGATGGGCTTGAAGAATACATGAACGGTCTGAAATCCGGCCAGCAAAGCGCTGCTGCCGAATAGAACGGGCGCCTCGGAGGGCAAACATGCTTGAATTGAGAAACGTGACGAAGCGGGTGGCCGGCGTGGATCATATCCGCGACGTGTCGCTGACGCTTCACCACGGCTCGCTCAACGTGCTGCTTGGACCAACCCTGTCCGGCAAGACAAGCCTGATGCGCCTCATGGCCGGGCTCGATGCACCGACATCGGGAACCATATGGTTCGATGGCAAGGACGTGACCGGACTGCCAGTGCAAAAGCGCAACATCGCGATGGTCTACCAGCAGTTCATCAACTACCCGGCGATGACGGTCTATGAGAATATTGCGTCGCCGCTGCGGGTCGCCGGCGCCAACAAGGCGACGATCGAGACGGAAGTGCGCAAAGCAGCCGCGCTTCTGAAGCTGACGCCCTATCTCGACCGTACCCCCTTGAGCCTTTCGGGCGGGCAGCAGCAGCGCACCGCACTGGCGCGCGCCATCGTCAAGAAGGCGGGGCTGGTGCTGCTCGACGAGCCGCTTGCGAATCTGGACTACAAGCTGCGCGAGGAATTGCGCGCCGAACTGCCGCGGCTGTTTGCCGAAGCGGGAACAATCTTCGTCTACGCCACCACTGAACCGCAAGAAGCACTGCTGCTCGGCGGCAATACGGCCACTCTTTCCGAGGGTCGGGTAACGCAGTTCGGCGAGACGATCGACGTTTTCCGCAATCCCAATGATCTGGTCACCGCCCAGACGTTCGCCGACCCGCCGCTCAACACGATCGTGCTGAAGAAGAGCGGGACGAGTTTCCAGCTAGATGGTGGGGTGAACCTCCCGGTGCCGGCGGAGCTCGCCGGTATTGCCGATACGAGCTACACGATCGGCTTTCAGCCCCACCATCTTTCCATTGAACGGCCCGATCCCTCGGCGGTGCCGGTACGCGCGAAAGTCTCCATAACCGAGATCACCGGTTCGGAAACGTTCGTGCATCTCGATTTTGCCGATGTGCGGTGGGTGATGCTGACGCATGGCATCCGGATGCTTGACCCGGACCAGACGATCGAGGTGTTCATCGACCCTCGGCACATCATGGTGTTCGACGCCAACGGCCAATCGGCCGGGCGCGCGCCGAAAATGGCGGCTTAGCGCATGGCAAGAATCGATCTCGACCATATCCGCCATGCCTATTCGGCAAGCCCGAAATCGGAGGCGGACTACGCACTGAAAGAGGTCCATCACACCTTCGACGATGGCGGGGCGTACGCCCTGCTCGGGCCGTCCGGCTGCGGCAAGACGACCTTGCTCAACATCATTTCAGGACTGCTGCATCCGTCGGAAGGCAAGCTTCTGTTCGACGGCAAGGACGTGACCAAACTGTCGACGCAGGAACGCAACATCGCCCAGGTGTTCCAGTTTCCGGTGATCTACGACACGATGACCGTGTACGACAATCTTGCGTTTCCGCTGCGCAATCGCGGCGTGGCAGAAGCCGACGTCGACCGCCGGGTGCGCGAGACGCTTGAGATGACCGGGCTTGCCGAACTGGGCAACCGGAAGTGCAAGGGTCTGACTGCCGACCAGAAGCAGAAGATCTCGCTCGGTCGCGGACTGGTTCGCTCCGACGTCAACGCCATCCTGTTCGACGAGCCGCTGACGGTGATCGATCCACACATGAAATGGGTGCTGCGCTCACAGCTGAAGCAACTGCATCGCCGCTTCGGCTTCACCATGGTCTATGTCACGCATGACCAGACCGAGGCGCTGAGCTTCGCAGACCAGGTGGTGGTCATGTATGATGGCGGCATCGTACAGATCGGAACACCGGTCGACCTGTTCGAACGCCCGAAGCACACCTTCGTGGGCTACTTCATCGGTTCGCCCGGCATGAACGTGCTGCCAGTCGAGATTGACGGCCGCAAGGCGCGGCTAGGCGAAGCGATCATCGAACTGCCAGGGGCACCCGGGACGACCAGCGGCGCGATCGAACTCGGTGTACGGCCCGAATATGTGCATTTCTCGAACGACGGCATGCCGGTCGACGTCACCAAGGTCGAGGACATCGGCCGGCACAAGGTTGTGCGTGCCAAACTGCAGGGCCAGGAAATCGCGCTGATCGTCAGCGAGGACAAGAATGTTCCGGCCGATGCGAAGGTGAGCTTCGACCCGGCCGGTATCAACCTCTACGCCAATTCCTGGCGCGTCGAGATGGGGAGCTAGTCCATGGAAAAAGCCTGGAACAACAGGGCCTGGTTCATGGTGCTGCCGATGCTGGTACTGGTCGCCTTCTCGGCGGTCATACCACTGATGACTGTCGTCAATTATTCGGTGCAGGACACGTTCGGCAACAATGTGTTCTTCTGGGCCGGCACGACGTGGTTTGAGGAAATCCTTCAATCCAATCGCTTCTGGTCGGCGATGGGCCGCAACCTCGTTTTTTCCGGCATTATCCTGCTGATCGAGGTGCCGCTTGGCATATTCATCGCACTGAACATGCCGAAGAAGGGCTGGGGCGTGCCGGTCTGCCTGGTGCTGATGGCGCTGCCGCTGCTCATTCCGTGGAATGTCGTGGGCACCATCTGGCAGGTGTTCGGGCGCATCGATATCGGCCTGCTCGGCTACACACTGCACCAGATGGGGATCGACTACAATTACGTCCAGGACCCCTTCGATGCCTGGGTGACCGTCATCCTGATGGACGTCTGGCACTGGACCAGCCTCGTGGTGCTTTTGTGCTACGCTGGACTCGTCTCGATACCTGATGCCTACTATCAGGCGGCCAAGATCGACGGAGCCTCGCGCTGGGCGATCTTCCGCTACATCCAGCTGCCGAAGATGAACCGGGTGCTTCTGATCGCCGTTCTGTTGCGCTTCATGGACAGCTTCATGATCTATACAGAACCGTTCGTGGTGACCGGCGGCGGGCCGGGTAACTCAACGACTTTCCTTTCCATCGATCTCGTCAAGATCGCCATCGGCCAGTTCGATCTCGGACCAGCGGCCGCGATGTCGATCATCTACTTCCTGATCATCCTTCTCCTGTCATGGGTGTTCTACACCGTTATGACCAGCGTCGATGCGGGTAAGTGAGATGAGCCGAAGCGAAGACACAACAATGAACGGACGCGACAGCAGCCTGGCGAGGCAATCTCCGGTGACCGAGAAGGACCGCGCGGCAAGCGAAGCGCTGGCGCGCAAAATGCGCCGGCGCGGCGAGGAATCGCGCTTCTGGTGGCTGGTGCCGACTATCTACATCATCGCGCTGATGCTGCCGATCTATTGGCTGGTCAATATGAGCTTCAAGACCAACCAGGAGATCCTTGGCGCCTTCTCGCTCTACCCGAAGAACCCGACGATCGCCAACTACCTGGTCATCTTCACGGATCCATCCTGGTACAAGGGTTACATCAACTCCATCATCTATGTGGTTATGAACATGGTGATTTCGGTCGGTGTGGCGCTGCCGGCGGCCTACGCTTTCTCGCGCTACCGGTTCCTTGGCGACAAGCACCTGTTCTTCTGGCTGCTGACCAACCGCATGGCGCCGCCAGCGGTGTTTGCACTGCCGTTCTTCCAGCTCTACTCGGCCTTTGGCCTGATCGACACGCACATCGCCGTGGCGCTGGCGCATTGCCTGTTCAATGTGCCCCTGGCGGTCTGGATCCTCGAGGGCTTCATGTCGGGCGTGCCCAAGGAGATCGACGAGACCGCCTATATCGACGGCTATTCGTTCCCGCGCTTCTTCATCAAGATCTTCACCCCGCTGATCGCCAGCGGCATCGGCGTGGCAGCCTTCTTCTGCTTCATGTTCTCATGGGTGGAACTGCTGATTGCCCGTACGTTGACGACAACCGACGCCAAGCCGATCGCCGCCATCATGACGCGCACCGTGTCGGCCTCCGGACTGGACTGGGGCGTGCTGGCGGCCGCCGGTGTGCTGACGATCCTTCCGGGCGCGCTCGTGATCTGGTTCGTGCGCAACTACATCGCCAAGGGCTTTGCCCTGGGGAGGGTTTGATCATGGATCTGCAATGGATGGCATGGACGCTGCCGACCGCGATCTTCTTCTGCACGATCCTGGCGCTGCTGATCGGCATGGCAATCTGGGAGTATGTGTCGCCGGGCGGCAACCCGCGCGTAGGCGTGCTGCACTTCGAGACGACTCGCGGTGACCGGCTGTTTGTTTCGCTGCTTGGAAGTGGCTTTCTAAATCTCGCTTGGCTGGGTCTTGTCGGACCCAACCTGTGGTGGGCTCTCGCCTTGTCCGTGGTCTACGCGATTGGCGTATTCCGCTTCGTCTAGGGCGTGAACGGATCGGGATCCCGCCGGTGGCGGTGCTCCTGATGAAACTTGTAACTGTAACGGGAGGAAACCCTATGAGAAGGCAATTATTGACATCAACGACGGCCCTGGTGCTGCTGCTTGGCGCAGGCCAGGCCTATGCAGGTATGGACGAGGCGAAAGCCTTCCTCGACGCCGAGATCGGCGACATGTCGGCGCTGGACCGTGCGGCCCAGGAAGCCGAGATGCAGTGGTTCATCGATGCGGCGAAGCCTTTCGCCGGCATGGACATCAAGGTCGTGTCCGAAACCATCACCACGCACGAATATGAGTCGAAGACGCTGGCCAAGGCGTTCACTGACATCACTGGCATCAAGATCACGCACGACCTGATCGGCGAGGGCGACGTCGTCGAAAAGCTGCAGACGCAGATGCAGTCGGGCGAGAACATCTACGACGCCTATGTCAACGACTCCGACCTGATCGGCACCCACTGGCGCTACCAGCAGGCCCGCTCGCTGACCGACTGGATGGCGAACGAAGGCAAGGACGTCACCAATCCCGGCCTCGACCTCGATGACTTCATCGGGCTGAAGTTCACCACCGCGCCGGACGGCGACCTCTACCAGCTGCCCGACCAGCAGTT
>JBBSOT010000082.1:0-15248 GCA_038259455.1 Hyphomicrobiales bacterium | reverse complement strand
GTTGGCGCTGGCACAGACGGATTTTACGCCCTCGTCGGTTGCAGAGGCGCTCGCAGAGATCGACAAGCGGGCGCGCGAAGCGGCAAGAGCAGGCGCCGCTCTGATCGCTTTCCCCGAGCTTTTCATGTGCGGCTATCTTGACGCTGATTCAGCGCGCGACCTCTCGCTCACCGCCGCAGTTCTCGCCAGGCACCTTGGCGAGATTGCCAGGAGTCACGGGCTGGCGATCTGCACGGGTTATTCGGAACGTGACGGGGACGCCCTCTACAACGCGGCGCTGCTGGTTGGCAGTGGCGGTGAAGTGCTCCTGAACTATCGCAAGATGCATCTATGGGGCGAGCTCGAGAAATCGCTGTTCATGCCAGGCGAACCATCGCCGGTGGTCGAGGTCCAGCCTTCATTCTTCCTGGGCGTCCTGATCTGCTACGATCTTGACTTCCCCGTCACTATGCAGGACTTGCAGCGTCGCGGGGCCGAGATGGCTCTGGTCATCAGTGCGACGGGCAGGGACTATGCAATTGTCCCGCGAATCCAGGCTCCCGCGCGCGCCTACGAGAATTCGATGTTTCTGGCCTTCTGCAACCGGGTCGATGGTGCAGGGGATTTTGCCGGCGAGAGCGCGGTTCTGGCGCCCGACGGGTCCGTACTCGTCAGGGCGGCTGATCGCCGCGAGGCACTGCTCATCGCCGAATTGGATGGCCGGCGATGGGCCGGCTACCGCGCGGCCCATCGCTATGTCGATGACCAACGGACGGATCATTTCCCGCTGCGCTTATTGCCCAACGGGTGAAATTGCGGCCTCTCGCATGCTTCTCATGCGGTCGCCGCTTCAATTGGTAAGTAGTGAAGAGGAATAGCCATGTGCGGGCTGGTTTGTTTATGGAATGTCGGCGACGAGGACATGGCGTGGCGCATGATTGCCAAGCTGGCGCATCGCGGTCCCGACGCGACCAACGTTGTTAGCCAGGCGGGCGGGCCAGCCGTCATGGCGCATTGCCGGCTCTCGATCATTGGCCCGCAGGATGGCAGGCAGCCTATCGTGCAGGGCAATGAGGTGCTGGTGGCAAACGGCGAAATCTACAATCATGCCGAACTGCGTGCCATACTCGGCGAGGAGCTTTTCCAGACCGCCAGCGACAGCGAAACGATCCTCCAGCTTTTCCGGTCGGATGTCCCGCGCTGGGTCGACCGGCTGGATGGAATGTTCGCTTTCGTGCTGGCCACGCCTGACCGCATCGTCGCGGCCCGCGATCCGCTCGGCATCAAACCGCTCTATATGGCCCGAATTGGCAAGGGCCTCGCCTTCGCTTCCGAGATGAAGGCTTTCGATGGGCTTGGCCTGTCGGCGATCGAAGCGGTTCCGCCCGGCACCCTTTACGATAGCCAGGACGGTTGGCGACAGTGGTATCGCCGGCCGCACGGCGCCGCGGAGGCCGAGCTAGGCATGGATATCGATGCGACGGCACGCGAACTGCGTCTGGTCATCGAGGCTGCGGTCGCCAAATGGATGATTGCTGACGTCGAGGTCGGTTCGTTTCTGTCGGGGGGCCTCGACAGTTCGATCATGGCGGCAATTGCCCAGCGCCAGCTTCTGAAGGCGGGCAAGCAACCTCTGAAGACGTTCGCGGTCGGCACCGCTGGATCTCCTGACCTGATCGCGGCCAGGGAAGTCGCGGCGCATATCGGCTCGGACCACAGCGAGCATGTCTTCACCGCCGACGATGTGGTCGAGAACCTGCCGCATGTCATCTATCATCTCGAAAGCGCCGATATCGATCTCGTGCGCAGTGCCATCCCGACCCTGTTTGCGGCGAGGCTTGCGCGACGCAAGGTCAAGGCCGTCCTTACGGGCGAGGGCGCGGACGAGCTGTTCGCCGGCTATACCTATCAGCACGCCTATGTTGACCGGCCTCGTGCCCTGGCCAACGAGCTGACGCGCATCCTTGGAACGATGCACAACATCAACCTGCAGCGCGTCGACAGGATTTCGATGGCCGAATCTCTCGAAGCGCGCACGCCCTTCCTTGATCGGGATCTCGTCGACTTCTCGCAATCGATTCCGGTTTCTCTGAAGATGCGCCGTACCGATCCCGACACGCCTGAGTCCACCGGCCCCACCACGGAGAAGTGGTTGCTTCGCAAAGCCTGTGCTGATCTTCTGCCGGCCAGCCTCGTCTGGCGCAAGAAGGCGCAGTTCGATGAAGGTTCGGGGACGGTGATCGCGTTGCAGCAGGCGCTGTCGAAGCTTACCGGCATTGGCGGCGAGATAGACCGCAAGCAGGAAGGCGCGCTCTACGAAAAAATCCTGCGCGAACGCTTCATCGATGCCGACCTCATCCTTGCCAATGCCGGACGCTGGATCGCCGGTCGCGTGGCGGCCTGACGGCTTGGACAACCCCCAGTCTACGTGACGGCACGACTTCCAGGACAAGTGGCCAAGGCACTGTTGCCAGGGCAATTTAAGACGAAGCGTGCAATTTTGGTCGGGATGAAGTCCGGACTGTCCGCAGCAATCTTGTCCTTGCCGTTCATAAACCACGTCATACGCGGTGTCAGTGGCGGAGAGGAAGGGATTCGATTTCTAACCGAAATCTATGGATTTTAGGGGTTTCATATTCCGGATTTTACACAGTCGAGAATCTCGCACGCCAAAGGCAAGCCGCTCGCTTGTCTCCCGTGTCAGGCGAAAGCGTGATGAACTCTTTCAAGCATCCATTGCCGCTCAGACCGGAGCGCCTGTGTCGGGCGTAACTGACCCTGATCAATTCGCCGGCAGGCTGCGATGCTATCGTCGGGTGGGTGCGCACATTGGGGAGGTGTATAATGCTCGAATACACGGTGGAGGCCCGGCGCGTCGATGCGCACGGCTCCCTGGCGACTACCAGGAGCGCGCAGATCGACCTGAATACAGATCTTGGCGGTCGCCTCGACGCCTTCAATCCGGCAGAACTGCTGCTCGCTGCCGTCGCCGCTTGCATGATCAAGGGGATCGAGCGTGTCGCACCGATGCTGCGTTTCGACTTTACGGACGTCACCGTCGCGCTTCACGCCGTCCGTCAGGACAGCCCGCCAAAGATCGTCTCGATCGACTACGTCCTGACGGTTGAAACCGGCGAAACCGATCAGCGGTTGGAACTGCTTCACAAGAACGTCCGCAAATACGGCACGATCTCGAACACGGTCGCCGCGGCGACGGAGCTGAGTGGCGTCATCCGCAGAAAACCATGAGCAGGCTGCATTCCGAAAATCATCTGGTCTCGCGCATCGGCTGGCTGCGCGCTGCCGTCCTCGGAGCCAATGACGGGATCGTCTCCACAGCAAGTCTCATCGTGGGAGTCGCCTCAGCTGCTGCGGGCAGCTCCGAGGTGTTGCTCGCTGGAGTGGCGGGGCTTGTAGCCGGCGCCATGTCGATGGCGGCTGGCGAATATGTCTCTGTCAGTTCCCAGTCGGATACGGAGAATGCCGATCTCGACCGCGAGCGGCTGGAACTGCAATCTCAGCCGGAGTTCGAGCGTGCTGAACTGGCAGACATCTATGTCCAACGAGGCGTGACGCCAGAGCTTGCCCGTCAGGTCGCCGAACAGCTCATGGCCAAGAATGCCCTTGCCGCCCACGCGCATGATGAACTCGGCATTTCCGAGATGACCACGGCACGCCCGATACAAGCCGCACTGACGTCGGCTGCCACATTCGCCGTGGGTGCGGCGATGCCGTTGGCCATGGTCCTGCTTGCGCCGGAGGCTTCGCTTGTCTGGAGCGTGTCGGCCGCCTCGCTGCTTTTCCTGGCTCTGCTAGGCGCAATCGGCGCCAAGGCAGGCGGCGCACATGTGATGAAGGCGACGTTGCGCGTCACCTTCTGGGGTGCCTTTGCCATGGCGCTGACCGCTGGCATTGGCGCCTTGTTCGGCACCGCGATCTGACGGATGTCAGCCGGGGGTCTCCTGGTGCCATTGCCAGTTCAGGATCTCCGGCATGTCCTGCCCATGGGCGCGGATATAGGCGCGGTGTTCGAGCAGCTTGGCATCCATCTTCTGGCTTAAGCTCTCGCGCACGGCTGCCAGCTTTGGAACCCGGTCGAGCACATTCTTCACCAGATGGAAGCGGTCGAGACCGTTCATGACGGTCATGTCAAACGACGTCGTCGTCGTGCCTTCCTCATTGTAGCCGCGCACATGGAAATTGTCGTGGTTGAGCCGGCGATAGGTCAAGCGGTGTATGGTCCACGGGTAGCCGTGATAGGCGAAGATGACCGGCTTGTTGCCTGAGAACATGGCGTTGAAGTCGGCGTCCGACAAACCGTGCGGATGAACCTCCCTCGGCTGGAGCGCCATCAGATCGACGACGTTGACGACGCGAATGCGCAGGTCCGGAACTTCTTCGCGCAGGATCTGGACGGCGGCGAGCGTTTCCAGCGTCGGGACATCGCCCGCGCAGGCCATGACCACGTCAGGATCGGCGCCCCCGTCGCTCGAGGCCCAATCCCAGATGCCAACGCCTGCCCGGCAATGCACGATGGCCTTTTCCATCGACAGCCACTGCCAGAGAGGCGGCTTGCCCGCCACGATGATGTTGATGCGGTTCCATGTCCGCAGAACATGGTCGGTGACGCACAGCAGCGTATTGGCATCCGGCGGCAGATAGGCACGCACGACATCGGCCTTCTTGTTGAGAGCAACGTCAATGAAGCCAGGGTCCTGATGGCTGAAACCGTTATGCTCCTGATGCCAGACATGGCTGGAAAGCAGATAATTCAACGACGAAATCGGCCGGCGCCACGGAATGTCGCCGCAAGCCTCCAGCCACTTGGCGTGCTGGTTGAACATGGAATCGACAATGTGGATGAAGGCTTCGTAGCAGGAAAACAGGCCATGCCGGCCGGTCAGCAGGTAGCCTTCGAGCCAACCCTGGCAGGTGTGCTCGGAGAGGATTTCCATGACCCGTCCCGCCTGTCCGAGGTGGACGTCATAGGGCTCGATCGTTTCCATCCAGGCGCGCTCGGTAACCTCGAACACATCCTGAAGGCGATTTGAGGCGGTCTCGTCTGGGCCAACAATCCGGAAGTTTTTTGTCGCCTCGTTCAATTTCATGACGCAGCCCAGAAACTCACCCATGGTTTTGGTTGCTTGCGCCTTGACCGAGCCCGGCGCCAGCACCTCGATCGCGTGGTCGGCCAGATCCGGCATGATAAGCGACCGGCGCAGCGCGCCGCCATTGGCATGCGGGTTGGCGCTCATCCGCCGCGTACCGGCTGGCGCCGTGGCGCGAATCGCAGCAACCGGCGCCCCGTTCGCATCGAAAAGGTCTTCCGGCAGATAGCTCTTCAGCCATGTCTCCAGCAGACGCAGATGCTCGGGGTTTTCGGCAATGCCCGACAGCGGCACCTGGTGCGACCGCCAGAACCCCTCGGTCTTGAGGCCGTCTACTTCCTTCGGGCCTGTCCAGCCCTTGGGGCTGCGCAGGATGATCATCGGCCAGTTCGGCCGCTTGACCGGCGTGTCGGGAAACGCGCGCGCTTCTTCTTGAATGGCGCGGATCTTGTCCATCGCCTCGTCGAGCACCACCGCCATCCGCTCATGCATCAGCGATGGCTCATCTCCTTCGACGAACAGCGGCTCATAGCCATAGCCGACAAACAGCGCCCGCAGTTCCTCTTCGGGGATGCGCGCGAGAACCGTCGGGTTGGCAATCTTGTAGCCGTTGAGGTGCAGAATGGGCAGCACGGCCCCGTCATGTGCTGGATTGAGGAACTTGTTTGAATGCCAGGCCGCAGCCAGGGGCCCTGTCTCGGCCTCGCCATCGCCGACAACGCAGGTGACGATCAGGTCCGGATTGTCGAAGGCAGCGCCAAATGCGTGCGACAGTGAATAACCGAGTTCGCCGCCCTCGTTGATCGAGCCTGGCAGGTCGGGCGAAGCGTGGCTTGGAATGCCGCCCGGAAACGAGAACTGCCGGAACAGTTTCTTCAGCCCGGCTTCGTCAAGCGTAATGTCGGGATAAAGTTCGCTATAGGTCCCTTCGAGATAGGTATTGGCTACCATAGCCGGTCCGCCATGACCGGGTCCGCAGATATAAATGATGTTGGTGTCGCGGTTTCGGATAATGCGATTGAGATGTGCATAGATGAAGCTCAGGCCAGGCGACGTGCCCCAGTGCCCGAGCAGCCGAGGCTTGACGTGCTCCAGCAGCAGCGGCTCGCGCAGCAGCGGATTGTCGAGCAGATAGATCTGTCCGATCGTCAGGTAATTTGCCGCGCGCCACCAGGCGTCGATGTCATGCATCTCGCTATCGGAAAGATGAGATTGCGTCGAAAGGACTGCGATTTCAGGGGGTATGGTCATATCAAATTCCTGTTTCAGGGCGGACTATTCCGATGCGCGGGTATGCGGGGCGCCGTCGGCTGCGCGCCGGTTCAAGAGCGACACGAGAAGCATCGTCACCGTGGCCGCGAGTGGCCCCAGTATGAAGCCGGGGGCGCCAAACAAGAAGAGCCCGCCGATGATCGACAAGAATGCAGGGATGGTGTGAAGCTGCAGGCGGTTGCCGACAAAGATCGGCCGCAGCACATTATCGATCCCGCCAACGACGATTGCGCCCCAAACCACGAGGATCAAGGCCCGCGCCCAGCTGCCGTCCAGCATCAAAAGGACCGCCGCAGGAATCCAGACGATAAAGGCGCCAAGCACCGGGACGATCGACAGCAGGCCCATCACGAGCCCCCAAAGGAGTGGAGTGGGCAAACCCAGTGCCCAGAACATGAGACCGCCCAACACCCCCTGCACCGCGGCCACGGCAAGAGTGCCATACACGGTGGCGTGCACCGTGCCGACAACGCGCCGGAACAGAAGATCGACTTCTTCGGGTGCAAGCGGTAGCCAAGCCTTGAGCCCGGTATTGGCCGCCACCCGGTCGCGCAGGAAATAGAACAGCAGGTAGAAGGTAAGAAAGACCTCAGCGACCTGGAGAAATGAACCCTTGACGATGGTTGCTCCGATATTGCTCAGCCATGTAGCGATTGTTGCCATCATGGAAGGGAGATCGAACTCCCGGTCGATCCACGCGCCGAGCGGCGCGACCGTGGGGTAGGTGTCGAGCAATTTCTGCAGCTCACCGCTTGCGATACGTTCCTGGATGGACAACGCGCCGGATGCTGCCTCCGTGACGAGGCTTTCGACGACAAACGCCGCCGGGACGATGACCACGATTGCCACGATGCCGACAGAGAGCACTGCCGCGAGGTTGGGATGTTTGAGTTTTGCCTCGATCCGGACCTGCAGCGGCGAAAAAAGCACCGCAAGCGCAACGCCCCAGGTGATTGCGCCGAGGAATGGCCAAGCGATCAGGAGACAGAGAAAAACGCCGCCTATACTGGCGATCGCCAATGCATGACCGCCGATCCGGCTGCGTTGTCCTGACTGCGCCTCGTGATCCAAGCCCACTACCCCGCGACCTGATCGAACAAAAGCAGTGCCAGGCTTGAGGTAAGTCCTGCAGCAGGTACCCAGCGCGGACACACGAACACACCGGGAGGTGGAGAGGTCTCGCGGAACTTAATCCGAAGAAGGGCGACATTGACGATCGCGAAGATGATGAGGGTCAGGCGGGAGGTCAGATCGGCAAGCCCGGCCAATGGCACCGAAAGTGCCAGCGCAAGGATCGCGCCCACGGCGATCAGCGTTGCAAGGAGCGGCGTCCCGGTCATCGGGTTCAGGCGGGTAAGGGCAATCGGAAGGTTTCCCTGGCTTGCCAGGCCATAAAGAACCCGTGCGATCATGACGATGTGGACGATGATCCCGTTGAGAGTCGCTACGACGGCGATCGTGCTCATGGTCGCCAACGGCAAGCCCGTAAGCCGTTCGAAAACCAGCGCCAAAGGCGCGGGGGACTGGGCAAGCTCTTCAGGCGGCACTGCAATTAGCGCTATCCAAACGACAAGCGCATAGATAAGCGCGGTCAACCCAAGCGTCAGGAAAAGCGCGCGCGGCAACGTGTGCGACGGGTTCTTCATCTCTTCGGCGATGTTGACGAGATGTTCGAAACCGATGAAGGCGAAAACCGCGATCAACGTCGTTCCAGAGAGCCCTACCCATGCTGCCATGTCACCGGAAGACGGCACAATCTCGGGAAGTCTGGTAACGATTTCCGTTCCCGACCCCAATCCAGCGGCAATGACAAGCAGAAGCCCACCGACCTCGATCAATGTCATGACGCCGGCGACGGTGACGGATTGGCGGATCGCCAGGCACGAGATCGACCCCATCGCAATGGCCACCAGCGTTATGATCCAGGGCGCCGGAAGGTCGACGAAGACGCGGATATAGCCAGCACTCCCAACGGTGATCGTCGACGCCGATATGGTCGCCGTAAGAACGACCAGAAGGCCCACTGAGAGGCTGAGCCAGCGCCGGTCGAAAGCTCTTTCGACATACGCCGCCTCGCTTGCACTGACAGGCATCCGCGTTCCGAGCTCGGCAAACGACGCTGCACTGAAGGACATCACCAGCGCGGCACCGATAAATGCCAATGGCGCGTGCATCCCACTGCGCCCGGCTGCGACACCCACCAGCACGTAGATTCCAGCGCCAATAGTGACGCCCAGACCATAGAGGACTGTATGCGTCAGCGTCAGCGATCGTAGAAGCCGTTGCGGCACGGCAGGATCGGTTGTCGCTAATGCAGACAAGATGAACTCCGCGGGCCAATCTCCCTCTTCGGGGATGCGCCCGGATGGGACACCAAGGTCAAAGCGCCTCGACGGCCTGCTTCAGCAGGTCGCGCACTTGTGTTGCGATCGAGGCGAGGCCCGGATTGCCGACCTCTTTCATAGAGGCGATCGGATCCACGGCTGAGACTTCAACGTGCTCTGCATCGGCCTGCTGCAAAATCACGTTGCATGGCAGCATCGTGCCGATCCTGCTCTCCTGCTGGAGGGCTTCGTAGGCGAATCCCGGGTTGCAGGCGCCCAGGATCACATAGGGGCGGAAATCTACGTCGAGTTTCTTTTTCAGCGTCGCGCTGACGTCGATTGTCGTGAGGACCCCAAACCCCTTGGCTGCGAGGCTTGCCGTGACATGCTCAATCGCTTCCTTCATCGGCATCGCAATGGTCTTGCTGAAATGATAGCTCACGGCCTTCTCCATCTGATGGGACACGGTCCGCAGAATGTGCTCTAGACCTCTGGCGAACAGTGTCGGCGCAATCGCACTGTACGTCACTGATCTGGATCAGGCAGACTTGCGCAGTTTGACGCGGGCATCGCAGCTCGAACCGTCGAGGCATGGGTAGGCGGCGCTTCAGCCCCTGCGCACCGAATTTCCGCCACTAATGATCGCGTTGATCAGGGCGGCAACCTCGGCATGAAAATCGGCTTTGCCGTCACCCCCGGGGTGATCCTCATGGGCCGCTGCCGCGTCGCGCAAAATTCCCATGATTTCTTTCTCCGGCAGAACATTGCGGTCATTCAGCGCCAGAAGAAGCGACTCGCAGATGGACAGGGCTGCTTCGCCGGCAATGTCGGAATGGTGGCTCATAGGAACGATCCCTTGCGGCGCCGGGAAGGCTCGGCGCTTCCTGAATAAACAAACGTGTCGCTACTTGGCCTGAAACGACCTATACAAAACTGAGCGAGAGCAGCCTCCGGTCGATTTGCGTCAAGTAGCGACTTTTTTCACAGCGAAATCGCTGTCTCGGAGGCTATGGAAAAATCCAGTCTGATGACTATCCAGGGAAGTTCCATCGCTCGTAAACTGGGCTCATTTGTCGCTTTGTCGGAGACGGAATTGGCGGTTCTTGAGGACCTCCATCGGCGGCGCAGGAGCTTTTTTCCGGGACGCGATCTGGTCTTGCAGGGACAGTCTGGTCAATCCGCCTACATCCTCGCTTCGGGATGGGTGTGCTCATACAAGATCCAGCGTAGCGGCAGCCGCCAGATCGTCGACTTCCAGATTCCCGGCGATTTCCTTGGATTGAGATCCATTCTCTTCAGGACTGCCGACCACAGTGCCGAACCCATCACCACTGTCGAAGCGTCGGAAATTCACGCGCGCGATCTTTTGCAGGCATTCGGCCAGACCCCGAAACTGGCGACTGCCGTGCTTTGGGCAGCATCGCGGGACGAGGCAATGGTGGTTGAACATCTGGTCAATCTGGGACGCAGGACCGCACTGGAACGCACTGCCCATTTCCTTCTCGAGCTGGGGTCGAGGCTAAAGCTCGTCGGGCTTGGGACAAATGAGGGCTATGACTGTCCTTTGTCCCAGTATCTGCTGGCGGATGCATTGGGCCTGACCGCGGTGCACATCAACCGGGTCCTGCGCGAACTGCGCGAAGAGGGTCTGCTGACGTTCAAGAAAGGGCGCGTGACCTTCGACAATTTCGACGCGCTGGTGACGGCAGTCGATTTTGACACCACCTATCTCGATCAGGACCGACCGCTGCTCAACTGACGCGTCGGATTGGTGGAAGCCTAACCACGGCGCTCCGAACCCTGGAGCCGGATTTCAGGGAGAGTCCGACTTGTGTAGAAGACCCATGTTGCTCAGCATACCCGACATCTCCATTCGCTCGCACCTCAGTGAGATCGAACCAGGGACTGCAGTTATCGTTCTCGCTGGTGCGCACCACAATATCAAAATCACTGGGGTCAAGCCGCTGAAACTCTATACAGTTTAAGCTCCCCCAACCACCGCGTCGGAACGGCGCACACAACGATGGCGGCTGCCGAGGCATCGTATTAGCACTTCGTCGGCAAGACTACTGAGTAGTCCGCACCGCCGTCATCATCAGCAAATGTCGCGCTGACGTTGAATGTCTCTCTGCGCGTCATTCTCGCGAACTGGTGCGTTCCTGCTTTCCTTGCCCTCCGGCCAACAGGACATTGGCCTCAAATCCGCTCTGGCTATGGGGGCGTGGCGAGCGCAGATGCAAGCTGCTGCCCATGCGGGCTGCGATCGTCGAGACTATTGAAAGACCAATCCCACTCCCGTGGCCAATTGTAGTGCCGCGCTCGAAGCGGTCCCCCATCCTTGCCAGTGTCTGAGCCGGGACGACGGGCCCATCATTTGACACCGTGAGAACCCCATCGAGAGAGAGGGAAACGTCGACAGGCGACGACTGACTTCCGTGCCGAAGCGCGTTGTCGACAAGGTTGCGACAGACGATTCCGACCGCGTCGGGGTTGGCTTTCGAGAGGACAGGGGTGTTGGGAAGGATCAACGCGATGCGCCCGTCCGGCTCGTTGCGGCGCATATCTCCGATCACGAGTTCCAGTACATCGCGAAGGTCGGACGCCTGATCCGCATTCAACCGCCCGCCTTCCGCGCGCGCCAGTTGCATGAGCCGCTCCGCGCGCGCTGTGAGCCGCTTGAGCGTAGCCTCGATGTCGGCTCCGCGCTGCGCTGTCTGCGGTTCCGCGGTTTCCTTCTGGATACGCTGGGCCTGTGCGATCGCTCCGGCAAGCGGAGTCCTGAGTTCGTGGGCCGTGTCAGTCGCAAGGCTTCGCTCCGCGTCAAAGGCCTCCCGGAGCCTCTCCATCAGCGCGTTCATGGTAGCCGCCAGCGGCGCTACCTCGGTTGGCAGGTTTCCGGAGGCGACAGGTGTGAGGTCCTTTTCGTTTCGCGTCTCCAGTTGATCCCCGAACGCACGCAACGATCGCGTGCTTTGTCTCACCGCGAGAGCGACAGCCGCGAAGGCGGCGGGTATCACGAACAGGAGAGGAAGCCCCAGTCCCATCTGCATTTCACGGATGACCGCATCCTGATGTGCCACTGACTTCGCCACCGTGATGCGGATGGTGCCCTGCAGGGCTTCCTCACTGTAAAGTCGGTGCGTTGCGGTCCGGTCGAAGCCGGCTTCCCCGTAAGGTGGGAAGTTGGAGAGGTCGGCAGCGTGTGACCGGAGCAGGACCTCACCCTTGTCGTCTCGAACCACATAGGTGAATATCTCGTCATGGCTGCGGATCGCTCCCAGCCTCTGGCTTGCGGTGTCACCATCCTCCCGACCGACGATGTCGAGGACTGCGAGCGGGAGCAGGCGCTGGGCCGTCTCCTGCAGCGAGGAGTCAAACACTTCCTCGATTTCGTGCCTCAGCAGGACGGCTGTTAACCAGGACGCGCCGATCCATGACACGAGCAGGACTGCTCCAAGCGATAGGAGAAGCCTTCCCTGCAGGCTTTCGGGAGTCCTCATGCCTGAGCCAGCCTGTAGCCGAGCCCCCGCTCGGTCTCGATGAGATCGGTGCCAAGCTTCTTGCGAAGACGACTGACATGGACCTCGATCGTGTTGCTCTCGATCTCCGCGCCGAAGTCGTAGAGCTTTTCCTCCAATTGCGGCTTGGAAAGAAGCTGGCCCGGGCGCGTCAGGAACGCGTCGAGAAGCGCCCACTCGCGGGCTGTCAACTGCACGGCCTTCCCGTCGCGGTGCACGCTTCTGCGTGCGATGTCGATGTCGAGGCCGTGGTGCCGGATGATCGGATTGGGATTGCCTGAATAGCGTCGGGCGACGGAACCGATCCGCGCTGAAAGTTCGTCCAGGTCGAATGGCTTTACCAGATAGTCGTCGGCTCCGGCCCTGAGGCCCTCGATCCTGTCCGAGACCTGGTCGAGGGCGGTCAGGATGATCACCGGTGTGACATCTCCGGCCAACCTCAGGGCTTTGAGCAAGCCGATGCCCCGGCCGTCGGGCAGCATCAGGTCCAGGAGAATCAGGTCGTAGGCGGCCGTCGCCATTGCATCGCGCGCAGCGTCGATTCGGCTGACCCAGTCGACCGAGTGGGCGTCCGCTGCGATCTGGGCGCGCACTGCGTCGCCGAGCACAATGTCATCTTCGATAAGCAGTATTCGCATTGAGAAAAGCGCCTTCTCCGGCCTCGGCCTCTTGGTATCGGCGGTTCCTGACAGGGTGCTGAAGGCAAGAAGGGGTTGGCTTCAGGTTGCTGTCAGGTTCGCCATGCAGGGTCGCCGTCAAGTTCTCGAATGGAGTAATGCGCCATGCGGCCCATCCTGACAATTCTCGCATTTGTTGCGGCATTCCCGGTCGGAGGTGCCATGGCCGATGACGACTGTTTTGTGCCGATGGCCGACTGGAAGCCGAAGGAAGCCGTTGCGGCGCTGGCGGCGGAGCAAGGCTGGACGGTGCGACGGATCAAGATCGACGACGGCTGCTACGAGATCGAAGGCGCCGATGCGCAGGGACAGCGGATCGAGGCGACGATTCATCCCGCCACCCTTGAGATACTGGAGATCGAGCGCGGTGACGACGACGATGATCAGCATCGTGGGGGAAGAGCCGACGAGGAAGGCTGATAGCCAATCTCCCGACTTACCTTATCGCTGCTCTCGGTTCTTCAAGGCCTCGCCATTGCGGCGGGGCTTTTCGATTCCTGACGGCAAGCTGAAGCAGAAAGTTCATGTCCGTCAGGAAGGGATCAGGCGCCACCTCCAGAAAGGAGCGATCACAAAGGAGACCCGGCTATGAAAACGACATCTGCAATCCTGCTTGCATCGACCGCGCTGACGCTCGGCTTCGCAATTCCAGCCTGGAGCGTGATGCATGACGCTCCGCAGTCGCAGGCATCGCGACACGCGACGGAGGATTCCTCCAGTGGGAGCGCGCATTCCCTGTTGGTCAGCGACGATGGCCGCTCAGACGATGATGAGGGGCGTCGCATGAGCCGAAGCGAGGATGACGACGACGATGATGACGACAGCGACGAAGAAGACGACGACGATGGCGAAGGCCAGGGCTCCACAGGCGCTGCCGCCGGTCCCGCCCAGACGGGTACCGTTATCCCGCCGAACAATGGCCTGTTCGGAAATGGCGCGGCACCGAAGATCAAAGTGAACTGAGCCGCAACCAGCCGCAAACCCTGGAGACTGTCATGAAAAAGACTCTCGCCGCCTTGGCGCTCACCACTGCGCTGACGCTTCCCGGCATCGCGATGGCGCGGCCGGTGACCCTGACGACCACCTTGAGCAACTACGGTGGCCAGGGCGCCTACCTCGCCATCTATGTGACCGATCCAAAAGGGGCCTATGCCGGGACGCTCTGGATGGCGGGTGGCAAATCCAAATACTACGAGCATCTGAGTGACTGGTACCGCGCCACGGGCGGCAATAGCGCGGAGATCAATGGGATCACCGGAGCGAGCGTGAGCTCGGGACGGACGCTGGAAATCACGCTCGACCTCGCCGATGCCCTCTTCGACGCGGGCTACACGCTGCATGTCGATGCGGCCGTCGAGGACATGCGCGACAGTCCGAACGAAGTCGCCGTGCCATTGACTGCCGGGAGCGCAGGCCAGACCGCGAAGGGCCGCCGCTACATTGCCACCTTCGCTTTCGGCATGTGAGGACCCAGGCCATGACCCGTGCTCTTCACCGTTGGCCCGGTCTTGTGGCTCTGGCCCTGGTCACCCTGCTCGCGGTGAGCGGAGGTGCCCTTTCGGTGTTCCCGGCTGCGGAGCGGCTGGGGGCACCGCAGGCTGACGCCTCTCTCAGTGTGGGCGACCTGGCGACCCGTATCCAGATTGCCTATCCGGGAGTGGAGCAGATCAAGCGCGCTCCCTCGGGACGCATCACCGCCTACTGGTTCGACAACGGCACGCCGGGCTCGGCCGTGATAGATCCGGCTACGGGCGCAGGCGCAGCCTCCGCCGACCCGAACCCGGTCGAGCGCTGGCTGACCACCCTGCACCGCTCGCTGTTCCTTGACGATACGGGGCGCATCGTCTCGGCCATTGGGGCGACCGCGATGCTCCTGCTTTCCATATCAGGTATCATGCTGATCGCGCGCCGCGTCGGCGGCTGGCGGCGGTGGTTCGCCCCGCTGCGCGGCTCCCTGCCGGGGCGTATCCATGTCGAGGTGGCGCGCATTGCCGTGGCCGGACTGCTGCTGTCCTCGGCGACCGCCCTCTGGATGACGGCCTCTACCTTCGGATTCCTCCCGGACCAGGCCGTTGTCCCGAAACTGACATCCACGGTGAGCGGTCGGACGGGTGCACCCTTGGCGGGGATGTCCACGCTCGCCTCGACCCCGGTCTCCGTCCTGCGTGAACTCAGCTTTCCCTATCCGGGCGACTCGACCGACGTCTTCACGCTCAAGACCAACAGCGGCACGGGCTATCTTGACCAAGGCACCGTAGCAACGCTCGGCTGGTCCGACCTGAGCGGCTGGGAACATGCTTCCGAGACGGTCTACATGCTGCACACGGGACAAGGTGCCGCGCTTCTCGGGCTGATGCTCGGCCTGATGGC
>JBBSOT010000081.1:0-15268 GCA_038259455.1 Hyphomicrobiales bacterium | reverse complement strand
CGGCTGTGGCACCGCGCGTTCCGCTGCACCCTCGATGCCATCAGGCGGTTTTTCGGAGGCTGACACCAGCGCCGACGCGCCGCACCCTATCCAAGCTCGAGCTGCCGGATCGAGCTTGGTCAGGCTTCGCGCGACTGCGTCAGATTGCCGAGCAGGGCGCGGATCTTTTCCGACGGGGCGATCTGCAGTTCGCTGGCGAGAACCTTGCGGTAGCGCTCGTACTGGCGGACGGCCGAGGCCATATTGCCCATGGCCCGATAGCTGTCCATGATGGCGTAGTGCATGTCTTCGCGCAGCGGATCGACCGTGACGGCATGGCGCGCCCAGGATACCGCCTGGGCCCAGTTCTGCTGGCTCTGGTGGAAGCGGATCAGCCGATCCATGGCGTCGAGCAGCAATTGCTCGTTCTCGACCCGCCGCTCTTCGCACCATTCGTCGAACAGCCCGGCGCAGAAGGCTCCCTGGCATTGGCGAACGATGTCGGACAGGGCCTGCGCTTCCGACTTGGTAACGTTCGCGTCACTGGTGAATTCTACCGCCCCGACCGCATCCGCAAGTCGCCAGCAGTCGGCATCTACCCGCGTTTCGTCGAGCCCGACCAGACAGTCGGCCTGCGTGAGCACCGCGGCGCTTCCGTCCGGCCAGGCCTGCTCGAGCGAGTTGCGCAGCCGCCAGAGCGCCTTGCTGAGCTGCGCGCGCGCCTGGCGCTCGCTGGAGCCGAGCCACAGCGCGGCGCAGATCGATTCACGATGGACCATGTGGTCGCGATTGACGAGGAGGTAAGCGAACAGCGCGCGGGCGCGGTCGGTGTGGAGGTTGAGCGTGTCGCCTCCAGGAGTCGAAATCCTGAGGCCCCCGAATGTCGCGACAAGCAGCCGCCGCTCGTGATGATTGCCCTCGTCACCCATTCTGTCCCGCCTTCAATATGCCGCCCCCGACCCCGGGGGAAGAACCTTGGCAAAGCTTTGCGAACCGAATGATGCTGAATGTATGACTTTTAAGGCTATCAAAAAGACCCAAGTGCGAGAATGAGTCAAGCTTCGGATAGCGACAATATCGTCACCGGGAATGACTCACAGTTTACAAACGCTTTGGGGAGGGCGCGGAAAATCCGCTAAGCAATTCATAAGCGCCAAGTATTGCTGTTAACCCGTATGAGAGCTGTCCGCGCGTGGACTCTTGGCGGGTCCGGCCTACTCGTCCGAACCCCTGGCGCATGGTGCTCCCGACTGCCCCTCGCTGCCATCGAGTCGCGATCTGCCAAGCCGTCATCCGATCGAGCGGGGAGGTGATGTTCGTCGCCCTGTGACGGCGCCCGCGCCAAACGCGCCCGTCAGCGGCGGCGGAAGCGGAAGTACCAGATGTCGTGGCTCTTTAGTTCTAAAGCACTGTATTTTATAACGAGTTTTGTAATTCGAGGGTGATGGCACTGGATCTGGCAATCACCCGGTAATCACCGAATCTGGTGCTTGAGTTCGCCTGGTTCAGCGAAAGACAGAGCATCCTGCTTAGGTAGCATGTGACAAATTCTCTCATAACAGAGCGGCCTATGAAACTTGGAGAGATGCAATTACCCAGACGAAAGGCCAATAGGAGACGAAGCAATTGCTCCTTGAGCGGCTTGCGCTCGCGGCACAAGCGGCCGTACTAATCGGTCCGCACAACCCTTTGCCTCAAGTCTTCTGCCACTTGCGACTTCTTTCGCGCGGTCACGCCTATCGTGCATTCGATGCCGTTTGTTGACTGGCGGGTTCCGGGCATGGAACTGCGGAATCCGGACCCAGTCAGCCAATCCATTGAATGTCCGCAGTGGCGTTTGGAACGACAAAAGGTGCCAGACAGGTGACGGCCCAGTTTGCGACGTTCGCGACAAAAAGTCCGTTTCCCGAAAGCTGTCATTCAATCAACAACAGCTTAGGAGCGGGAATTGGGCCGTGTGTGGACGGCCCTCCGTTGGCAAGGAATTATTTGAGTTCCGCTCTGCGCTGGTCGAGGCGGCCATGTGTCCGGCCTTTCGATGCGGCATTGTCATACGCCGCTGGCCATGATGCCGTTTGCGCGAACCGGGTCCTGACCTAAAGCACGCGCTCGAAGCGCCACGGCCCAAAATGGGTTTTCTCGATCCGGCGGTTTCAACCGGCTTTGTGCATCAACTCTTCTTTGCCCTTTCCAACATCTTCAGCGCGGTAGCCCGCGCGAAGCTCTGACGCCGCCGTTGGCAGCGGTTCGCGATAGCGCTCGCCGCTGGTCATCAGCGCCCAGACCATCCGCGCGTTCTTGTTGGCCAGCGCCACCGCCAGGGCGACGCGCGAGCAGTTGAACGAGCCAAGGTCGCCTCTTTCCGTTCCGCTGAGCATATCGGATCACTGCCATCGCGCCGACAACGAGCATCTGTCTGAGATATCGGCTCTCTTCGCGCGTTATGCTGCCGATCCGGTCCTTCCCGCCGGACGAGTTCTGCTTGGGTACCTGGCCGATCCGGGCGGCTAGATCGCGCCCGGTCCTGAACACGGTCGGATCGGCGACCGAGGCGACGAAGGCGCTCGCCAGGAGCGGACAGACGCCGGGAATCTCCATGAGCCTGCGCCCGAGTTCCTTTCGCCGCGCGCTGGCGAGCACGCGTCGGTCGTTCTCGAGAATCTGGCGCTTTACGACATCGAGTTGCGCCGCAAGCACCTGCAGGCAGAGGCGTGCATCTTTCGGGATGCGACCGTCACCGGTAGCGGGCCGCATCGGCCGGAGGACATTCAATAAACAAGTGCCTCGCCATTCGTGGTATCGGCTTAATCCTGCAGGCCACAGCCGCGGGAAATGACTGACTGTTTTTGGGCCGGAAGCAGAACGTCTCCTTGTGGGATCGAATGTGCCGGAGCGGTCGCTCGTCAATAGCCCCGGTCCGTGGGGGTTTTGGAGCGTGCTGTCAGACTAACCGCACTTTGGTTCGTGGCCGTTCAAATCCTCTAAGTAGAGCTAACTCGAGCGCCTCTCTTTGCGAACCAACGGCAGCCCAGATCAGGAACAAATCGAGCTTCCAAGAGCGCAGGATATCTGTCTACCCTATATGGGAAACAGCGGTGCTTTAGCTCTGACAGTGCTGTTACTGAAGTTCGGCTCCGTCCATGCCGACGTCCAAAACCACTTCTGCTCCGACCGCCACCTGATTGATCGACAGACCTACAAGACCCGCCGCTCGGCCACACTGGCCGAGTGGCGAAACGTTATGACTTAAGCCAGGCTGGGGGAGGGGAGAATTTTTTCAATCGGAGATAAGTTGCGATAAGACTGACAGTACGACAGTACGACAGTACCGTTATTCGGTCTTAGTCGCACTGAAGCTGGCCCGAATTGCGAGGCTTTGGCCACGGCCAAGTAATGCAGGGACCATCGGGCTCCATGTTGGAGCTATCGACAACCTGTTGCCAGGTCCATTCGCCCGAACCCAAGGCCAGCACGGTCGTTCTGTTCCGAATAGGAAGATAGATGAGGCGCGGTCCGCGCTGGACTTGCAAGCGACATGCATCCGAGGCGGCGGCCACCGTCAGGCGAACCGTGTCTTTGATTGAGGCCAGAGCCGGTTCTGGAAATTGGCGGTCCGGTTCGATCCAGACACCGTTCCACAAGGCAAGAGCGTTAGCAACCGAGCGGCGGTCGGGGGCAACCGAGGGCAGTTCCAGATTGACGCGAACGTCCGTCTGCAAGGCGCGCTGGATCGGGTCGGTCAAATCGCATCCGCCTCCCGACGCCTCCGATGCGACCTGCTCTAGCGCAGAAACCGGCAACGGATTATCGGTAGGAAGCACGACTTCCGCTACCGGCACGATCACGGGTTCCGGTGGCAACGGAGGCGTTTCGACCTCTTTGGGTTTTGGCGGTTCCGGAGAAATCGGGCCTGGCTGATCAACGTCGAAGGTTGCCACAGTCGGTACCTCATCCACCGGCTCGCCAGGTGACGTAGCCAGAAGGAATAACACAATCACCAAACCGTGCCCTGCCACGGTTAGCGTTGCTACAAGGCCACGCCTTGCGAGACTTCGATCCTCGTAACGATAGCTCATACCCCTCCCCGATCATCCATCGCTCGACAAGTTGGCCGTTGGATCCGCCGATGGAGGATTGATCTGATCTGCAAAGGGTTAATGACTGCCACTTCAAACCGGCTGTTCAGGGTATCGCTACAATGCCAGTGCGAGAGTAATTGTTCCCACTCCTGCAGCCAACCTCGGCTCCCCGCACATTGGATCAGCGACAAGCTCGCATCATTTCAAACCTAGATTTGGGGAAATGAATTCTTCGATCTATTCAAAAACAGTTACTTAAGAGTCGAGGTGAAAATTTTCTGCAGTGGCAGGTTGGCCCAGCCAGCCATTTCAGCTTGAACCCGTTGATGGTTGATCGTCTCGTCTCTGATCTGTCGTCATTGCCTCCGGGCTTCAGCATGGGTCTGGGGCTTATCCTCGGATTGGTGATCGGGAGCTACTTCGCAACAATTCTGTGGCGCTGGCCGAGGGGGCAAAGCGCCAACCGCGGTCGTTCGCGCTGCGACGGATGTGGACGTCGCTTGAGCTTGTACGAACTGATACCTCTGCTCGGGCCGGTCCTTGCCCGCGGCAGGTGCCGTATTTGCGGCCACCGGATCGGCTGGCGGCACAGCCAGGTCGAACTCATTTGCGGGATATTGGGAGCTTATTGTTTCGGCACTGGGATGGCCTGGCTGGCACCGTTGGCATGGTTGCTGATCCTGCTGGCGTGGTTCGATGCCCGCCATCTTTGGCTTCCCAACCCGCTGCTAGCGGCATTGGCTTGTGTTGCAGTCCTGACCCCCTCGACCGAATTTTTGACGATGGCGCTGCGGTTGCTTGGCGGTGTGATAGGGTTCGCCATACTTTGGCTGGTCGCGGCGACATATCGCCGGGTGCGGAACAAAGATGGGCTTGGTGGTGGCGACCCCAAGTTGTTCGGCGCCATCGGTTTGTGGGTAGGTGCGCTAGATCTTCCTCTGGTCCTTTCAATCGCCTGCGCGATAGGTCTCGTCGATGCCGGTCTGCGCATGCGGGGAGGCGCTGACGCGAGAACTCTAGCGCTACCACTGGGCACGTATCTTTGTATAGCCACACTTGGACTGCTCGTATTCGTGTCGTTTCGCGGAGCAGAACCACCCTTGATCTGAACCGATGGCGAGGGGCGGGAACAGATTCTCCGAGGAAGATCGACAGCAGCGACGTGAGCAGCGCGAGCAAATATCTCTGCATGCTCGATGATTGTGACCGGTGAAATCTCATTACTGCGAGGGTTGAATTGACCTGCGCCGATATGGGGAGCCTTCCGAGCTGTCGCCTAGCCGCTGCGCACAGCGCCTGCACAAGAGCCGGCCCACTACCTTCAAGCGCATGGCGTGAGGCGCCGCGGCGTAGCGTGCCATCCCATGAAACAGCGCATCAATGAGCATTGGTTACGAAAATGGTTGGACGTCACTGCCCTTGAGGCCGAGGCTCCGCTCTGCAAACAAGACTAAACTTTTGCTTCGTGCGATATGTGAATTGGATTATGGCGTCGGATCATATGCTTCCCGTTTGACAAGAGAATGGACAATTGATGTCAGACCCGGGACTCACAGTCTGCGAAGCTGCTGTACGCGTCGGGAGATTGAGCCCGGCATTTCTCCATGCCCGCAGGATTGTGTTGCTAGACCAGACTAGCGATCGGCTTACAGTCGGTTGCACCAGTGTGCTGCCAGACGAACACCGTATTGCGCTGGAGTTCGCCACAGGCCTTCAAATTCAGACTCACCAAATGCATGCCGAAGAGATCGACGCGTGTCTGGCGAAATTTGGAAGCCCGACGTTCAGTCTGCACGGTTCGCCAAGGAACTCTCATGGAAAGCCGGAAACTCGCCAGGAGCAGGTTCCACTCCCTCACGACCGGAAAAGCCAACACAGTCTGACCGACTTGGCAGGCGCATTCCTGCAAAGCCTTGCGGCGCCATCCCCTGCAGCTTGGGCGCCACTTTCCGAGTTGCTCGAGGCTGGCTACAGCCCAAAGGAAGCGGGTGATGTACTACTCCGACCCGATCATCTCGCCCCGGCCCTTGATCCTGTCTTGATCGAGCTTGCCGGGCGCCTGGCTGACGGTGTTTCGTTAGGTGAGGCGGTTACAGACAATGACCTGATCCCGCGATGGCTCCGCTTGTCCCTTGCCGCGATCCCCAACGAAGCCGGTCAAGCGGCGGCACTCATTTGCTTTAGCGCCTTTGAAAGGACGATCGTAGCTAGGTCAGGGGAAGCAAGGGCAGTACGCCTCGAAGCGGCGATGCTCTGGTTGCCAGTCGTGCTGGCTTGGTATTCAATAGAAAACGGCGCAGGAATGGCGTTCGCCGCGCTGGCTTCAGCGGGGTTTTTCTGGCTGCGCAGCCTGACTGCTTCAGACCGTCGTTCGGATACGATCCGTGGGCGCATTTTCGGAATGGTTCATTTGGCGTCGGAATTCGAACTGCCTCCATCCGCATCGGTTCGTATCGCCACGGCCAGCCTCGATGCTGCCTATCCAACATGGGGGATGCTGCCGGATACGCGCGAAGGACTGGCCGATGCTCTTGCGCTGCCGCCGGTGTCAAGGGCGGTCCTGATGAAGGGGGGGCTGGCTGCATCATCGGCGCGGCTGGAAACGCTTTACGAGGAGCGCAGAATTGCCCAACTCGACCGAGCCCGCTGGCTGGTGAGAACGACAGCAGCCGGTCTTTTTGGTACCGCATTGGTTCTTTTGGTCGCCCAATGATTGTGTCCGAAGCGCCGTTGTTGATCAGCGAACCCGCACCTGCGGTCGAACTCGATGGGGACGAGTTCGCCCATTTGCTTGGCATCGCGTTGATTCCGGCCTCTAGATGTCTGGAGATCCTATTGCCCCGCATGCCCGCCGGGCGGCGCGATCTGTCTCGCATGCTGGCAGATCACGCGCCTCTCTTACCACGGCATCTGGTCTGGACGAACCCTGTTGCACTCCCTTCGGGTACAGCACGGATTACGGTGGTCCGGCGAGACTGGCTTGATCGGTATGTCGGAGGGTTGGAGCGGGAGCGCGGGTGCATGCTGGAAGCGCGAACCCAGCACGACAGGCTATCGTTCCTGTATGCTTCGCCAGCAACGCGGCGAACGCGTCACGTCACTATGGGGGCGTGGCTTGTCAGCCTCGTCATCAGTGCCGGGATACTGGTCGCTCTGCCCTCGCGCGGCGGCCCGTCCGACAGGCTCACCACAACGCGAACCGATGAAGTCGTAGCGGACCCGGCGTTTTTCCGTGTTGGCGTATTGGAAACGATCGCCGGGCAACCCTTCGCTAACTTGCCGGCCGAGTGGCTCAAAGGCGTAGCGGTCGAACGCGACGGCAGTCTAAGGGTAGAACTGAATGCTCCCGACCCAGATATCTTGCGCGATACCGTCGTCGAACAGAGCCTTCTTTCCGGTTATCGTGAATTCGGCCAGCAACGCGACAGCGCCGGGAATTATCGCGTGACGTATGGTCTGGAACCAGGGAGTTCGCCGCTCGCAATAAATCGGGGCACCGCTCAAATCGCAGTGCTGAGCGCTCGAAATATCGGCGAGGCCATCGCGCAGGCGGAACAAGCGCTCATTGCTTATACCGCGCAACAGGGTCTGCAATTGGGATTGCTTTCCTCTGTTCCAGAGGGCGCGGGATCATTAGAGTTGACCATTGAACTGGTTGGCCCTCAGGACAACGTGTTGGCAGCTGTGCAGATGATCGAAAGCGGTCGCCCTCCCATGCGCTTTGTCGAATGGGAATTCACGCCCGATCCAGCGGGCACTCGGCTGGCGGCGATCTTGACAGTGCCGTGGGCGCAGCTGAAGTGATCCGCCAAGGACATCTTGTCTCGCGATCGCTCGCCGTCGTCCCGATCTTGGCGGCAACTTTTTTTATGTTGTCGCCAATGCCCCTTCTCGGATTTGCCGAGGAACCAAAGATTGCTTCAGAAGTGGCCACGAGTTCAATGCCAGGAAGGGCGACAAGGACGGTCCCGGGAATGTTGAGTGCTGTGGACGTAGAGGAATTGCCGGAGCTCTTCGCTCGAGAAATCCCCGGGACAATGCCGGGGTATGACGAAAGCCAGCCCGAACTCATTGGAATAGCGGGTCGCCTACCCGATGATGTCGAAGTGATGCTGCGAATGTCCGATGGCCAGACCCGCACGATTGGGTTGGGCGAGAATGCAGGCGAATGGCGGCTGGATTCCGCGCAGGCCGACCGGGCAGTGTTTTCGGCCGGTGGCAGGCAGATCATACTGACCTTGGGACCGCTGCCCTAGGCTGTCACATCCGGTGATCGGGAACGTAGCCGGGATGGTCGACCAGATAGGGGATCGCTCCCACCAGCATGGCCACCGACAGCAGCCAACTGGTGAGAATGCGCGGTGCGATGTCCCATCCTCGCCCGATACACAGCATCGCCGGAGCGAGCACCAGCGGAAGTATCGCCAAGACCGTCAATGGATGGCTACCAGCATCCGGTTGCCCCAGAACGAGGCCCGCGCATAGCCCCGCAAATGCGCTGAACAGCAACGATCCTGCCACCAAAAGCTGCGGATATCGTGGCCAAAAAACGCCGAGTGAGGCAATTGCCACGCTGATCCAGCACCCGGCCAAGGCAATATCCGCAGGGACGGGCCCGATGAACAGCGCTGCCGTCAGAGTGCCGGCGGCCGCAATTCCCGCGCCCGCAAACGCGGCGCGCCGACCCAGGAAGGCTAGCGCGCAGGCCAACACCGCCAGCAACAAGCCGGCGGCAATGTCAGTCCCGGCCAAGCTAACGCACGGCCCAATAAAAGAACCAAAAACCCGCCAGCGCTATCAAGCCGCCGGTCCCGCGGAGTAGCCGACTGCCGACGCTGCTACCGCGCAGCAACCCCAGGGCGATGCCACAAATGTGTAGCAAGCCGGTGGAAAGCACGAAGCCCAAGCTGAAACTGATCGGATTGGCCATCGATGGGAGCTCGAGGCCATGAGCATAGCCGTGGAAAAGGCCGAATATGGCCACGATAATAACCGCCAGCCACACCGGTGCGCGATAGGCAAACAGGATTGCCGCGCCAAGGACGAGCACCGACAGCGCGATTCCGATTTCGACCGGCGGCAAGGGAAGCCCGGCCATTGCCGCAACGCCGCCAAGGGCCATCATCACGGGGAACGCCGTTGGCAGCAGATAGACCAACGGCCTGCCCAAGAAAGCGCCCCATATCCCCACGGCGACCATCGCCAGAAGATGATCGGCTCCGGCAAGTGGATGCAGGAATCCGCCCACAAACCCAGGCATAAGAGAATCGGATTCATGGGCCATCGCGGGGGAGTGCCAGGCCAGCAGCGCTGCTCCAAGCGCGACCGTTAGCCGGCAATTCGGTAAGCTCATCAAGCGTTCGCCCTTGTATTGTGGCGATGGTGTCCCGTATGGGCAGTGCAACGATCCCTTTAGAAAGGCAAGACAAAATGCGGAAAACCATTGCCGTACTCGCATTGGCGTTGCTGGCCGGCCCCGCCGTCGCGCATGACTTCTGGATCCAACCGGCGCGCTTCGTGATGGCGGAGCCTGGCACTATGCCAATCTCGCTGTTCGTGGGGCACGGCAAGGACCGCAGCAGATGGAACGTGCCGTCCGATTACGTCATGATGTTCAAGACCCGCGGACCTGATGGCTTGATCGACAGACGCCCACTTTTGCAGCTCGACAGCTCCGAATTTGATGCCCGGATCCCGTTGGAAAAGCCGGGCGCCTATGTGTTCGGCTTGCAATCCAAAGCATCGCAAAGCAGCCTGCCCGCTGTCCGGTTCAACGATTATGTGGCTGTCGAGGGAATTACCCCGATCGCCGAATATCGTAAGCGCAACGGGCTGGAGCGCGCGGAGGGGCGGGAGTCCTACAGCCGCCGGGCCAAGGCCATCGTCCAGGTCGGCCCCATCGACGCGGCATCCATCGAACGCGTAACCAGGCCGGTAAATCTCCATCTGGAAATCGTCCCGGCTCGCCATCCGCAGGCGCTGGGAAGCGGCCGGACCTTGCCGGTAAAGGTGTTGTTTCGCGGCCGTCCGCTTGCCGGCGCACTGGTAAAGCTAACCGATCTGGCCAATGACGCCGAGCCGGTGGCAAATCAGCGGACTGGCCGGGGCGGGGAAACGACATTCAAGATCTCCCGCGCAGGCGATTGGCAGTTGAATGTGGTCTGGGCCGAACCATTGCGGGGTAATCCCCTCGCGGATTATCGAACCACTTTTTCCAGCCTAAGTTTCGCTAGCAACTAGGCCGAAGGCACGGCTCGTGCTTGAGGCGCGGGCTATGCCCAGCCTTGCGGTCAGTAGATCCCATCGATCTCGGCCGGGAGGCGTGCCTGAGGCGGTTCCAGCAACAGGCTGCGGTCGATGACCAGCATGCCTTCCGCTTCGCGCACCCGGCCGTATTTTTCCGCCGAAGCCTCGGCGACCGCAGCGGGATCCCGCAGGATAGTGGGCCGTAGAAACACGAACAGTGTCCGCCGGGTTTTTGTGTTTCTGCGGCTTTTGAACAGCTCGCCGAGGATCGGGATGTCGCCCAGCACGGGAACCTGACTGCGGGTTTCGATTTGATCGTCGCTGATCAATCCGCCCAATACGATCGTCTGCCCATCATCAGCGAGCACCGTGGTCTGGATCGACCGGCGATTGGTAATGATATCGGCCGCACCAGCCACGCTTCCGACCAGCGAAGACACCTCTTGGCTCACTTCCAGCCGCACCGTATCGCCATCGTGGATGCGGGGAACCACGCGCAGGGTTATGCCCACATCGGCCCGTTCTATGGTGGTGAAAGGGGTTGTTGTGACACCCTGCGAAACGAAACTACCGGTACGAAAGGGGACATTCTGGCCAACCACGATTTCTGCGGGGCGATTGTCCAGCGTCGTGATGCTGGGGGTGGAAAGAAGATTGGCCTCCGTCGATTGGCTTAGCGCCTGGATCAGGATGGCAAAATCGCCGCGGCTGCCGACAGTACCGCTCAGTCCTTCACCCACAATCGCAGCGGCCGGTGCGCCGATCAAGCCGAGCACTTGGCGTAGGGATACTCCCAGATTGCTGAACGAGCTGCCCCCGCCGTTGACCGGAAAATCTGCCGCGCCGCCAAGTCCCAGTTGGATCCCGAGTTGTTCCGACTGGTCGCCGGTGATTTCGACGATTGCTGCCTCTATCATGACCTGCGGACGGCGGACGTCGAGATCGTTGATCAGCGTTTCGATGGTTGCGACCTCGGACTTGGTGCCGCGAATGACGATCGCGTTCAGTTCCGGCGCAGCCTGGATCGACATCGTTTCGCTGGAGTACCCCGGGGCTTGTTCGTTCGCCGATGCGAAACCCGCTTGCCTGCCGGCTTGTCGGCGCAGGTCATTGACGAATGCGGCACTGTTTCCGAGGGTTGGAAGTCCCCCCGCAGCAGCGGTCGTTTCCCGAACCGGATTGGCCCCGGACACAAGGCGGTTGTCACCGATGGTGCCCCCGGTGCCGCCGCCCAATGTCCGGGCCACGGGATTATTGGCCTGCGCTTCCCCGCCGATCAATCCACCGACGATATCCGTGATCGTTTCCGCATCATTGTAGCGCAGGCGGATAACGCGCACGACTGTCGGTTCCCCGTTGGGTTTGTCGAGCGTGCGGGCAATGCGTCGGGCCTCGGCGATTTCCGCCTTGGTGCCGCGTACCAGCACGATATTGCTCCGTTCGTCTGCGACTGCTCGGGGCCCACCCTCCTCGCCGCCCATGATTGCCTCGATCGCCGCGGCAACATCGGCTGCCGCCCCCTCGCCAAGGGAAATCGATGCGAATCCTGCCACTTCGGTCGCTGCACCGCCACGGTCAAGACTTCTGGCAAGCTCGGCAATGCGGGTGACGTTATCGGCATAATCCGTGATCACTATGGCGTTGGGATTGGTGACCGGTTCCAGGCTGCCGAAAGTCGCCACCAGCGGTCTGAATATGCGCGCTGCGGCTTCAGGAGAAAGGCTGCGAAGCGGGATCAGGCGCGTAACGATGCGTCCTTCTGCCGAACCGTTGGCCGGTTCGCGCGCTGCGGTTGCCTGCGGGACGACGCGCCATGCGCGCCCGTTGCGCACCACGGCGTAGCCCTGGCCCCGCAGCACGGTAACGAATAACTGCCATACCCCGGACGGGCTGAGCGGTGTGGCGGACGTGACGTTGATCGTTCCCTGAACCGCCGGATCAAGGATGATGGTGCGGCCAGTAATACGGGATATCTGTTGCGCGACATCCGCGATGTCCACGTCGCGCATGTTCACCACCACATCCGCGCTTTGCGAACTCGAAGCCTGTTGCGCAGAAAGGGGTTGGGCCAGAGCTACCGCCATGGCGATGGCCAGTATCCAGCGCGATAGGACGTTCATAGACAAGCGCACTAGCGCATGGGTACAGTGAGGGAAACCCGCTTTCCGTCGCGAACCAACTCAATCCGTGCAGAAATTCCAACCATCGCCCGGCCAAGCAGTGCCTGCTGGCTTTCATTCCCGCTAACCGGCGAACCATTGACCGCTCGTATCACATCGCCCGGCCGAATGCCCGCAGCCTGAAGCTGCTCCGGAAGCTGGCTACCGACCCGATATCCTGCTGCCGGCGCGGTACTAAGTGGCGGCGTGCCACTCGCCGGTGGGGGTGGGGCAGGGGGTGGCGCAGCCGTTGCCTGGCCTGTTGGAACGTCCGATTGCGGGATGAGCGACCGGATCGCGTCCACTCCGCGCAGTGGTGTTGGTCGGGTGGCGCTAGCGCCAGCGGCATTGCCCGTTCCTGGATCCATGGTCGGGACGACCGGCGCAAAGCCCGAGCTCGCGACACTGCCCCCCGCTGCGGGATCGAAGCCCAGAATGCGCAACCCAGTGCTGGTGCGCAAGGTCACTTTCTCTGGTTCGATAGCCTCCACGATACCCCCGGGAGTCGCATCGCCGATGCTGACGGGGATCACCTGTCCGTCCGGACCGGCGATCAAGGCGACTGATTCGCTGGCCGGAATTGCGGCGAAGATCGCCCGTAGCGTCAACGCGCTATCGCTCCCCTCGACCGCCATTTCGCTGGCGGTCCCGAATGGCGACAGGGCGATGAGCGGAGCGATATTGCCGGCGCCGGATAACCCCGGCGGCAAGGGTGAGACAACCGGTGCGTCGCTCGCATAACCCATCAGCCGCCAGCTCAGGCTGGCCAGCGCCAGCGCGACCGAAGCGACAACGAGTCCGGTGAAGACGTCGACCCCGAGCCGCGCGTGTCTGGGCGTCATGGCGTAATTCTCCCGCTATCCACGAACCCGCGCAGCGTAATCATCGGGCTGGCTGTTCCTTGCGGAGCAACCTCCACGGTCGCAAGGTTTAGATCAGGATCTTCGCTACCCGACATGCGCGTGGTTACGGTCCACCGATACTGGAGCATCTGCACGTTGCCAACGCCGACAAGCGAGGCGCCCAGCCGCGCCTCGGCCAGGGCGTTCTCGGCAACCCAGAGCGCCGCGGTGCGCTGGTCGAGCTGGCGCAGGCGGTCCACGTGCGCCTCGACCGCCTGGACGATGCCGACCGCCGCTACGCCCAGAATCACCAGCGCGATCATCGATTCGATCAGCGTGAAACCCGCATCAGCCGTTTTCGTGCGCCTGTTCATGTGGCCGGCACACGCAATGAATTTTCGGATGGGTACCCTTCGGCTCCGGGCACCGATTGTGCCATGCGAGCGGTTATACCATCGAAGGCGATGGTCCAGCTCCAGTCTTTCCAGTCGAGATGGAGCACGAAAGGCTGACCTGCCCCGTCTGCGCCCAGCGGAAAGACGGTTTCGGCGCTGTCGGTCCGCAGCTGCATGTCGCTCGGCAATTCGAATTCTTCCTCTAACACGCTATCCATCATCGGACCCCATTGCCCTTCTTTCGCGTCCCACTGGAGGAAACTGTATGCGCTTTGGGTGACCGAAATGGCGAGCGGCGTGCTCTCGATCATCGTCTGATCTGCGGCAAGTTGGAGCCGCGCCTCGATCCGTTTGGCTTCTGTAATGCCACGCAGATTGCTCTCGCCGCCCAGTGCCAGCACAGCAGCCGAGGCCGTAACTGCAATGATCGCGAGCACTACCAAAATCTCCACCAGCGTCATGCCGCGTTCGCGTGTCGGTACCGGCACGAGTATGCGTGGTAGATTCAAGATTGGGGTGCCGATATCAGTCGCGCGACCGGTCATCGCCCGACAAGGGAGATGTCGGCATCAACTCCTTCACCGCCTACCGAGCCATCCTTGCCCAGAGTCATCAATTCGAACCGACCCGCTTCAGACGAATAAGCGTAATCGGCTCCCCAAGGATCCTTCGGGAGCTGACCGAGATAGCCGCTCGGAGACCAGTTGACGGGCGTCGGGCCTGAGGCCGGACGCTCGACCAGTGCCGCCAATCCCTGACCGGTCGTCGGATAGTCGCCATTGTCGAGCCGGTACATCTTGAGAGCCGCCGAGATCGTCCGCAAATCGGTTTGCGCCACGGTAACGCGCGCCTGATCCGGTCGACCGATGACATTGGGCACGATCAGGTAAGCCATCACCGCAATGATCGCGAGGACAACCAGAATTTCGATCAGGGTCAGTCCGGCTTCTCGCATCGCAATCGGCCGCATCGAGACGGGATGCACGGGAACGAGCGCGGCGGAGGCCGCACTTTCCGCTGGTGCGTGCGAATATGGCTTTCGGGTAGGATGCATAATGCCTACTATATCGGCAAGAAATGGAAAACCCACAATCACAAATGACAATTCCGGGCGAGGATCATTGGAAAATCGACCGTAATTCGAGCGGAATATGGAGTCTCGAGGGAGACCGGCTGGCCAGTGTGGTCGATTTCGACGAGGGGCCCGCGGTCGTCCTGGTCCATAGCGAGCATGTGTTGGTCCTGGCGGTGGAACTGCCACCGATCGCCAGCCTTGCAAAGCGGCGCGCCGCGCTCCCATTCGCGATCGAGGAGCGGGTCGCCGAACCGCTTGAGCAAGTCCATGTCGCCCTGGGTGAGGAAATCGCGCCCAACATATATCTTGCAGGAGTCGTCCGGCACGATCTGATGCGGCAATGGGTGACCCGGCTGGAGTCTACCGGCCTCGAATACGCCTCGTTGGTGCCCGATGCCCTTGCCCTGCCTCGTCCCGGACTCGGGAGCTGGGCAGTCGATCTGGCAGCTGACCGGGTCAGCGTGCGGACCGCCGACGGTACCGGCTTTGCGAT
>JBBSOT010000080.1:0-15270 GCA_038259455.1 Hyphomicrobiales bacterium | reverse complement strand
GCTCTACCCGGATGTCATCGAAAGTGTCTCCTTCACGGGCGGCCCCTCCGTCACCATCAAGTCGCACCACAATGTCGGCGGCCTGCCCGAGCGCATGAACATGCAGCTCGTCGAGCCGCTCCGGGAATTGTTCAAGGACGAGGTAAGGACGCTCGGCAAGGAACTCGGACTTCCGGATCATTTCATCGGCCGGCACCCATTCCCGGGACCGGGCCTCGCCATACGCTGCCCGGGTGGCATCACCAGGGAGAAGCTCGACATCCTGCGCGAAGCCGATGCCATCTATCTCGACGAGATACGCAAGGCCGGTCTTTACGATGCCATCTGGCAGGCATTTGCCGTGCTGCTGCCGGTCCAGACTGTCGGCGTCATGGGCGACGGCCGCACCTATGAGTTCGTCTGCGCGCTGCGCGCCGTCACTTCGGTAGATGGCATGACCGCCGACTTCTTCCACTATGACATGAATTTCCTTGGAGCTGCCGCTACCCGCATCATCAACGAGGTCAAGGGGATCAATCGCGTCGTCTACGATGTGACCTCAAAGCCGCCCGGCACCATCGAGTGGGAATGATCCAGGCCCTGCGAGCGTATCCGAAGGGACGCGGCGGCACGAACTAACCGATTGAAGTAAAATGCATACCCAACGCTGCTGATCGGCGACGATCGGCGGGGAGCGTGCGGCACGTACCGTTACAGCTGACGGTCCGCCGAGATATTTGCATACATCAACTTTTGCGAATACCGTCAGCCAATCGAAGCGTCTGAAGGAGCGACGTTTCGATCGCGCGAAGATGATCGGCAACTCGACCCTTTACGGCGATATTGCCGGAATGGAAGCCATTGAAATCGAGGGTTGTTCACGACGGTTTGGCCAGCCCGCTTAGCGCGAGCATTACACAGTGCTGCCCGCGACGGAGCGGTCCGGCTCGGTCCACCCCCCAGGAAACGTTCGGGAACGCTCTCGCTCGACATGACCGCGTGACCTGAACTTGAACGACGTCAACTCCCAGCGGACGGATAGCCATCGGCTGAAAGCCGGACGCCCGGGATGAAGCGCTCGCCAACCAGTATTTTGGCGAACGAGGTTGCCGCGCCGACTATACTGACCGTTGATTGCACAGACGAGATCATGGATTGCGAACGCTGGAGCAGGACGTCGCAACATTTGCCGCCACGCTACTTGAAACCAAGACGCTCACGGCGTCGCTGGAATTCACAATGGGATTAAGTGGATGAAAGACCCTTATGAGACGCTCGGCGTAACCCGCTCTGCCACCGACAGGGACATCAAGGAGGCGTTCAAGAAACTGGCGCGCAAGTTCCATCCGGACCTGCATCCTGACGACAAGGCAGCGGAAGAGAAATTCAAGGACATTTCGGCTGCCAACGATCTGCTCAAGGACAAGGAGAAGCGGCGTCGTTTTGATGCGGGTGAGATCGACGCCGACGGAGCGGAGCGACCCCAGGAGCGGTTCTATCGCGACTTCGCCGACGGCGGTTCCAGCGCCTCACACGCAGCCAGGGAGGGGTTCGGCAGCAACGAAGAGCTAGAGGAATTCCTCAGGCGAGCTTTTGCGGGCGGAGGTCAGCGGGGACACGAGACTTTTCAGGCGCGCGGCCAGGATGTCAGTTATGTGCTGCCTGTCCAGTTCATGGAAGCGGCCAATGGCGCCCAGCGCACCGTCACGCTGCCTGAGGGCAAAACGCTTCAGGTTATGATTCCCGAAGGAGCCGAGGACCGGCAAATGCTGCGATTGAAGGGCCAAGGTATGGCGGGTTTCGGTGGCGGAGTGGCAGGAGACGCTTACGTCGAACTGCATGTCGAACCGCATCGGTTCTTCCATCGCAAGGACGACAACATTCACGTCGAGGTTCCTGTTACGCTGAAGGAGGCGATGCTGGGTGCTCGCATTGAGGTTCCGACCATAAGCGGCCCCGTTACGATGACGATCCCGAAGGGGTCGAACACCGGCACGACGCTGCGACTGCGCGACAAGGGCATTCGGAACCGCAAGACCGGACAACGCGGACACCAGCTAATCACTTTGAAAGCTGTTCTGCCCTCGGTCGAAGAGAACGAGCTGGTCGCGTTCCTCGAAAGCTGGCAGCCGAACAACCCCGATCACCCACGCAGGAAGATGCTGGCATGATTCACGTCGATGACCTTGTTGAGCAGATAGCTGCGCTGCAGCGGAGCGATCTTGAAGACTGGATCCGAAACGAACTTGTCACGCCGCGGCGGGACGCTGACACCATGCTCTTCACCGAGATGGAATTTGCGCGCATCCGTCTGATCTGCACGCTCCACTATGAACTGGAAATCGACGCCGACACGCTGCCGGTCGTTTTGTCGCTGATCGACCAGTTGCACGAAACCCGGCAGCGCCTGCGATCGCTGACCGCCGCCGTGACGGGGCAGAACAGGTCGGTTCAGGCCAAAATCATCGCTGCAATGGAGCGGAGGAGCGGCGGCTCGGAGCCCGGCAGCGAGGAGATATGATCTTACACACAAACCGCCACGGCCAAGCTCACCCGAAACTCGTATACTCAGTCATCGCATGCCACGGCACTGGGGAAGATTCATCTCAACAATGGATTTTTGGTTCGGCTCCCACTCTCAATCAGGACACGTTCTTGCCGGTGCCGTTACGGTGCCAGCGGAGAGGAGAAGGGTAGATGAAAACCTTGCTGAGGTTCCAGGGGGCGGCGGGCGGCGTGACCGGCTCCTGCTACGAGATCGAAACCGCTCGCGCGAGAATCCTTATCGATTGCGGGCTCTTCCAAGGGTCGAAGTCGGAGCGCGAGCTGAACTACGGGGCGTTTCCATTCGACCCCGCCAGAATCGACGCCATCGTTCTCACTCATGCCCACATCGATCACAGCGGTCTTCTGCCTAAGCTCGTCAATCAGGGCTTTTCGGGGCACATCCACACATCCGTGGCAACCGTAGACCTTTGCTCCGTCATGCTTCCGGATTCCGCTCACATTCAGGAGACGGAGGTGGAGCAGCTCAACCGGCGCAACGCGCGGCGAGGGCGCTCTGCGGTGTCGCCCATCTACAAGCAGCAGGATGCGGCCGCCTGCATGACCCTGTTCCGGCCAGCGGGATTTGGCCGATGGATCGTCGTTGCGTCCGGTATTCGCGCTCGCCTTTGGAATGCAGGCCACCTGCTCGGTGCTGCTTCCGTTGAACTGGAGATCGAGGGTGAAGACGGGCAACCACTGAGGCTGCTCTTCTCGGGAGACATCGGCCCGAGCCAGAAGCTTCTGCAGATGCCTCCCGAAGGACCCAAGGGGATCGACTACCTCGTTTGCGAGTCGACTTACGGGGATCGAGATCGGCCGGAGGTGTCACGCGAGCAACGCCGCTCGATGCTTGCCGAGGAGGTGCTCAAGGCAGTCGGCCAGGACGGTCCTCTGATAATACCGTCCTTCGCTGTAGAAAGGACGCAGGAGCTCCTCGTCGATCTGTTCATGCTGATGCAGGCGGGAACGTTGCCGTCGGCGTCGATCTTCGTGGATTCGCCGCTTGCGACACGGGCGAGCGCCATCTTCGAGAGGCATGCCGGCGAGATCGAAGGCGGTGAGGTGTTGCTGGCAGCGCTGAGATCGCGGGAGGTGCGGTTCACCGAGACCGTTGAACAGAGCAAGGCGATCAATCGGCTCGCCGGATTCTTCATCGTCATAGCCGCGAGCGGCATGTGCGATGCAGGGCGCATCCGGCATCACCTGAAGGCAAATCTCTGGCGCAGGAACGCGACGGTCATGCTGGCCGGGTTCCAGGCTCAGGGATCACTCGGACGGATTCTTCTGGACGGGGCCCGGCGGGTGCGCATCCAGGGCGAGGAGATCGAGGTCAAGGCAGCTATCACCTTGTTCGATCTCTATTCCGGCCATGCCGATGCCGGTGAGCTGGTGAATTGGGTCAAGGCTCGATTGCCGGTGAGACAAGGCATCTTTCTCACGCATGGGGAAGAGGCGGGACTCAATGGGCTGCGGCAAGGCCTCAGTGGCGTGCTTCCGCCCGACCGGATTGTCATCCCGCAGATCGACGATGCATTCGAAGTAGGCTTGCACGGGTTCAAGCCGGTCGAGCTCAATGTCCGGCGCCGCCTGCAACCGGAACGGGTCGCGCGACTAGACTGGCATAACGATCTGTCCCAGCTCCTCCTCGACATCACACAATCGGTCAACGCTGCTGCCGACGAACGCGGGCGCGCCGCGACGATCCGTCGGCTCCGGCGCGCACTGGACACGAATGAAGCTTAGGATTGTGTCGGCTACAGTTAAGGGTAGGCCCAACACCGCCTATTCGCTCAGACAGCCGTGCCGGCCAGCACGCCGATCCCCGCGGTCAGCGCCATCGCAAAACCGCCGGAGGGCAGCGGACTTATTCTACCGAGAGGCGGTTCTTGCCGTCTGCATCTGTGGGTCGCAATAGATGCCATAGAGCGTTTGCAGGACGCGTTCGACCTCGTCCGAAGCGAGCCGGTAGTAGACTTGTTGAGCGTCGCGGCGGGTATCAACCAACTTCAGGGCTCGCAATTTTCCCAACTGTTGCGAGAGCGCCGACTGGTTCATAGCGACCAATTCCGCCAGTTCGTTGACGCTGATCTCGCCATCCAGCAGATGGCAGAGGATCATCAGGCGCTTCTGGTTGGCCATCGCCGCGAGCAGTTCGGACGCCTCTCGCGCCATCGTGTTCAATTCGGTAATTTTCTGATTGCGCATATGAAAACATTGTCATATTAATATCTATTAATAATATCACACAAAAGGCTGCGCTTTTCAAGCCGACAGATCGAAACTTTCCGCAAATTGGGACCGTGCACCGGCCGGTCAATTGACCGGCATCAAGTCGGAACCGGCCGAAACAGCACATGATGAGGCAGATCGACTAGCCGACCAGCAACCACTGTCGTGGTGCTTCAAGCAACGCACAAGGAGAAAAACGCATGGCGCATGTTGTCGTTTTGGGTGCCGGACTGGGTGGCACCATTATGGCCTACGAGCTTCGCGACGAACTGGCCAAGGAACACCAGGTTTCCGTCGTCAACAATGGTAGCCACTATTCGTTCGTGCCGTCCAATCCATGGGTTGCCGTCGGCTGGCGCGACAAGCAAGCGATCGAAGTCGACCTCGCGCCGGTACTGGCGCGCCGCGATATCGGTCTTCATCCGCAGGGGGCTAGGCGCGTCCATCCGGTCGAGCGTATGTTGGAACTCAACGACGGCTCGTCCGTCTCCTATGACTATCTGGTAATCGCCACGGGTCCGGAACTCGCCTTCGACGAGATCGACGGCCTTGGCCGAGACCACAACACGCAATCTGTCTGCCACATCGATCACGCCCTGAAGGCCAAGGCGGCTTTCGACGCGCTCGTCGCCAAACCGGGTCCGGTCATCGTCGGCGCGGTGCAGGGCGCATCCTGCTTCGGCCCCGCCTATGAATTTGCATTCATCCTCGACAAGGCCCTGCGCGACGCCAAGGTACGAGATCGAGTTCCCATGACCTTCGTAACCTCGGAACCTTATATCGGCCATCTTGGCCTCGACGGCGTCGGCGACACCAAGGGCCTGCTCGAGAGCGAGATGCGCCAACATCACATCAAGTGGATCTGCAACGCCAAGGTCGACAAGGTCGAGCCGGGCAAGATGTTCGTCAAGGAGATCGCCGAGGACGGGTCGGTCAGGCAGTCGCATGAACTGCCACATGTCTATGCGATGATGCTTCCGGCGTTCCGCGGCGTCGCGGCGGTGCGCGGCATCGAAGGCCTCACCAATCCGCGCGGCTTCATTCTCGTCGACAAGCATCAGCGCAGCCCTGCCTTCCCCGAGATATCCGCCGTCGGCGTCTGCGTCGCTATTCCGCCGATCGGAAATACGCCGGTTCCGGTGGGCGTGCCAAAGACCGGCTTCATGATCGAATCCATGGTAACGGCGACGGCGCGCAACATCGGTCGGTTGGTGAAGGGAGAAGAGCCCGACGCCCAGGGAACCTGGAATGCCGTCTGCTTGGCCGATTTTGGCGATTCCGGCGTCGCCTTCGTGGCGCAGCCGCAGATTCCACCGCGCAACGTCAACTGGTCATCCTCTGGCAAATGGGTGCACACCGCCAAGGTCGGCTTCGAGAAGTACTTCCTGCACAAGATCAGGACCGGCAAGTCCGAGCCCTTCTACGAGCGCCTTGCGCTGCAGGTGTTGGGCATCGACAAGCTTAAGCAGATCACCATAGAGGCATCAGCGGATGGCCCAGTTGCCTGACCCAAGCAAGCCGCCACTTCTGCCTCGCGGGCGCACCAACCGCCCACAGTCGCTGGCGGCAAATCCCGCATAACCCCTTGCGGCCAGCAACAACATTCATATATCTAAATATAATCATATACAAATGGAGATAACCATGTCACTTGACCGTTCCGTTCTCGCCTTCGCCGGCATCATGGTACTTTTGTCCGTCGTGCTCACGGCCTATGTCTCGCCACTGTTTGTGTGGCTGACCGTCTTCATCGGGCTCAATTTGCTGCAGTCGGCGTTCACCGGCTTCTGCCCGGCCGCGGTGGTCTTCCGCAAGCTCGGTGTCAAACGCGGAAGCGCGTTCTAGGAGTACCGGAATGCGCAGGCTCTTCCTTCTCGGCGCGCTATTGACGTGCTCGCCGGCCTTGGCCGGAACGTTCACGCTCGCACCAACGACGGTGACCGAATGGAAGGCGGTCTATGGCCGTGTCGAGGCGCGCGACACCGTTCCGGCTCGCGCCCGCATCGGCGGCCTCATCGTCGATCTGGCCGTCACAGAGGGTGATCAGGTCAAGGAGGGGCAGAAGATCGCCACCGTCCAGGATGACAAGATCGCCTTTCAGGTCGCGGCGCTGGACGCACAGCTTCGCGCGCTGAAAGCACAGCTGGAATCGGCCGAATCCGAACTCGCCCGCGGCCAGACCCTGGTCGACAAGGGGGTCATCACTGCGCAACGCCTAGATCAGCTCCGTACCGACGTCGATGTCGCGCGGAACCAGCTTGCCGCTACGGAAGCCCAGCGATCGGTGATCGTGCAACAGGGCGCCGAAGGCGACGTGTTTGCCCCCGGCGACGGTCGCGTGTTGACCGTGCCTGTCACCCGCGGCGCAGTGATCATGGCCGGTGAAGTGGTGGCGACCATCGGCGGCGGCGGCGTGTTCCTGCGACTGGCGGTTCCAGAGCGCTATATGACGACACTGAAGCAGGGCGCCGCCATCCGCATCAATGCCGGTGGCAGGGAGTCAGCCGGACGCCTCGCCAAGATCTATCCGCAGATCGACAATGGCCGCGTCATCGCTGATGTAGAGGTCGACGATCTCGATACAGATTTCATCGACGCCCGGGTGCTGGTCCAACTGCCGGTCGCCGAGCGTTCCGCGCTACTGGTCCCGGCTTCGGCAGTAGCGACCCGCTCCGGAATCGATTTCGTGCGCGTAGCTGCCGCCGGCGCAACGGTCGAGCGCGCAGTGGTGACCGGCGAGCGGACGACACGGGCCGACGGTGACTTTGTCGAGGTCCTGACCGGTCTTGCGGCCGGCGATGTCGTGGTCACGCCATGAAAGATCCGGCCGCCTTGGGTATTGCCGGCAGACTGACGCGGGCCTTCATCGCCTCGCCGCTGACGCCGCTGTTACTGGTTGCCGCTTTTGCATTCGGTCTGGTAGCGCTGCTCACACTGCCGCGCGAGGAGGAGCCACAGATATCGGTGCCGATGGTCGACATCTTCGTGCGTGCCGACGGCCTCAAGGCCGATGATGCCGTCAAGCTGATCACCGAGCCGCTGGAAACGATCGTCAAGGGCATTGACGGTGTCGAGCATGTCTATTCGCAGAGCCGCGACGACCAGGTGATGGTCACCGCCCGCTTCGTGGTCGGCACTTCGTCGGACGCCGCGGTGCTGCGCGTCCACGACAGGGTGCGCGCCAATATGGACCGCATTCCCGTCGGCGTGCCCGAGCCCAACATCGTTGGCCGCGGCATCGACGACGTCGCCATTGTCACGCTGACGCTGTCGCCGAAACCGGAAGTGGCCGCGAGTATAACGGCCAACGACATCACCCGCATCGCGCGCGAATTGCGTACCGAAATCGCCAAGATCGACAATGTCGGCCTGACCTATTTGGTCGGCGATATCGGAGAGATCATCCGCGTCGCGCCGGATCCGGAAAAGCTCGCCCTTTACGGCGTGACCCTGCAGCAACTCGCGGCCAAGGTCTCGGGCGCCAACAAGGCTTTTCCGGCAGGCCGGGTACGCAATGAAGGCGAGCAGATCGACATCGTCGCCGGCGAGACGCTAGGCTCGCCCGACCAGATCGGCAATCTGCTGCTGACCGCGCGAGACAACCGACCGGTATATGTCCGCGATGTCGCCGATGTAGCCTTCGCCACCGACACCGGCGACGCACTGGTCTCGACGCTGACGAGGTCGCCGACGGGCGTGACACGCGTGCCGTCGGTGACCGTCGCGGTCGCCAAGCGGGCAGGCTCCAACGCGGTGTCGGTGGCTGACGCGATCCTGCACCGGGTCGACATGCTGAAGGGCGGCCTGATTCCGGCCGACCTGTCTGTCGAGGTCACGCGCGACTATGGCGAGACGGCCAACGAGAAGGCCAACGAGCTGCTCTACCATCTTGGCCTGGCGACGATCTCGATCATCGCGCTGGTCTGGGTCGCCATCGGCCGCCGCGAAGCCATGGTCGTGGCGATCGTCATCCCTGTCACCATCCTGCTCACACTGTTTGCCTCGCGCGTCATGGGTTACACGCTGAACCGCGTCTCGCTGTTCGCGCTGATCTTTTCCATCGGCATCCTCGTGGACGACGCGATCGTGGTGATCGAGAACATCTCGCGCCACTGGGCAATGGGCAATGGGCGCGATCGCCAGCAGGCCGCGATCGAAGCGGTGGCGGAAGTCGGCAACCCGACGATCGTCGCCACGCTGACCGTGGTCGCCGCGCTGCTGCCGATGCTTTTCGTTTCGGGTATGATGGGCCCCTATATGAGCCCGATCCCGGCCAATGCGTCGGCGGCGATGATCTTCTCCTTCTTTGTCGCGGTGATGGTGACGCCATGGCTGATGCTTAAGTTTGCCGGACGGGCGCCGGTGCCTGCCCATCAGAACCATGGCGGCGGTGGTCTGCTCGGCCGCGCCTACACTGCCGTCGCCCGGCCGATCCTGGCGTCGAAGAAGGCGAGTTGGGTCTTTCTGCTCGTCGTGGGCATGCTGACTCTCGCCTCGCTGGCGCTGTTCTACACCAAGCATGTTACGGTCAAGCTGCTGCCCTTTGACAACAAGTCGGAACTCTCGGTGACCATCGACCTGCCGGAAGGATCTTCGGTCGAGGCGACCGACGCGGTTGCGCAATCCATCGCCCGCGCGGTGCTCGAACTCGACGAGGTGCTTTCGGTCCAGACCTATGCGGGAACAGCTGCTCCCTTCAACTTCAACGGACTCGTCCGGCACTCTTTCCTGCGCGCGGAGCCTCAACAGGGTGACGTGGCGCTGAACCTTCTGCCGAAGTCCGATCGGGATCGCAGCAGCCACGACATCGCACTCGATATCCGTGAGCGCATCTCGGCGCTTCCGGTGCCGGCCGGAACCAGCCTGAAGGTCGTCGAACCACCGCCCGGCCCCCCCGTCATGGCGACGCTTCTGGCAGAGATCTACGGTCCCGACGGCAATACCCGCCGGGAGGTTGCGGCGAAGGTCGAGGCGGCGTTCCGCGCCGTTCCCTTCATCGTCGACATCGACAACTCCTACGGCCAGCCGGCGCGCAGGCTTCGCATGACGATCTCCACCGACGACGCGGAATTCTTCCATGTCGAGGAGGGCGATGTCTTCAACACGATCGCCGTTCTCAGCGGCGGCATGACTGTCGGCTATTCGCACCGCGGCGGCGGGCGCCAGCCAATCCCGATCCGGCTCGAGCGGCGGAAGGGCGAAAAAACTCTCGACGAGCGTTTCCTGACGACGCCTATACCAGCCAACGTCCTGCCCGGAGACCGTGGAGTGGTCGAACTCGGCGACGTCGTACGTGTGGTCGAGGAACGCGCCTCCTTCCCGGTCTTCCGTCACAACGGACGCGCCGCCGAAATGGTGACGGCTGAGCTGGCTGGCAGTTTCGAAGCGCCACTTTACGGCATGCTGGCGGTCAGCGAAGCGATCGACGCGCAGGACTGGACCGGCTTGACGAAGCCGGAAATCTCGCTGCACGGCCAGCCGGATGACGAAAGCACATCGACGCTGCTATGGGACGGCGAGTGGGAAGTCACTTGGGTTACTTTCCGCGACATGGGTGCCGCCTTCGGTGTCGCGCTTCTCGGCATCTACATTCTCGTCGTCGCCCAGTTCGGTTCCTTCAAAGTGCCGCTGGTGATACTGACCCCGATCCCCTTGACCTTCATCGGCATACTCGGCGGGCATTGGCTGTTTGGAGCACCGTTCTCGGCGACGTCGATGATTGGCTTTATCGCGCTTGCCGGCATCATCGTGCGCAACTCCATCCTGCTGGTCGACTTCATCCGCCATGCCGACTCCACCGACCGGCCTCTGACGGAGATCCTGATCGAGGCAGGGGCCATCCGCTTCAAACCGATCCTGCTGACGGCGCTTGCAGCCATGATCGGTGCGGCGGTGATCCTGACTGATCCGATCTTCCAGGGGCTGGCGATTTCGCTGCTGTTCGGTCTGGCGTCGTCGACACTTCTCACGGTGCTCGTCATTCCGGCGATCTATCGCGTGTTGCGCACGTGATGCGGCCCTGAATGGTCTGGTCTGCCACCTGCCATTCCAAAGCCGGTGTGCCGCTGGCAGAGCATCGGCAAATCGGGGAGCAACCTGAAGGACTGCCGGCTCCTTAGGTCCTCAATGATGATTCAAATCGTCGAACCATAGGTCCCATAGTCCGAGCTGCCGTATCAAATGCCTTCAGCCAGGTCCCAGCGCTTGATCGCCTCCGCTTTTCTGGAGGCGTGCGGAATTGCGCGTCTTTTCGAACTACGCGAGGCAGGCGTGACGGCGGCGACTATGAGCCGGATGGAACGGGACCGGGCGTGCCTCGTCTCGCACGAGCCCTCTACCAGCAATCGGTCTGTCGGGCCTTACTCGTCTACGGCCTCGCCGATAGCGGCAGTCGCGGCTTTGTTGACGTGCAAGACCGCAAGCGACCTTGCCTTCTTGCCATCGCGGGCCAGCAAGGCGACGACAAGATCGCCGAGTTCCTTGATACTTTCCTCGATGCGGCCCGGCGCCTGCAGAGAACGCGCTCGCAACAGCATGATTCTCGAATTCAGGAAATGCAGGCTTGTTCCGAGCGCCGCATTGCCCGAGCCATTGATCAGGCTCTGATAGAAGTCGTTCTTGGCCTTCAACCGCTCCAGGCTGTTGGTACTCTTGGAGGAGGACTTGAGCTGTTCGAACGCCTCAACCAGCTTTCCCCTGGCGTCTTCCGACGCTTCCGCGGCGAAGAGTTCGCTGGCAAGTCCTTCGAGTTCGGCGCGCACCCGGTAGATGTCCTTCGCTTCCTTGATCGTCAGAATGGCGACGACAGGTCCACGATGCGGCACCACGTCGATCAGACCTTCGGACTCGAGCTGCCGCAGGGCTTCACGCACCAAGGTGCGGCTGACGCCAGTGGTCTCGCACAAAACCCGTTCCGGCAGCCGCTCACCGGGCTTGAAGTGACCCAGCGCAATGGCATTGCGGATACTGTCCGTCACACCATGGCGCAGCGGCGCTGCGTGTCGTTCCACTCTCAGATCCACGGGCCTGTCCTGCGTCAGCATTCAATTGTCCGATTGTGCTATCGATGTCTATCATCTTAGCGGACGAACCGGCAGTATCAAAACGACAAATCCGCGACCGTTTCCGGACGCGGATCTGTAAATTACATCGGTCGAAACCTACTCCTTGCCGAGGGCTTCACGAACCTTTTCGACATAGGCCTCGCCGTCGACGCCAAGCTCCTTGGCCCTGGCGTACCACGAGGCATAGGCCGGATCGGCGTACTGCGCCGAACTCGCCTCTGCCTTCAGTTCATCGGATGCCACCCAAAGTTCCGAGCCCAGCGATTCGACCTTCTCCTTGGCCGTATCGATATAGGTCTGGTAGGTCGAGAACGCCTCGTCCTGAAGCTCCAGCATGGCGGTTTCGATCTTCTGCTTCAGATCGTCCGGCATTTCCTTCCAGACATCGGCATTGACGAGGATGACCCAACCGGTGACCGGCGACATGGCCCAGTCTTGTACATTTGGTGCCACGCGTGGAAGTTCGAAGGCCGATCCAACGCAGATCGACGTGAAGACGGCGTCGATAACGCCGCGTTCGAGTGCTGGCGTCACTTCCGACGTTGGCATCGGGACCGGCTGCGCGCCAAGCGCGCTCATCAGTTCCGCCGTTTGCGGATTGTGGATCCGAACGCGCTTGCCCTTGAAGTCCTCGACCGTGTGAATCGGCGTCTTTGAGAACAGGGCCGTCGGGCACCAGGCACCGTCGGCAAGCATGACCGCGTTCCAATTGTCAGCCCAGATGTTCTTGACGTCCTCGCGCCAGAACGCCTCGCGTACGGTGTTGTATTCGTCGATATTGTTGATCAGTCCCGGCAGATTGAAGATGCCCATTCGGGGGTCTTCCGACGAGATGTAGGTGTGGAGTGCTGCCGACATCGGAATGCGGCCATCGCGGACCGCGCTCGCCACCTGATTTGCCGCCACGAGTGAATCGCTGACGGTTACCTGGACGCGGCCATCCGTCGCCTTGGAGATGCGCTCCGGCAGGCCTTGTGTCATCGCTGTGTAGACATCGCCCGGAGACGTGATCACCGCCATGGTGAAATCGTACTCTGGACTTTTCTGAGCATGCGCCACAGATGCAGCCGATATCATGACTGCACAAACCGTCGCTCCAGACAAAAGACGCTTGAAACTCTCGATCATAAAATCCTCCACCGACCTATTTTCTAAAGAACTACACAGCAGCCCGCGTCATCGGACTGTTCGTGGTATCAGCATACGATAATACATTCTGTTGCCTGTCAACCCGCTCGCATGCTAACGAGCGGCACGGCCCGCCTGCACCAGCCCGGCATACGGAGGAGACAAATCGATGGCCCACACCATTGCGGAACTGCCCAGCGAAGTTGCTCCCCACACTGCAACGAACCGGATGCCCGATAGCGGTCTGACCGGCGGTGTGTTCATCAGGGGCATCGACTTGGTAACCCGTTTTGCCGGGCTGTTGTCATCGCTGACGCTGGCCTTCATGACGTCGATCGTCGTCTACGAAGTCTTCATGCGCTCGGTCTTCAACATGCCGACGACCTGGGTAGCCGAGATCAGCGTCTACGCCTTCGTCGCGCTGGTCTTCCTTGGTTTGGCTGTTGGGCAGCGGGAGGGCGCCCATATCCAGGTCGAGATGCTCATCGACAACGTCTCGCCGCCCACCCGGCAGTTGATGGAGCTGGTGGGGGCCTGGCTGGGATTGATATTTGCCGGTGTGGCCGGCTGGGAGATGTACTGCTTCACCGTGTCGGAATACATCAACGGGACACGCGACTGGGGCCTGCTTGCAACACCCCAATGGATACCTGAGATTCCGGTCGTTGTGGGCTACGCGCTGTTTTGCGCCGCGCTGCTGCAGGAGATCTGTGTCAAGACAGCACCTGCTGCTGTCTGGCGGCGGGCGGCCCTGCCGTTGATCGTCCTTGGCGTGATCGCGGCGCTGGCGCTGATCGGTCGTGATGATATTCGCCTGGAGGGCACCCGTCTCGACTGCGCGACGCTTGCGATTGTCGGCGGTCTTATCGCCGGTTGCTTCCTCTGGAGTGGCTGGCGTGTCGGCATAGCCCTGCTGTTCATCGTCGTCCTGATGTCGGGCCTGTTCCATCTGACTCAGGACATGTCATTGCTGGCGACGGGACTGATACTGGTCACGGCACTGCTTTCCATGCTTGTCATCGGTGTGCCCGTCGGCATCACCATGGGCATCGTTGGCATGACCGGACTGCTCTACATGATCCAGCAGCCACAACTGCCAATCCTTGCCGACCGCTCCTGGACCTCGATCAACTCCTTTACACTGACGGCCGTGCCGACTTTCGTACTGATGGGATCGTTGCTCGTGCAAAGCGGCGTGACCGTGAAGCTTTTCGACATGCTTGTCGTCTGGTTTGGCCGCACCCGGGGCGGCCTCGGTCATGCCACGGTTGGCGCTTCGGCGGTGTTTGCTGCCGTCTCGGGCTCCAGCCTGGCGACGGCTGCGACCCTTGGCCGTGTTGCGGCACCGGAAATGACCGAAAGAGGTTACTCGAACCGCCTGACATACGGACTGGTCGCGGCGGGCGCGACGCTCGGCATCCTGATCCCGCCGAGCATTGCCATGATCATCTACGGCAACACAGTGGGCGCGCCGATCACGGTTCTGTTCGTCGCCGGCATTGTGCCGGGATTTCTGCTGGCTGGCCTGTTCGCCGCGGCCGTCGTCGTCTGGTCCTATATCAGCCCTTCGTCGGTTCCTCTGGGCGAGTCCTATACGATGGCCGAGAAAATGCGCGCACTTGTTGCGGTGCTGCCCTTCATGGTCCTCATCACGGCCGTTCTCGGGTCGCTGTACTTCGGCATTGCGACTCCGACGGAAGCTGGTGCCGTGGGTGCCGTTGCAGCTCTGGGGCTATGCTTCCAGCAGCGCAAGATGGATACTCAGATACTTTACAAGGTGCTTTACGACACGGTCACCGTGACGTCCTTCATCATGCTCATCGTCATCGGGGCCTCCATTTTCAGCTGGGTGTTCGACTTTCTGCGGGTGCCGCGCGAACTCGTCAGCACCGTCACGGCCTGGGACCTGCAGCCCTGGATGGTGTTGGGTCTGATGGCGATCTTCTATCTGATCCTGGGCATGTTCATCGAGTCGATCTCGATGATGCTGATGACACTCTCGGTAACCTATCCGATCGTCGTTGCGCTTGGGCTCGATCCGATCTGGTTCGGGATCGTGCTGGTCATACTGGTGGAAGTCGGGCTGATAACGCCGCCGGTCGGCATCGTGCTGTTCATTCTGCGCGGCATGAGCAATGTGCCGCTGCGCGACATCACGCTTGGCGTACTGCCATTTGTCGCGCTGATGCTTGGCTTCATCGTGCTCCTCTACATGTTCCCGCAAATCGTGCTCTGGCTGCCAGGCCGGATGGGCTAGGGCCAGGACCCTAACGGTTCACTACAAGATTTCGAAACCGGAGACTGAACATGACTACAAGACTTG
>JBBSOT010000079.1:0-15903 GCA_038259455.1 Hyphomicrobiales bacterium | reverse complement strand
CATATTGGTCGTCATGGCGTCCGCCGGAAAGCCCTCACCAGCCTTACCCGCGTGGGACACAGCCGCGTTATTCACTAACACGTCCAGTCGGCCAAATTCAGTGCGAATACGGGCGGCGGCTAATTCGATGGACGCCTGATCCGTCACATCGAGCTGAAGAGCGTGTGCCGCGCTGCCGATCTCCCTTGCTGCCACTTCTCCGTTTGAGAGTGTCCGCGCCCCTATCAGGACTGTGTATCCCTGCACGGCCAGATCCTTCGCGATCTGGTGGCCGATGCCTTTGTTTGCCCCGGTGACGAGGGCGACTTTATTCTTTTCCATGTCTGAACTCCTTGAGTGATTTCTTCTGGTCATCCGCGGAATGCCGCGATAGAAAGACGAAACGGAACGTTGCTCCGATCTAGATACGGAACACTGTTCCGTTTTGCAAGAGGTTTGTTGTGCCAGACGATGAAAGCCGGATTCCTGCCGATGAGGCAGAGCCAAAAATCCCTGACGACACGCGGGAACGTCCGATGCGGGCGGACACGAAGCGCAATCTCGATACCCTGCTGACAGCGGCCAAGGAGGTGTTCGCGACATCAGGCGTGGATGCACCCGTACGCGAGATCGCCAAGAAGGCGGGCTTCGGAGTCGGCACGCTTTACCGGCATTTCCCGCAGCGCTCCGACCTGATCGCCGCCGTGTTCCGCCGAGAGGTCGATGCCTGCGCAGACACGGCCCCCGTGCTGGCCGCAGAACATCCGCCATTCGAGGCGCTGGCCCTGTGGATGCAGCGCTATGCCGGGTTCATCGCAGCCAAGCGCGGTCTGGCGAGCGCACTACATTCAGGCGACGCTGCCTACGCATCCCTTCCGGGGCATTTCGACAAGCGCCTGCGGCCTGCGCTTCAGGTGTTGCTGGATACCGCCATCGACGCCGGAGAGGCCCGTTCAGATGTTGAGCCGGACGATCTGCTTAACGCAATCGCGCGTCTCTGCATGACGACCAACGACAAGAATCCAGGGCAAGGAGAGCGGATGGTCGCCCTGCTGACGGATGGGTTGCGATATGGGTGTGCGTCGGGACGATGATGGCAGGCGCGCGAGGCTCGGCCACCACTCCGGACATCTTGACGTAAAGCAGCCGCACCCGCTGCTATTGCGGGTACGGCTCATAAAAAACGCTATCCATTCGAATGCGGCTTTGCCGCGATGGCTGGTGTACAACACCTCGATTTTCGGGACGCCTAGGGCGCGACGCCAAGCTGCGTCACCAGATCAAGGGTATCTGACGCAAGCCAATATTCAGCGACCTTGCCATCCTCGATCCGAACGATATCCGTTCCATTGAAACTCACTTCGGTGCCGACCGCCGCAGTCGCCCCCGGAAATTGGCCCGCATAGTGCCCAGCGGCATTCCAATGGCCGACCATATATCCATCGGCGATGATCGGGCCGACCTTGACGGTAAAGACAAGATCGGGAATCGCTGTGCGGATCTGCGTGATCAGGCCCACAAAGGCCTCGGGCGTGTTGAACGCGCTTGGGTCTTGTCCGCCCAGAAGGCTCGCGTGAAGCGCGAGGTCAGGAGCCACGACCTCTGCGCCAAGGCTGTAATCCCCATTCCACAGCGCTATCCAGTTTGCCCAAGGCTGCGTGTCATCGGTGGATTGCCCAATCGCGAAGCCGGGGGCGATCGCTAGCGCGACGGAAGCATCAAGAGTTTTATTCAGTGTCATGTTCATATCCTTGTCGGACGATCCCCTCCGGAACCATCGGGTGAAAAATCGGGGCGCGCAGTCGGCGAGCCCGATGTGTGCAAGACGAAAATCCGCCAAGCGGTTCATCGTCTGTTGCAGAGATAGGCAGACTGCTATCTATTGAATACGGATAGCAATGTGGATCAGATATACGCATATATATGAGCTCAGAACCGGACTGGAACCATTACCGCACGCTTGTTGCCGTAGTCGAAACGGGGTCGCTGTCGGGCGCTGCCCGCGTGCTAAATCTGACGCAGCCCACGGTTTCACGCCATATCGATGCGCTGGAGGCTGCCTGCGGCGTTACTCTTTTTCTGCGAACACAGCGCGGCCTTGACCCTACCGAGATGGCGCTTCGACTGCTGCCGTTGGCGCAGACCATGTTGGCAACCACGGCGGCGATGGGCAGACTGGTGACGGAAACGGCCGCTGATGTGCGCGGCACCATCCGCGTCAGTGCAAGCGAGATCATGGGGTCAGAAATCCTTCCGCCGATCCTGTCGGTTTTGCGCCGTCGGCATCCGGCCCTGGTCATTGAATTGGTGCTGTCCAATGCGGTCGACGATCTTTTGCGACGGCAAGCGGATATTGCGGTACGGATGACCGAACCGGTGCAGGGTGCCTTGATCGCGCGACGGTTGCCGCCGGTCGCCCTGGGCTTGTTTGCGCATAAGGGCTACCTCGCGCGCAAACCCGCGCCCGTGACGCTGGCTGACCTGAAAGACCACGATTTCATCGGCTTTGACCATGAGACCCCGCCCCTGCGCGATCTGGTTCAAAATCATCCTGCGCTGAACCGTGCGGCCTTTGCATTGCGCACCGACAGCGATGTGGCACAACTGGCGGCGATCAGAGCAGGGTTCGGTATTGGTCTGTGTCAGGTTAAGATTGCGCAACGCGAGCCAGACCTAATCCCGGTCCTGTCCGCCGAGGTTTCGATCAACCTTGGGCTATGGGTCGTCATGCATGAGAATTTGAAAACAAGCACCGTCTGTCGTGTAGTCTTTGACGGGCTTGTCGAAGGGTTACAGACCGCGGCAAGGCGCTCTCCCTGAACGGGTGAGCGCCTTGGCGACGCACCGACAACGATCAGGCTACCCCTCCAAACAATGCCAGGCCCGTACATGCCGTTGCCTAGCAAGCCAAAAACAATAGATTCAAATACGGCAATTTTATTGAAAGACCTCTCCTCTAAAGTCACCGGATGTCATCCGGCCGGGCGCGCAGATCCAGCGCCCGGCCGCTTGATCATTCAGCAGGAATGCGAGCCACGACCTTGATCTCGAAATCGAAGCCCGCAAGCCAGTTCACGCCGACGGCGGTCCAGTTAGGATAGGGGGCTTTCGGAAAGGCCCGCTTTTTTTCAACCATGAATTCGGTAAACTGCGCCTCGGGGTCCGTATGAAAGCTGGTGACGTCGATGATGTCGTCCAGACTGCACCCTGCGGCCGCCAGAACCGACTCAAGATTGGAGAAAGCACGTGATACCTGTCCAACGTAGGTCGGCTCGGGTGTACCGTCTTCGCAGCTGCCAACTTGCCCAGAGACAAACAGCAGATCGCCTGACCGGATCGCAGGGGAGTATTCATGCGCCTCGTAAAGTGCGTGGCGATTCTTAGGAAAGATTGGCTGGCTATGTGCCATGAGGTGGTCCTTTCTGCCCGGAGGATTCGGGCGATTGCGAGAATTAGGGGAGTACCGACGCAGATTCTGCGTTGGGCTTTCATCGGCACACAATATTCTATATACGTGCCGTATGTGACGAATAAGAACATACAGTGCGTATGTCAATACGCATACGAACCGTATTCCAAATGGAGGCAGCAATGGCCCGAAGGACACGCGCCGCGATGATGGAGGAAACACGGGTCAAACTGCTGGCATCGGCCCGCACATCCTTTGCCAAAAGGGGATTTTCCAAGACCTCGATGGACGACCTGACTGCTGCCGCTGGTCTGACGCGCGGCGCACTTTACCACAATTTTGGGGACAAGCGCGGATTGCTGGCGGCGGTGGTAGATCAGATCGACGCGGAAATGGCAGCGCGCGCCCGTGCCGAGGCGGGCGCAACCGAAACGCTCTGGGACGGGCTTCTGGCGGAAGGCAGCGCCTATATCGAGATGGCGCTCGACCCGGAGGTGCAGCGCATCGTGCTGCTCGACGGCCCTGCTTTCCTTGGCGACCCGTCGCAATGGCCGAGCCAGAACCGCTGCCTTGATGCGACGCGGGAAGCGGTTACACAATTGCTGGCCGATGGCATCCTGCGGCCGGTCGATATCGAGGCGGCGTCGCGCCTTCTCAACGGAGCCGCGCTGAACGCAGCACTCTGGGTTGCCGCCAGCGAGGATCCATCACAGACTTTACCCAAGGCGCAAGTGGCGTTTCGCCTCCTCGCTGAAGGATTATTGTCTGCCCGCTGATGTCTCGGGCTTGGGGACACTACAGTCCGAGTAAGCCATGTCCAACGACGAAAATATCGCATTTTGCCGGGCCACTGATGCAGCCCGGCAAGGACGTGCGCGGAATCAACCCTGGATGAACGCCAGCAGGTCGGCGTTGATTACCTCAGGGTGCGTCGCGAAGAGGCCGTGCGGCAGGCCTTCATACGTCTTCAAGGTACCGTTCGGCAGCAACTTGATCGCCTCACGCGCTGATGCGTCGATGGGAACGACCTGATCGTCCTCGCCGTGCATGATCAGGGTCGGGACAGTCATTGCCTTCAGATCTTCGGTAAAATCGGTTTCCGAGAAGGCGGCGACACAATCGTAGTGTGCCTTTGCACCACCCATCATGCCCTGACGCCACCAGTTGTTGATAAGACCCTGACTGACCTCCGCATCCGGGCGGTTGAAGCCGTAGAACGGTCCCGACGGAATATCGAGATAGAACTGGGCACGATTACCGGCAACACCAGCACGGAAGCCATCGAAGACCTCCATCGGAAGTCCCTTGGGATAGGCATCGGTCTTGAGCATGATCGGCGTCACCGCCGCCAGCAGGGCGGCTTTGGCGACCCGGCCGGGCTCGGCCCGCGCAACGTAGCGGGCAACTTCACCGCCACCCGTCGAGTGGCCGATATGGACCGCATCGCGCAGTTCCAGCAGGCTGGCAAGATCGGCTACATCTGCCGCATAGGTATCCATTTCGTTGCCGGTATCGGTCTGATCCGAGCGTCCGTGGCCGCGACGGTCGTGGGCGACAACCCGGTAGCCTTCCGACAGGAAGAACAGCATCTGGTTGTCCCAGTCATCCGAGCTGAGTGGCCAGCCGTGATGAAACACGATCGGTTGCGCGTCTTTCGGGCCCAAGTCCTTGTAGAAGATGTTCGTGCCGTCTTTGGTGGTGAAAGTTCCCATGGTCATGTCTCCGTTAATAGGTTGGTTGGTTTGCGCGGTTGCCGTCAGCGGCAGCGCAAGTGCCGCTAGTGCGGCTGTTCCAGTCAGCATCACAGTGCGCCTGTCCGGCTCCCGGTTGATTGACGTGTTCTTTCGTTCAGTCATGTTGGTCTTCCTTAATCTTCAATCGGAAAATGGGCGGTGTGGAAATTGGCAGTACGGTCCACGATCGGGTCGTGGACCTCGGAAAACCACGCGCCAAACGGTGTGATATCCCCGTCCACCCGCATCTCTCCGGTAGCGAGGTACCCGTTGACTATGGTTGGATAGTCCGGGTCGGTGCTGCGCATACTGTTCAGTGTTCGCGCAGCCGCAGCGGTTACATGAATGGTCGCGTCCGCCCGCTCGTCCGAACTGACCCCCACCCTGAACGACGGTACGCCGCCACGAATGTCGAACCGCAGGCCCTGAACGGAGCCACCCGGCAGCGTGACGCCGTCGGTGTAGCGCTCGACCAGCGACAGGTTGAGGGTCGGTGAGAGACAGGCCTTCATGGCGGCTTCGCAGAGCAGCGCTCCGACCATCTCAAACCAGGCTGTCGTACCTTGGCGCAGTTTTGCATCTTCGGTCATCTTGCTTTCCTTTGGTCCGGTGCCGCTGACACTTCCGGCGGGGGAAGGAGTATCGCTTCGTTGTGATCCAGCATTCAGCGCACAGTCAGTACGATCTTGCCCTGAATATGCCCTTTGGCGGCGCGCTCATGAGACTTACGCGCATCGACAAGCGGGAAGGTGCTGTCAATCACGACGCGCAGCGTTCCGTCATCGAGCAGACGCGCTACTTGTTCGAGTTGATCGCCGTTCGACCGGACCTGCGTTGCGGAGACGGTTACACCCCGCGTTTCCGCTTCTTCAGCGCCATCGAAACCCAGGGGATAAATCGGAAACAGCGCCCCGCCTGGCTTCAATGTCTTCAGAAATCGTCCGGTGCTGGGGCCGCCCACGCCGTCGATGACGAGATCGACGTCGCGGACGACATCCTCCGGCGTCGTCTTGGTGTAGTCGATGAACTCGTCCGCGCCCAAGTCGCGCAAAAGCGCCTCATGTCGGCCCGACGCAACGGCAATCACATGCGCGCCCTTCCATTTGGCGATCTGCACCGCGAAATGACCGACGCCCCCTGCGGCACCGTTCACAAGGACGGTTTTCCCCTTCAGCGGGACAGGCTCGTGCCGGTTAGGCTGAAGCGGGTTCGCCTCGTCATGCCCCAGCTCGATCATGAACTGCCACGCGGTCAACAGCGACATCGGTGCCCCGGCGGCGTGGATGTGGTCGATGCCAACCGGCTTTAGCGCGACGTCTGATACCGGTGCTGTGACATATTCGGCATAGCCTCTGCTGTCGCCCGCGAGACCCACAGGAAAGCGGATCATTGAGTAAACTTCGTCTTCGACGACAAAGCCCTCCACATCATCGGCGACCGCTTCGACAACCCCTGAAACGTCCGTACCCACGATAACGGGGAACGACACCTGCGGCTGCCATTCTGGAGGCAGCGTTTTGTAGCCCTCGCGCAGGTACCAGTCTGGCGGATTGAGGCCGATCGCGTGAACGCGTATGCGCACCTCTCCTGCTTTCAGCCCGGGCATCGGCGCATCTTCGTACCGCAGCACTTCGGGGCCACCGAATTCATGCTGGCGGATCGCTTTCATCGTGTTGCTCATCAGTTTTCTCCATTGAGGAATCTCGTTGGAAGAAACATAGCAAAAGCGATTGGAGTTGATAATAAAGCCTAAAGGCACATTAATAATGCCATGACGGAACAGATCGGCTTAGAACGACTGACGGGGCTGATCGCGTTTGCGCGCGCGGGATCATTGGGTAGTTTCACGGCGGCGGCAAAGTCCCTGTCGATTTCACCGTCCGCTGTCAGCAAAAGCGTGCAGAGGCTGGAGGGACAGCTTGGGGTGTCGCTCTTCACCCGGACAACGCGGTCGCTCACACTCACACCTGAAGGCCGGGCGCTGCACGAGCGCGCTCGGGCTGCTGGATGTGGCGATAGAGATCGAGCAGATGGCCCTTTCCGCCCGTTCGGAGCCTGCGGGACCTTTGAGGGTCGCGGCACCGCTACCCATCGGTATACATGTGATCGCCCCTGCCTTGCCCACATTCCGCAGGCTCTATCCCAACGTAAAAGTTGATCTGCGGCTCGACGACCACGTCGTCGACCTCATCGGAGGCGGGATCGACGTCGCCGTGCGGATCGGCGAGCTCGCGGATTCCCGGCTGCTGTCGCGCAAGCTCGCACCGCATAGGCTCTGCTGCTTTGCGTCCCCGTCCTATCTTGCGGCGCGGGGCATGCCGATGCACCCGGATGATCTGGACGGGCATGAGACGGTGAACCTCCGCTATCAGACCACAGGTCAGGCCATGCGCTGGCTCTTCCAGATCGGTAAGCGTGAGATCGAGATTCTACCGCCCTCAGGCTTGCTGGTCGATGTGAGCGAGGCGCTGATCGCAATGCTCGTCGCAGGCGGCGGCATCGGCATGGCCGCGACCTTCATCGCTCAGCCCTACGTTGCCCGGGGCGAGCTGGTTCCGGTGCTTGCCGATTTCGCGGTCGAACGGCACAACGTCACTGCGCTCTGGCCGGAAAGCCGCCGCGCCAACCCCGCTGTGCGCGCGTTCCTGACTCATCTGCAAGAGACATACCAGTCGCAGATGATCAGCGTTCAGCCTGCCTTAGAGACTGCCCATCAAAACCCAGGCTGATTTTCCGGGCGTTCTCGCCTGTCGGATACCTGAACACCGTATCGGCATCGATTAGAAACTGCCGATAGGGGAAATATTCTGATCGACAGATTGGCCGTTCTTCAGAGAGCATTCCAGAGAACGACCGGTTTTCGACTGCCCGGCCCAATGCAAGGACTATGCGTTTTGATCATCCTGAATCCGGACCGGCTGGCAGATTACCACATATGGCGCGCTAAACCGTCATCCAGCGCCACATCCCGAAAGAAGCCGCCTGTCGGACCGAGCGGACCCAGCGTCGCGAGGGCAACGGCAACCCGCGCGGCCTCTTCCGGCGTCCGGTCTCCCATACCGCCCGTCAGATCGGTGGCGGTCAGGCCGGGGTCGGCGGCGTTGACCTTGATCCCTGTCGGCGCGAGATCCTTGGCAAACTTGACCGTGAACATGTTGAGCGCTGCCTTCGAGGCACAATAGCCCGCCATCGGCACCGTCCAGTTCTCGCTGGTCATGTCCATCGTCGCCGATACAGATCCCAAGCCACTGCTCATCATCACGATCCGGGCAGCCGGAGCCTGGCGCAACAGCGGCAGGAAAGCCTGCGTGACACGCACCGCGCCAAGCGCGTTGACTTCGAACATGTTGGCGATCTGAGCTACTGGCTCTTCTGCCGTCGGCGGTGTGAAGCCGTAATGCATCCCGGCATTGTTTGCGAGGACATCCAGCGCGTCGAGCTGACCCGACAGGGTTTCGGCCGCCGCGTGGACGCTGGCGTCGTCGGTGACGTCGATTACGATCGCCACTGCCGCAATGCCCCCCGCCGTCAGCGCGGCGGCCGCGCGCTTCCCGCGTTCCGCGTCGCGGCATCCCAGCCAAATCCTGTAACCGCGCTCGCCAAGCTGGCGGGCGATGGCGAAACCGATCCCCTTGTTCGCGCCTGTGATCAAAGCATTCAAAGTGTCGGTCATGAGTGTTCTCCTGTGTTGACACTCATCATATCGGTGCAAAGGGGACGATTGCCGCCGTGATCCTGCCTGAGACTTGCCTGATCCTGCCAAACGACTATTTGAACTTCATGTTGGACAACGCAATCACTGAAGCCCTCGTGCGCCAGGCGGGCCTGCAATGCGCGGGTGCCTCAACTGCCGTTCCGCGACTTGAACTCTGGTCAGGTGTCAGGCCCACCGGCAGTGAGCCGTCGCTCTTCGCACCGAAGTTCTACCTTGTTTTGCAAGGGGAAAAGCGGATGAGGATCGCCGGTGGCATCTACGACCTCGGGCCAGGCGACTGCGCCGTGTCGATCCTGGGCCTGCCATTCCGGTATGAGGTGACCACCGCCTCGCCCGATGCGCCTTATCTTGGGGTTGGGTTGACGCTTGATGCCAGTGAAGTCGCAGCGATTTTGCGCGACATGCCGAAATCTCCGCGCGACGACGCGGCTGCCTTTACGGTCGGCACCGCGACGGCTGAAATCCGCAACGGCATGGCGCGGCTTCTTCGCCTCGCGATGACCAAGCCCGAAGACGCCCCGATCCTGGCTCCTCTTGCGGAGCGGGAACTGCTCTATCGTCTGCTGCAAAGCCCGCTCGGTGGTACGATGCGCCGGATTGCAGAAGGACAGGGTCATGTCGCGGCCATCCGAAGGGCGGCCGAGCGAATTTGCGCGGGCGCGCTGGAACCGATGCAGGTCAGTGACATCGCAGCGGTGGCCGGTATGAGCCTGACATCGTTCCACCGCCACTTCAAATCCGTGACGGGATTTACCCCTCTCGCCTACCAGCGTCATGTTCGGCTTCTGGATGCGCAAAAGCGCCTCACAACTGGCATGCCGGTCACGTCCGTGTCCTACGCAGTCGGATACCAGAGCCCGTCACAGTTCAGCCGGGAATATAAGCGAATGTTTGGGGCGTCACCCAAGCGGCATCTGCGATCCAGATGATCTGACATTCACTGGTCCGGCGGCGTGGTCATCGTTTGCTTCAAGATTGGGTCCGACATAGCTTGCTTTGCCAAGGTCCTGATTTCGCCCTTTGGGTTGGCTTCGCAAACCACCGCATGGTGGATCTTCCTACACGGACCAAAGCCAGTCCCGAAGTTACCAGCACAGCCGACACCATCTCGCTAGAGCCCGCAGTTTCAACTCATGTTGCTACGAAACTATTTGTCCGAAATCAGGCTCCTACTGACGGCCGCGCGGCTTCTATGAAGCTCTCGATTGCGGCCGCCATGGCCTCTGGCGCTTCCAATGCCGCGTAATGACCCACGTTGTCGAGAATACGCGAAGTCATCGCCCCGCGCGAGAAGTGCGTCATGGACTGCGCCGTGAAGTCGCCGACCGACGTCCCTATCGCAAAGACCGGCTGCGCCACGCCCCCGGCCCCGGCGATTGCCCTGATCTCTTCGCCTTCGGCGAGCATTGACCTGTAAAGGGCCGACGCGCCCGACCATCCGTCCGGCCGGCTGAACGTCCGGGCGAACTCCGCCAAGTCGACGTCGGTCAGCGATTCCGGAAACGCAGACATCGGTCGGATCATGAAATCTGCGATGAAAGGCCGCTCCCGCCCCTGAAGGAGCAACGATGCCACGCCCGGTGCCGCAAGAACTCCGATATGCCACGAGCCGCCTTTGGAGGGGTCGGCCAGTGCTTCGAGGCCGAATCCGGCGAGACCCATTTCGATAGCGGTCAGCGTCGTGACGAGATGTGGTGCGCCCGCTGCCAGTCGGACGACGGTGCTGCCGCTGATGTCCTGCCCCACGAGGTGAACGGGACCGATATCAAGCGTCTCGATCAGGCTCTGGAGGTCTTTGGCCGCTCTGCTGCTGTCGAAAGTGTCGTCAGCAAGATCGGAATCTCCGAACCCCCTCAGATCGACGGCCACGACCCGGTGGCGGGCGGCGAGGCGCGGAATGAGGCCGCGAAAAGTCCACCACGTCTCCGGAAAGCCATGTACCAGCAAGATCGGAGGCCCCTCGTCTCCGGCCGTGACGACATGCAACGTCGTGTCGTTCACCGGAATACGGTGATGGCTTACGCCGGCGAAAGTGGCGCCTGGAGCATTTATCTTCATAGCGGAATTCCTTTTGACAACTAGGTTGTCTATCTAGACAACCCGAATGTCTAATTCAAGCCCAACCGGAAACGGGTTTGTCATTCTGCGCGCGTGGTGTGTAAAAGAAGAAATGTCTCGCAAAGGTGCCGACTTCGCCCTCCTGCTGCTCGCGTCCTTCCGCCGCCTTGCCGATGCGGCGACGGCAGAGCTTGCGCGCCGTGGTTATCCTGATTTCCGTCCGGTACATGATTTCGCGCTGCGCGCCATCGCGGACGGGGCAGTGAATGCGACAGAGCTTGGGTATCGCACCGGGGTCAGTAAGCAGGCAGCCGCCAAGACGATCACCGCGCTGGAACAGCAGGGCTACGTCAACAGAACAGACGATACGGATGACGCCCGCCGAAAGTTTTTGTCGGTGACGGCGCGCGGCCAAGAAGTCATGCAGACGGGCGAGGCGATCTTTGAGAACCTGCACCGGGAGATGGAAGCAGCGATCGGGCACGATGCCCTTGCCGACATGGAACGTCATCTTACCCGGCTCGCCGGAAAGGATGCATGCTCCCCCTGGATAGGCCGGAACGTCGGTGGCGACTGAAGCGTCCATTCGCGGGCTGCAACGGGGTTGCGCTTAGTGAGGGAACGGCAGCTACGTCCTGACTCAATCGCATTTTTTCCCTTGGTTCTGCTTGCTGACGGCTTTGTTGATGGCATGGATGCCCCCTCCCGACGGCATCGTAATGTGCCAAGGTGATGTTTGTTGAAGGCATCACAGAAGGAGAGAGCATCCATGACCGAAGTTACCATTATCGGGATCGATCTGGCGAAGCGGGTCTTCCAGTTACACGGGGCGCGTCACGACGGGTCTGTTGTCTTTCGAAAGAAGCTTTCCCGAGCTCAGCTGCTGACTTTCGTTGCGCAGCACCCGCGAAGCGTTGTTGCCATGGAAGCCTGTGCGACGGCGCACGGCTGGGGCCGGGATTTGGAGAAGCTGGGGCATGAAGTCCGTCTGATCCCGCCAGTCTATGTGAAGCCGTTCGTCAGGCGCCAGAAAAACGACGTGGCTGATGCTGAGGCGATCGTTGAGGCGGCATTGCGTCCGACTATGCGCTTTGTCGCCGTGAAGACGGAAGATCAGCAGGCCCGCGCGATTCTGTTTCGCACACGGCAGATGTTCGTTGGCCAGCGCACCCAGATGATCAACGCCTTGCGTGGGCATCTCGCTGAGCACGGCTTGGTTGCGGCGCGAGGGCCTGCCCACCTCAAGCGTCTCGCGGACGCAATCGCAGATGATAACACCGAGCTTCCCGACGAGGTTCGGGAGCTTGGCCAGATGTATCTGGAACAGATTGATGGTCTGACCGCTCGGGTCGCGGAGCTTGATGGAAGAATGAAGCGCGCTGCCAAAGAAGCCGATCTGGTGCGTCGGGCGCAAACCATGCCTGGGGTCGGTCCTGTCACGGCTTTGGCGATCGAGACCTTTGCACCTGACTTGGCCACCTTCAAGCGGGGCCGCGATTTTGCTGCCTGGCTTGGGCTCGTGCCAAAACAGCACTCGACGGGCGGTAGGGCAAGGCTCGGGAAGACTTCGAAGATGGGACAGCGTGACATCCGTACGCTTCTGGCGTCCGGCGCCATGGCCGTTCTTCAGGCTGTCGAGCGGTTCGATACGCCGAAAAACGGCTGGCTGAAACGCCTTTTGACCCGCAAGCCACGCATGGTCACTGCGATTGCGCTGGCGAACAAGATGGCGCGTGGCCTCTGGGCCATGATGACGAAACAAGAAGACTACCGGAACCCGGTGGCGGAAATGATCTAAGCGCACCGCGTTTGCCAATCCGTCCCGGCACGTCGGGGGTGTGAGGAGGTCATTGAACAGTAAGGGCAAAGGATCGACCAGATCCGGGTCAGATAAAGCAGTCTTTGTGCAGGAGCCAACGAGCTCGGTTTGTTGATATGCTTCTGATCCGCGCATCGCCATTTCGGCCAGCGGCCATGTCAGTGCCGCAGAAAAAGGCCTGATACATGACCGCACATGGAGTAATCGCGGGAGCGAGTCGCCCTAACGACCGGTCGGACTTGGAGGGTGGCTGTTCCCCGATAAGATGGAAATACGGGCTCACGGCTGGAAGCCGGGCCCAAGCATCTGATGGAGAACAGCCATGGAAGAGTATATCGGTCTCGACGTGTCGATGAAAGAGACGGCAGTTTCGATCCGACGTGATGGGCAGCGCATCTGGCGCGGGAAATGCGCCTCGGATCCGGCGGTCATTGCCCAGCTGGTGCGCAAGCGTGCGTCGTTCGCCAAACGAGTTGTGTTCGAGACCGGCCCCTTGTCGGTGTGGTTCTACCATGCGCTTTGCTCGGAAGGCTTGCCTGCGATCTGCATCGATGCGCGCCACGCCAAGGCCGCGCTCGACATGGCGCCGAACAAGACTGATGCGAATGACGCTGATGGCCTGGCCCATCTTGCGGAAGTCGGTTTTTTCCGTGAGGTGCGAGTGAAAGGCTTCGACAGCATGTTGACCCGGACGCTGGTGGCGGCTCGGCGCCACTTGGTCCGGATCACGACCGCACTCTCCAACCAGATCCGGGGTTTGATGAAGACTTTCGGATTGGTTGTTCCTGCCGGTAAGGGCAGCAACTTCGAAAGAAATGTCCGCCGACTGCTCGCTGATCATCCCGGGCTTTCCGAAATCATGCTGCCGCTTTTGGAGGCTTGGCGCACAACGCGCCTTCAGTCCGTCGAGCTTGGTCGGCAGCTCGTCGCGCAGGCGCGCCAGGAGAAGGCATGCCAGCTTCTTATGTCGATCCCTGGCGTCGGAGCGATCACGGCAACCGCATTCGTGACGGCCATCGAAAACCCTGACAACTTCCGAAGGTCCCGCTCTGTCGGGGCTTGGCTGGGCCTGACCACCCGGCGATACCAATCCGGGGAAGTCGACTACGATGGTCACATATCCCGGCGCGGCGACCGCCATGTGAGAAGCCTTCTCTATGAGGCGGCAATGGTCATTCTGACCCGCAGCCGTGCCGACAGCGACCTGCGGACATGGGGGCTGAAACTCAAGGAGCGCATCGGCTTCAAGCGCGCTGCCGTCGCGGTGGCCCGAAAACTCGCTGTTATAATGCATGCAATGCTCCGGGCCGACACCTCGTTCGTGCGGGTCGCAAAGGTCGCAGCCTGACACTTCACCAATAGCGCTCAAGCCGCGAGCGCGCCAAGGCGTCCCTGCCGGGACGTAGGTCGAGCCATTCCGCTGATCGGGTTGCACCAGCTAAAACAGCCGAGTGCGTTTCGCACATTGGAAGGCTCCTCCGCGAAGACCCATCATGCGGCGACCGACGTGTCGACCGCGAAGACGACCCTGACCCGGCAAACGTTTCAAAGACGCGCACTCGGAGCCTAAAGCGCATTGGGCTCGCATATGACCTGAAGACCGACCTCCAGCCGTCCAATGACCGGGGGTGCAAAGAAAATGCTTGCAATTCTGGCTGCGATTAGACGACCCGATCACACGCTCGAACCGTTCAAAAATGTCTTGCACCAACGGGGGCATCCATACATGCACAAATCGCGTCCTGAAGGATTCACTGCCTGGATCCAGCGTGTTATCGGACTGCTATGAGCAGCTGGACACCGACGACGTACAAGACCCGGAACTGGGCGGAGTACAACCTTTCGCTGAAGAACAGGGGATCGCTTTCGATCTGGTTTGACCCTGGGATGACATGGGAGGCAGCGCCTTCTGGTCGGCGGGGCCGCCAACAGGCTTACAGCGATGGGGCCATTCAAGCCTGCCTGACCCTGAAGGTTCTTTTCGGTTTGCCCTTGAGGCAGACGACTGGGTTTGTAGAGAGCTTGTTGAGACTTGTCGGACTGGACTGGTCAGTGCCAGACTTCAGCACCCTATGTCGCCGTCAGAGAACGCTGTCTGTTGCCATTCCGTACAAGGGCTCCGCAGGGCCGCTGCACCTTCTGATCCCCTCTCGGGACATTGCTGCGCAATACCCTGCCGGGCAGTGGATAGCACAGGCATCAAAGCTGAGGGCGAAGGGGAATGGAATGCCCGTAAGCATGTTGGGCCAAAACGCCGCCTGTGGCGCAAGATCCACATTCACTGCCCGGCAGGCGCATCTGTAAGATGCTGCCGAGAGGGGGGATTGATGAGGGAACGCTGGAGATCCGCGCCATCGAGGTCACAAGCAGCGGCATTGGCGATGCACCCATGTTGCCTGATCTGCTCAACCAGATCCCTGCAGATCATGACCTCGGGAGTGTCACAGCGGATGGTGCCTACGACACGCGCAAATGCCATGATGCGATTGCGGCGCGTAACGCACATGCCGTCATCCCGCCGCGCAAGAACGCCAAGATGTGGAAGCCTGACACACCGGGAGCGCGAGCACTCAACGAAGCCGTCCGATCTTCAAAGTATCTGGGTCGCGCAATGTGGCGACAGGTGACCGGGTACCACCGCAGAAGCCGCGTCAAAACGAAGATGCATTGTGTGAAGTTACTTGGCCAACGCCTCTCCGCGCGTGACTTCGGCCGGCAGGTTGCGGAGACTAAATCCGTGCCGCGATCCTAACCCGGATAATTCACGAGAAGGCGGCGGAGGTATCGTAACCGTCTGAAATCCTTTATTTTTTCGGCGCTACCGCCAAACATGCAGCTTTTGAGAGGACGACCTCCGCCATGGTCCAATCTACGTGCTCCACGCCCCGTCTGTCACCCCTCAATGGCAAGCCGATCCTGCTTGGATTTGACGGCGCAGACATGAGCTCCGACGCAGGACTGACGCTGCTGCGCGAGATCGAGCGCAAGGCGGGGCTGGCGCAGCGGCTTGCCGATTGCCTGTGCGATCCCCGCGATCCGGCGAGAGTTCGGCATAGCCTGTGCGAGATCATCCGTTTCCGGATCATGATGATCGGAGCTGGTTATGAAGACGGCAATGACGCGAACGCCTTGCGGCACGATCCCAGCTTCAGGATTGCACTGGAGCGCGGCCCGGAAACTGGTGCGGCGT
>JBBSOT010000078.1:0-16059 GCA_038259455.1 Hyphomicrobiales bacterium | reverse complement strand
GGCATCGGGCAGTATGTCGTGCCACACCGCGACACCGGCATCCGACAGCCTTTGCGCATAGGGTTCGCTGCTCCGGCGAAGTGCGTCGCGTCCGCACGTGAGTACGTAGGTCGGAGGCAGCCCCTCGGGATCACCACACGCTGGGGCGACGTGCGGGTGGCGGTCATCAGCCGCGCCGGACCAGTTGGCGAACATCTCGGCGACCCAAGCGTCAGACGGCAGCTTCGTGGCCGCCAGCTCGGCTGCCATTTCCGGCGTTGGGGGCGGTAGACATCCTTCAAGGACCGGATAGGCGAGGATCTGCGAAGCGGGAAGCTGTTCGTCTGCATCCAGCAACCTAAGGACCGCGCTGGCCACCAAGCATCCGCCTGCGCTTCCGCCGCCAAGGTGCAGTTGCGTTTTGTCGACGCCCAGTTCATCGCAATGGGCTATCGTCCAACGCCAGGCGCTCAACACATCCTCGAGCGGGTCGGGGTAATGAACGCCTCCGATGCACATCCGATCGTCGACCGAGAGGACCGGAATACCGTCCGCTGCGAGCTCCATCGCCAACCAGTGCGCTTCCTTCGCATCGAGGCTGCCGAGTACGAAGGCGCCGCCATGCACCCACACCAACGCCGCAGCAGGCTTAGGCGCGTCTTCGGGAGGTAGGTAAAGGCGGGCGCGAACACGCCCGCTTCCGTCCTCGGCCACTTCGCGGAGACGAACTGCGCGCATCGCTGGGTGATCTGCAAGGAGATGATCTTGCCACAACTTGCCGTCTGGAATGCCCCCCGCAGCTTCGACTAACCGAAGCACATCGGGAAAGGGAGGCAAAGCAGTGCTGAGGCCGCCCGTCAAGGAGTCGAGTGCCCGTTCGCGCAAGGGCGTTGGCAGAGCCTTTATGCCGCGCACTAGGTAACCGATCGCCGCGAAGACTCGCCGTCCCCGGCCGGGCGGCAGTGGATGTTCGGCGGGTGAGGCTATCACGTCTTAGTGCCCCGCAGGTCAGCGTTCGGCTAGATGCGCATCGAGGAACTCGGCCGCCCGCTCCATAGAGACAGCCGTTTCCGGAATACTCGGTGCGAGCGCCTGAAAGACGTGCGGCATCCCTTCGTACAGATCGAGCACGGCGACGTGGCCGCCGCCGCGGATCGCTTGATAATGGCGCACGAAATGACTGAGGAAGATCTCGCGCGTTCCGCCCTGTATCAGAGTCGGCGGGAAGGGCTGGGAGTAATCGCCGTAAATCGGCGACACGTACGGGTTCTTCTGATCCGCGGGTGCTGCGTATGCGTTGGCTCCCCACTCCAGGCTCTCCGCATTGAGCGAGGGATCGGCGGCTGCGAGGGTGCTATAGCTATCGCCAGCCTCGGTGACATCGGACCAAGGCGACAGGAGATATAACGCGCCTGGCAACGGCACTTGTAGGTCGCGCATCTTCAAAACCGCGCCAGCCACAAGCCCGCCGCCGGCGGAATCCCCGAGAAGGCCAATCTGATCCGGCTGCCGGTAAGCCAAAGAGCCGCGATAAACCGCTATCACCTGATCGGTTGCAGTTTGCCAATTGCCGCGCGGCGCCAGTGTATAGTCGATCGAAATGACCTCATCGCCGCTGGCGACGGCCATCAAAGCCGGGACGGTTAATGATGTACGAGCAGAAAATAGAACGTACCCGCCGCCGTGCGCGTAAAGCAGAGTGCGGCTTCGCGGAGTGTAGCCGGAAGGTGTGATCCGCAGGACGCGGACTCCGCCGATCGTGCCTTCCTTCACTGTGACCCCTAGTGCCTCGGCATGTGCCGCCACCATCGGACCGAGGACGGCCTCTGCTCTGACATTTCGCTCATCCCAGTCCTCGTCGGTCACAGGCGAGCTTTGCGGAGCTTGGGCGATCTGACTTAGAAAATCGTAAGCCTGCTTAAGCGCCGCCTTTGCCTCGGGCGATACGGTTTCCGGTACTTCGTAGCGCATCGGGCTCTCCTTGGCGGTACTGGGCATCGCAACGCTGATTGCCGTGAGCACCACGAGCGAAGCGAACCTCATAGCGAGCCTATCTGTCTCGCGAGCGCTCCGAGATGTTGGGCACTCTCCTTAGGCGTTCGCTTGAATGTCTTCAGGTCGACCGCAACTAGCCCGAACTTCTGAGTGTAACCTGCAGTCCATTCGAAATTATCGAGCAGGGACCAGTGGAAATATCCCCGCACGTCGACGCCATCTGCCTTAGCTTGGCTGAGGGCGGCTAGAGCTCCGTCGATATAGGCGACCCGACGGCTGTCATCATCGGTCGCGATCCCGTTCTCGGTGACGTAGATCGGCTTGCCCGTTCGCTCAGCGGCAAATCGCACAGTGTCCCCCAGGGCCTGCGGGTAGAACTCGTAGCCCGCTGCGGTTTTTTCCGCTTCGGCGGCGGGCGGCTGCAGACCGTTCGCGTCGACAAGGAGGCGAGTATAGGTCTGCACCCCGACAAAGTCGCAAACGTCCGCCGCGTCCAGCCACGGTCCATATAGCATGTCAGCAACGGCAGCAGCTTTATGATCCGGGCCGACACCCTCGATCGCCTGCATGCTGATCGTCAGGCCGACAGGGAAGTCGCCTGACCCGGCTTTGAGCGCCGCAACCGATCGCCGGTGCGCGTCAACCATATTGGCTTCGGACTTAGCTGGATCTCCGAAAAGAACATTCGCCCATCGGTCGCTACCAGTGGCCTTCGCGCAAGCCTCGAGCATCGCTTTGACGCCGGCTTGTGCTTGCGGCGAATCCAAGTTGAACAAGATACGCGCGAGGCGGCCGATGTTGCATTCGTTGAACGTGGTTGCAGCGCTCATCAGCGAACCAAGGCGTTGACCGACCTTTGCTGCGAAACGTTCGAATAGTTCTGGGCTCTCTGGGTTCTCAAAGCCACCGCGAGCCGCGAACCAGCGCGGAACCGTCCAGTGACTCAGGGTCACCATGGGGGCGAGCCCACGACGATGGCAAGATTCGAGTACGCGGATGTAGTGATCGAGCTCGGCTTCGGAAAATTGGCCGGGCTCAGGTTCGATCCGCGCCCATTCGATCCCGAACCGATGTGCATTGAAGCCGAGCTCGGCTGCGAGCGCAGCATCCTCATCATAGCGATGATAGCTGTCGCAGGCATCGCCCGATGGCTCTCGAAAGAGCGTCGGTTTCGCATTCTCGGCCAGCCAGAAGTCGGAATTGACGTTGTTGCCTTCGATCTGGTGGGCTGCGGAAGCGGTGCCCCACAGGAATGCACCTGGCAAGGGCACCGTCCGTTCGACAGCCGGACTCGCTGCGGTTGTTCTGGCTGCGCCTAGCGCCAGCGCGCCGGACAGGCCGATAGACCCGCTCATGGCTTGCCTACGGGAAAGGGTCCACTGGCTATTATCTCGGTCAACGGTGTTCATACGGCAGGTCCTTGAGTGTGAGACAGGTCAGTGGTCAGAAACGTGCGTCAAGCGACAGCCCGACGACGCGATTGCCTTCAGGCCCAACAAACTGCGAGAACGACTGTGGATCGAGCTGCTGCGCCGCAATCGGCGTGGCGAAGCGTGTCGAAGCCCTGAAAGTATCGAAGATATTGCGGGCAAAGACTGACACGCCGAACTTATCGTCGCTCGTGCGGACGCCAACGCGCCCACCAAAAATCGCGGCACCCTCGGTAGATAGAATTGGGTCGTTGGCGGCGTTGGAGAACGATCTTGATCGGTAAACCATATCGGCCTGAACGAAGGCGTCCACCGCGCCCGACAGAGCGGTCGTGTACTCGGCGCTAGTGGCCACAGTCCACTTCGAGGAGCCTACAAGCTGTCGATCCTCAGCACTAACCACCACGTTTCGGAAGTCTGCAATTTGGTAACCGGCGCCATATTCAGCATCAAGATACGTTACGCCGAAGTTGGTCGTCAGCCCTCTTACCGGGCGGCCGAAGAACTGTGCCGATACGCCCTTCGAGGTCAGCTCAGGCGCATTACCGAAAATAAACGCCGGAATGGAAGGATCGAAGAACTGGGCCTGGAAATTGCTGACCTTGGTGTAGAATGCGGTGGCATTGAGTGCAGCCCGGCCGCCGGCCAGGGTCGCTTTGAAACCGACTTCGCCCGACTTAGGAATCTCAGGCTCAATCAGTAGCGGGGTTGCCGGACTGATTGCCGTGTCATTGATCGCCGGACCTTTGTAGCCACGAGTATAAGTTGCAAACGCCATGAAGTCGCTCGTCACATCGTACTGTGCGCCCAAGCGATACGAGAAATAGGTGTCGACCGCCCGGCCACCGATTGCAGTCGAGGGTGCGAACGGTGCGAGCGCACCGGGCACTGTAATCGAACCTGGCGATGCCGCTCTTACGTCTTCACGACCACTGCGGCCGCCAAGGATGAAGCGAAGCCGATCGCTGGCATTAATTGTCGCTTGGCCGAAAGCCGCAGAGCTTTCGGTGCTCGTGCTTACGGGCCGCGACTGACCCAGAGTAAGTCCGCAGAGCGCAGGCGCTGGCAAGGGACAAGCGCCGATCAGCGGCAAATCGGCAAGAACCTGGCCTGACTGCACCGTGACGGCGTCGAGGTCGCTTTTGAAATAGTACAGGCCAGCGACGTACTCGATCACGCCGCTGTTCGGTGAGGAGACCCGCAGCTCCTGGCTGAAATTGTTGATGCGGTCACTCACGGACTGGAAGAGGCGATTGGCGGTTGTGCTGTCGGCATCCTGGTCCGTGCCTGAACGGACGCGCCGAAGCGCAGTAATCGAGGTGAGAGTGGGGCCGCCGATATCAAGGTCAACTTGGCCGGAGAAGCCGTAGCTGGTGGCAGATGAAACAATGCTCGGATCGACGCATCCCACCTGGTTCTCCGGGTCGACGTCGACGCCGCACGCTGCAAGGCGCGCAGTCAGCAGGCTGGTTGGACTGGAGGAGTAGACCGCCCAAGGCGCACCGCCATCTACATCGCTATCTGTATAGTCGGCGGCGAGATTGACAGTGAGGTCGCCGGTCAATTCCCAGAGGAAGCGACCGCGAACAGCCTTTGCTTCTCGGCGCGAATAGCTACCGTCGAACAGATTCTGCTGAACCTCAGGATCCTGGCTGTACGACCCGGTCAAGCGAACGGCAGCGTTCTCGGACACTGGCAGGTTCACGGCCGCACGGCCGATATAGTTGTTGCGCGTGCCGATGTCAGCATGAGCTATGATTTCAACTTTGGAAGGGTCGGGCGCATTGGTGACGATGTTGATCACGCCAGCCGACGAGTTACGTCCGAACAGCGTTCCCTGGGGTCCTTCGAGCACTTCGACGCGCGCGACATCGAACAGCAGTGGCGGGTTCGTCGAAGTGTTCGCAAGCGATACGCCGTCAACGACGACGCCCACGCTGCCTTCGGATGAACGAGAGAATGAAAGGCCGCCAATCCCGCGGATGCTAAGAGCCCCGAAACCCGGTGGTCCGGCGTTGCTGAGTGCCGGTACGGAACGCGAGAGGTCTTCGACCGCATTGACGTTCTGCCGTGTGAGCTGATCCCCTTCAACCAGCGTTATTGACACTGGAACGTCTTGCAGACGCTCTTCGCGGCGATTGGCAGTGACGACGATTACCCCAACGCCGCCTTCTCCAGCCTCAGCTTCGGGGGACTCTTCGGCGCCCGCGACTTGGTCGGTCTCGCTAGAAGGCGCGTCATTGGACTGTGCGTGGGCCACCGATGCGATCGTCAACAGGCTGCTGCCAAGTAGGGCTCCGAAAGCTCTCATTACGATTTCCTCTCCTGCTCAGGCCCCAGCCTGATCCACAGCGTCTAATCTGCTTCCATTAACTTACTGTCAAGAACGAAAGTAAGTTGACCTCAGGGCGACCGTTGAGCGAGAAGGGAATTTCTATTGGCGGTGGTTCAGCTATGACTAAGCGACACGCCGCTGCATGCAAAGGATCCGTCAATTACACCCGTATCAACCTCCCCGCGGTTACGCCGCACTCAGGCGGAACGCACTGAGGAAACGAAGGCTGCATTGATCGAAGCGGCGGTGACTGTGTTGCACCAGCAGGGCTATAAGGCAGCCACCACTGCAGCGATCGCTGACGAGGCCGGTGTGAGCCGCGGGTCCATTATCTATCACTTTAGTACGCGTGCGCAGCTAATGTCGGAGGTCATCACCTACGTTTACGAAAAGGAGCAACGCCACTATCAAGAATTGGCGCGGCAGGGTGTCGACCTTTCGCGCCTCGAAGAATGGCCGCCTATTTTATGGGAAGTTTTTAGTCAGCCTTCGGGTATGGCTGTCATTGAGGTGCTCCAGGCTTCGCGAAGCGATTCCGAGCTTGCGGCGTTGGTAATCCCAACCCAGCAACGTGTCGAACACGCGTCAGTCGAAGCCATCATACGCTGGATCCCGGGGAGCGTAGCCCAGACCAAAGCGACGGTTCGCCTTTTCGTGTGGGCTATTCGAGGTTTGGCGCTCTCCAGCGTTTTATCTCCAGATCCTGCAGAAACCGAGCAAGCCGTCGGTCTATTCCGAACTCTAGTCGAACAGTCTGCTAAGGATCGTTAAATATATTCGGTCGCTCAAGTAAGTCCGCTTACCGCAAGGATGTTCCCAAGCGGTCGGTCAGCTTGCGGCCCAATTGCCGACATCGCAGCTTATTAGTTCGATGGGTTCCGACTACCGCTAACAGTCAGCGCCAGTCCGGACCTCCGATCGGGAGTCCGCGCTCCTCCAGCTGATCGAGGACGCCGTCCTGTTCTGCCAAAATACGGAGCGGCACAACTGCGAGCGTGACTCCAGAATCCGTTGCGGCTTCGGCGATCATGCCGGTCCACTGGTCGCGGATTTCGTCACCCAGCTCGTCGTCGGCCCAGGGCCAGCAGGTGCCCAGCGCGATCTCGAGCGGGTTTGCCATCACTGCAGGCACATCGAACCTGCGCCAGTCGTCCCCGCGCGCCTTAATGATGGCTTGGCCAGCCTCGGTCGCGGACATCGCTGCGAGCAGGCAGGCGATATGGCTGACTGGGTCCGCCTCGGCGAGATTGTCTAGCAGATCTTCGCCGCGAAACCGTTCCGGCCGTGCGATCGGCACCTTGGCCCGGTCAGCCGCCTTGCGCACGACTTCGGTGGCATCGACGGTGGTATCGCCATCGAAATCAAGCCGCCGGGCCAGTAGGTCGAAGGCGGACATCAGGAAGCTGCGCCGGTCGTAATTGGCCCCATACTCGGCTTCTAGAGCGGCAAGCCGTGCCCGCTGTTCGGCGCTCAGATAGTCCGCAGCGACATTGCCATCCGGCAGCCTGGTAAAGCGCCCGCCTCGAAAGATCAGCCGCAAGACATCGCCGGGCGAAAACTTGGGCGGCGCGCGAAGCATAACCCGGCTCGCTTCGCCCGTAGCCTCGCTCAGCCGCTCCGGCTGCCACGGGGTGCTCTTGGGAACCGCGCGGATTTCACCAACGAGGATGATAGTCCCGGTCGGTGTGTCGATGGTCCACATCGGCGCGCCCGAACGCTGCGCGGTGACGACAATCTCGTTTTCGACGGGCGCGACCTGGGCAAGTGCTGGTGCTACCCAAAACGAACAGATGGCTAGTCCCACTGCAATACCCGGTTTCAGTTTCATACGCGCTGCTCTAACCTCTAACGATTGGCGGATTGGTGAACAGGATCACCCGAATTGGGTTTGCTTATGATCGTCGCTGCAGGCGGCATGCTGCTGTTTCTGTTTCGGGGGCGATCTTGTGATGGTGGTCACTCGGAAGAAAGAGATATGGGCCTTGGCGCTGTGGGTCGAGCGATACCATGGCGGGCACGGCGAGAAGTACATCGCCGAACGCATCGCACACTTTGAGATGACTAATACACCGGAGGCGGTGGCTCTATGGGAGCAGGTGGCAAATCACCACGACCAGCTGGGCGAGCCTTCACAACTGTAGGATTGAACTTTCCTACAGCGAACAAAATGTGAACATAGCGAGCTTCCATCGAATCGGAAGGTTGTCATGCTCATTCTCGATCCGGCCGCTCTTGCGGCCCTCGCTGCCGTTATCACCGCGTGCTCAGCGCTCGTCTGGGCTATCCGGCGCAAGCCATGACTTCGAAACGGCTCGACACTATCTCGGACTTCAGCAGGCACGGCTATACCCTCAGGGTTGACTGTCGGGCCTGCAAGCGGCTGGCCATCATCGATCCGCTAGAGATCACCATGCTGTGTCAACGGCGGCAATGGTCGAAGCAGATCATAGCGGTCGAACGCCGGCTGCGCTGCTCGAAATGCGGCAGCCGTGATGTGCGGTTAGGGCTAGGGTTCAAATCATAAACAGCCGGCTCGCGGCTTACCGACCGTTCACCTTTTTGCGCTAGTTCGGCATGCATGCGTAGCTTTGCCATTGCGACGTTTCTGATAGTCGCAGCCCCCGCGAGCGCTCAAGATTTGACCGGACAGGCGCGGGTGGTTGATGGGGACTCGTTGGTGATTGCCGAGACATCGGTGCGATTGATGGGTATCGATGCGCCGGAGCTCGATCAGAATTGCACGAGAGATGGGCAAGAGTGGGCATGCGGTGAAGCGGCCGCCGCCCAGTTGCAGTCGCTGGTCGAGGGCCACAACGTCACTTGCCGCGGACAGAGCATAGATGCTCACGGACGCCTGGTGGCTCACTGTCACGCGAATGGCCTCGAGCTCGGGGCCACCATGGTGGAATACGGCTGGGCGACTGCCTTTCGCAGTTACAGCAGCGCCTATGTTGGTCACGAGGATCGTGCGCGATCAGCGAGGCAAGGCATCTGGCGATCAGAGTTCGTTCTGCCGGAACATCATCGAACTGCGAAAGCTGAGATCGCCACTCCCTCAGCCCGGCAATCGCAAACCACATCGCCTCCACGGGCTCGACAGGCGCCTGACCAAGCGCACCATGGTTGCTCGATAAAGGGAAACAGAGGCCGACGCGGTGACTGGATCTATCACATGCCTGGCATGCAGTATTATGAGGTCACTCGGGCCGAAGAGGTATTCTGCTCCGAGGCAGAGGCGCGCGCGGCTGGTTACCGGCGCTCCAAAGTTTAGCCGCTAAATTCTCTTAAAATTATGGGAAAGGCCGCTTTGGCGCAGCGCCAAGTCCCGTTGGCTAATCGGTCCCAACAAAAAATGACACCAATGGGTGAAACTCCTTTGTCTTGGGGCATGCCAAGAGGACCGTTGCCCCACGTCTGCCTCATCGCAACTTCGCTGTGTCGACCAGCGTGCGGAAATCAGCGACAGTCCGATCGAAGTAGTGAAGGCGGGGAGCATCGAACGTAACCATGTAGAGTCTGCCCTCGATGATCGCGGCTCTCGCTTCGCCTTTCCTTGTCAGTTGATCGACGTCTGTAAATTCATAAGTGAAATAGACCCCCTCCGAACCCAGGAAGGAACCCGGCTCGACCGAAAGAAGTCGAAAGGCCGCGAGTTCCTTATAGGTCCGATAGGTACCTTCGAGCAGTTCAGGCACTTCGACAAGGAGTGTGGAGGAGGTGAACTTCGGCAGAGGCTCATGCTTCTTGCTCCGCTCCTTCACCAGCGGATCGCCCGCCCTGATGCCTCCGAAGAAGGTAATGTCGTTGAGCTGTTCGCCATCGAGGGTCCATGTTTCGGTACGCTTACCGACCTTGCCATTCAGGCGATTCCAATCCCTGGATGGAGTAACTGTGACATCGGAATCAGCGACAACAAACGTTTGACCTGTCTCCCTTAACTTGTGCGCGTTCGCTGGGGTCATTGCGCATGCAAGAGACATGAAGACGGCGAGGGCACCGCCGCGAAAAAAACGAGCATTCATAGAGGGGTCTCCTGCGGGAGCATCATTTGGATCATCTTCGCGTCGTCGGAATCGGGCGCGAGTTCGAGATAGCGAGCGAGCGCTTGCTGGCCGCGTGTTCTTTCACCGGTTTTGAAAAGCGATAGGCCTAGTCCGCGATGAGCGATTGCAAGGCTATCATCCAGAGCGATGGCATTGGAGTAGAACTGCACGGCATGAACAAGGTCACGTTGATTGCCCCGAGTTCGGTAGAGCTCTCCCCGCGCGTTCCATAGAGTTGCGGTCCAGCCGTCCTTCGCGAGGTTGGCGATGATGTATTCGCTGCCCCCGAAGTCGTTTAGCTTGATCTGATCGTCAAGGAAGGTTGGAAGCCATTCGGCCAGCGTCTCGCCATACCGCTGGGCACCGTAGTCGCGCGTCGAGCTATCTGGCGACGCAAGAGCGGTAAGGTAGGCGGCGCGCTCACCGTGGGGAGGATGGGAAGCGGTAAATGCGATGGCGTTGAACTTCGGCTTCTTAAGGCCTTTAGCGACTGCGGATGCTTCGATCTCTCCCATGAGGTTTTGCCAAACATGCGAGGCGGCTTGCGGCGCAAGGCTGCTCTTGTTTAGATACCCGAGACCGAGAAGGTCGGCCTCGCGCTCGTGGTCGCGGCCATAGCGATACAGATTGCCGTAGACCGAGATTTCCATCGACTGATAAGTGCGCCGGGTATCGTAACTCGGCCCCATGCTCGCCAAGAGCGCACCCCATGCAAGGACGTCAGTGCCGGTTCGCGCCGCCTTGAAACGGTTGAGGCCATGTCGGCTCTCGAAGTGACCGAATTCGTGACCAAGTACGGCAGCTAGTTCGGCTTCGTTCCGCATCCGCAAAAGGAGGCCGCTAAAGACGCGCATTGTGCCGTTGAAGGACATCGTCGCATTAAACGTCGGCTCTCTCATAACGTAAATACGAGTGGCGTTGCAGCGATCGTCGCCGACAGCTCTGCAAAGAACTTCTTTCAAATAGCCGGATAGCTTCTCATCCCGAATGACTAACGGGGACGCCGCAAGCCGCCGCTCGCTTTCGTCGTCCTCTCGCCACCAACCAATCTCATCCACGCCCTGTGGCTGGTAAAATCCTGCGAAGGGAGGAGGAGCCGGGGCCGGTTCCGCGTTCAGGGGGGTAGTTGACGCAAAGATCGTTGCGCAAATTGCGGTCAGCCATGAGATGCGCGACATCTTCATTCCTCACCAATATCGCTACCGGGAAAATCTTCGAGCAACTGGCGCACCCGCTTCTCGGACCCATCGACTTCGCGCACGTCTCCGCCCATGGCAGCATCGGCGTTCAGCCAGAGAAGGTCGCCTGTTCTCAGGTCTATCAACCCAGCATAGCCGACATGCTCGCCGGACTTAACCGCCACCCCAGGCCCGAGCAAAGCAACGACCTGCAGGATCTTGCGACCGGTCGAGCCGTATGCATCTTTGTTGAAGATGAAGAGACCGTAGTCGGCCTGGTCGGCTCCTGGTAGGTCAGAAACGCCGTCGCCGAGCGACCAATCGAAAACGTCGGCCTTGTTGTCCCGCTTTTTGGTTGGCAGCCGGTTGCCCACGAAGAACTGATAGTCGATCACTGCCTGCGACACAGCTGCGAATAGGGCCATGTGCTCTTCGACGACGAGAGCATCTTCGCCATATGCTTCCGGTGCGACAATAACCTCGTTACCCAGTCGGGCCTGAAGGTCAGTAAGCGCGACCTGAATGTTGCTCTTTGCCGTCTCGGTCCATTCGGCGTTGGGCTCGAACATTCCGCCAGTTGACTGAGACCCTACGCTGACCGAAGGCCTGAATACTAAAATTCGCTTTCCACTATTAGCTTCAAGCTCGAAACCTTGCTTCATCGCAGAACGCTCTTGAGCGAACGCAGGCGCACTGGAAAAAGCCAGGAAGGCGACGGCAGTCGCGATCCATCCTATAAAAGTTTTCATTATTCCCCCCCCGAGAGCCGCCCGCAGGCTAGCTGTCTACAGACTGGTTACTGCAACATATTGGCTTCTCAAAAGGTTAAATGCCGGCTGCGGTATGGTTGGAAGAAAAAAGGCAAGATCGCCGATCAAAGCGCGGGTCATGTGGACTGATAGCGCCGACCGGTAAGCAGCATCCGGTGGAACAGAGAGCGGAAAAATATCCGCCAGCAAAAATCCACCGGCTCCAAATTTCACCTGCAGCTCCTGGCAACCGACTTTGCATAAATGGTGTTATCGTCCGGAACGGCTGGTTTGCGCCCCAATGTCGGTCGTTCGGGTGGTCGCCATCTACTCCCGATAGCCGCCGTTCGTTCAGACGGGTGACAGAGGCAGCTAAGCGTCCTTCCTTCGGTCATTCACCTACCATTACCGACTTTCTGGAAGCAAACATTAGCCTGACCGTCGTCGAATGAAGGAATCAACGAACACCGCCGACTTGAAGGCTTTGGCTGACATGCAGGTTCAGGGATCGTTCGGTGTGCTCGCGGGATGTTGCAAGGTCCCCAAGCAAGAATCGAATCTGAGGGTTTCTTCGAGACTTCCTCAGTACCGTTGCATTTGTGATGCGTTTGGGAACTGGCAGGGTCATTCGCGATATATGAAGATTATTGAAGCGACTTAGGCACGGAGGGCTCTCTCGAAATGGACCCAAATAAGTCGGTTCTCGCGAAATAAATGGGCTAGCCGCACATCGACCGCCTGACGAAAAGAGGGTTATCCAGTTCGAATGTTGCCACCTGATCCAGAGTCCCGCCTCCCGGGAAAAGCAGAAGCCGCCGATCATTCTTCTGACCGAAATCAGGCTGAGGATGCTCTGCATGAAAGCGAGTTGCGGTTCCGCAACATGGCCGACCATGCACCGGTAATGATGTGGGTAACCGCCCCGGACGGATGTTGCACTTATCTGAACGCCCGCTGGTATGAGTTCACAGGACAAACCCCCGAAGAGGCCGAGGGTCTGGGCTGGCTCGATGCCACCCATCCTGAGGACAAGGCGCGAGCCAAACGGGCCTTTCTGGAAGCAAATTCTGCTCAACAAGCATTCCGTCAGGAATACCGGTTGCGCCGCGCCGATGGAACGTATCGTTGGGCGATCGACGCCGCTTCTCCGCGGTTCGACGACAAAGGGGCGTACCTAGGCTATGTCGGATCAGTCATTGACATCGACGAACGGCGCGAGGCTGAGGAAAAGCTGGCGCTGAATGAGGAAAAGCTGCGTCTGGCCCTCGATGTCGCCGAGATAGGCCAATGGGATGTGGACCAGGCCACGGGCGCAATGTTCTGGCCGCCAAGGGTCAAGGCAATGTTCGGTATCTCGCCCGACGTGCCGGTCACGCTTGATGATTTCTACAATGGCGTCCATCCCGATGATCAGGGAATAACCCGTAAGGCATACGAAGCGGCAAGCGATCCGCAGCAGCGGGCATTGTACGATGTCGAGTACCGCACGATCGGCAAGGAAGATGGTGTCATCCGCTGGGTGGCAGCCAAAGGTCGCGGCCTCTTCCACCCCGACGGGGTTTGCTACCGCGTTCTAGGTACCGCCATCGACATCACTGCACGCAAGGCGGATGAGCTTCGATTGCGCGAAAGCGAGGCGCGCTTACTGGCGCTCGCGCATGCATCGTCGGAAGTTTTTTACCGCATGGCTCCAGACTGGGGCGAGATGCGCAATCTCGACGGTAACGGCTTCCTCGCAGATACCAACGACCCGACGCGTGCGTGGCTGATGGACTACATACCAGAAGCTGACCAATCGAAAGTGCTGACAGCGATTGAGCGGGCGATCGCAGACAAGGCGCCGTTCGAACTCGAGCACCGGGTGCTGCGGGTGGATCAAACGATTGGCTGGACCCTGTCGCGGGCCATACCGGTATTGGATGATACAGGCGAGATCGTTGAATGGTTCGGCGCGGCCGCTGATGTCACCGCACGTCGGCTTGCCGAGGATCGCCTGCACGATCTGAATGAAACGCTTGAAGCTCAGGTTGCCGAACGCACGGCCGAGCGGGACCGAATGTGGCATCTTTCCACCGATCTCATGCTCATTGCCAATTTCGATGGCTCGATCATTTCCGTGAACCCGGCATGGACGAGTTTGCTTGGCTGGAACGATACCGAACTTGTCGGCTGTAACTTCCTGACACTCGTGCATCCCGAGGACCATCAAACCACGACCGCCGAGATGAGCAAGCTCGATCAAGGTACCACCGTCTTCCGGTTCGAGAACCGATATTCCGCGAGCGACGGCACATACCGTTGGATTTCATGGACCGCCGTTCCCGAAGCTCAGATGATCCATGCCGTAGGCCGTGACATTACGGCCGAGAAGGTGGCCGCCGCCGATCTGGAAGCGGCGCAGGAGGCCTTGCGGCAAAGCCAGAAGATGGAGGCGATGGGCCAGCTGACCGGCGGGGTCGCGCACGACTTCAACAATCTGCTTACCCCCATAATCGGCGGGCTGGACATGCTGCAGCGGCGCGGGCTCGGGGATGAACGGACCCAGCGCCAGATCGACGGGGCGCTGCAATCGGCGGACAGGGCCAAGACGCTGGTGCAACGGCTACTGGCATTTGCCCGCCGGCAACCGCTGCAGCCCAAAGCCGTCGAAGTTGCGGAACTGGTGAACGGACTGACAGATCTGATTGGCTCTACGATCGGCCCCTCAATTGAAGTGGTCGTCCAAACAAAGGACGGTTGTCCTCCAGCAAAGGCCGATCCCAACCAGCTGGAGATGGCGCTGCTTAACCTCGCTGTGAATGCACGCGACGCCATGCCTGACGGCGGAAAGCTGACGATAGACGTTACTTGCGAAACCGTTGGCGCGGATGAGAAGCCCGGCTTATCCTCCGGCGACTATGTGGTGTTGCAGGTCGCCGACACTGGCATCGGCATGGATGAAGAAACACGCAAACGTGCTGTGGAGCCGTTCTTCTCTACCAAGGGCATAGGACGCGGAACGGGTCTTGGCCTCTCAATGGTTCATGGACTGACCGCCCAGCTTGGCGGTGAGGTATTGATTCAAAGCGCGTTGGGCCGAGGTACGACGATCGAGCTATGGTTGCCCACGAGTAAGGACCCCATTTCATCCGGGAAAAGCATCGGGCCGTCACCAAGCGAGTCCAAGGGGCATGGAAATATCCTAGTGGTCGACGACGAGATACTTGTCATGATGGGCACTGCCGGGATGCTGGAAGATCTCGGCTACGAGGTCATCGAGGCCAACTCGGCGGAGGATGCGCTGCGCCAGCTGGCCGAGGGGCTGCACCCGGACGCGATGCTGACCGACCACCTGATGCCCGGCATGACCGGGGCAGAGCTTATCCGGGCTGTACATGCTATTCATCCCGGGCTGCCGGTGGCTATCGTTTCCGGTTATAGCGAGGTAGATGGGGTTCCCGCCGAGATTCCGAGACTGTCCAAACCGTTTCGCACCAGCGAACTGGCGGAAACTCTGGCAGTTTTGCTATCTCCCTCAAGAGGTTGAAACGGTGATTTTGCTCAAGACCGGCGGAGCACTAGTACCTGAAGGCCCCATATCGACTCGCCCTCCGAATGGATTCGACGCTGAACTAAGACAACTGCAGGTTCCGAAAAGGATCGGGTCGCTAACCCCAGGTCAGCTTTGTCAGCTACAACCCCCAAAACCGGACACACCGCGATCTGCCCAGTTGCCGAATTTCCGGAACTGGCAAAGCAGCCATTCGGCAAAGCGCCCTCATTTCGGAAATTAAGTGGGCCCGGCGATCACCCCAAAAGCTGACGAAGGAGCGGGTTGGGAAAGCGGCGCGACAGCGTGACAGCATAGAAGATTTCGCTAAGCTGAGGAAATCGATCGACCTCCACCAGCCGCCCATTTTCGAGTTCGTCCCTGACGACGATGGGCGGGACCACGGCCAGTCCGGCGCCCTCCCGCGCCAAGAGCCGGATCATCGCCATGTCGTCGACCTCCGCGGCGATGCGGGGGCGGATATGCAGACGATCGAACAGCGCATCGATCCCAGATCGGATGCTGCTCTCAACGGTCGGCAAGACGAGCGGCTCGCGGGCGAGCAAGACCTCAAGTGAGGCGTTCGTGCCGATCCTGTCGGGCGTCCCGATAAGGCTGACCGGCTGCTCGGCGATCGCATGAGATATCCATGGCGTCGCAGCGTCGCGCGGTGGCGCGATGTTGGCCAAGACCACGTCCAGCCGGTGTGCTTCGAGATTATTGAGGAGATCGCCGAGCGCGCCGGAGCGGATGACGACCTCAACGTCGTCGCGGCCGAGCAACGGTCGCAGGAAACCGATCTGGAAGTTTCGCGATAGCGT
>JBBSOT010000077.1:0-16095 GCA_038259455.1 Hyphomicrobiales bacterium | reverse complement strand
GTCCACCGATAAAGTGGAAATTGCGCGGGCCAGAGGGACGATTTTGGCAGAATCCACCCATGAAACTGAAACGACACTCACAAATACCGATTCATCCAGTCTCATAAATACCGCTCCAGAAACTCATGAACCCCGGTCGGTATTTCAGGGAAGGGCTTGAATCTCATGAATTCCGGTCATCCGACAGACAATGCGCTGCTTTTGAGACTATTTTTCAGCTTAGCCCCATGCCTCCGATAATGCAAACTTATCGGACATGAAACAGATCAGCATAGCGCGGCGGTTGCGCGTCTAATTTCTGGGCATAAGCGCCGCTGTGAAGTAGCCTGCGGGCATGAAACCCGAGCGCGGCATGCCTGAGATCGACTTCGAGACGCTACCCCGGATGCCGTCCTGGGTCACCTGCGTGCGCGCATAAACCTTTATAGATGTGGTGTTTTTGTCAGGCACGGCGTTCGATGGACGAAGTGCGCGCCATTGCACCAGACATTCCGCCACTGGTCTAATTATCCGCCTCCGCGTTGCCGGTTTTGTATCCTCCGTTGACATGAGCCGTCGAAGCGACGTCGTGCTCTGCCGGTCACCAGAACCTTACAAGCCGATATCAAAACCCTGCCGATGGCCCGGCAATCTCTGAATGTGCCGGAGCAGGCTTGAGGCTCAGTCAAGAAAGGCCTTTTCCACCACAAAATGTCCCGGAGCGGAATTTGCGCCTTCCTCCATGCCGGCTGTTTCGCAAAGAGTCATGATGTCCTTGTTGAGAGCAAGATTGCCGCAGACCATGACCCGGTCGGTCTCTCGCGACCAGGATGAAAAGCCAAGAACGTCGAACACCTTTCCAGAGCGGATTTGATCGCTGATACGCCCCTCATTCCCTGAGGCTTCGCGCGTTGTAGTGGGGTAGTACAGCAGTTTGCCTGCGACCAGCTCGCCGATCAGCGGATCGTCGGGCAGTGCGGTGACGATTTGCGCGCCGAATGCAAGTTCGCCGACTGTGCGGCAGGTATGGGCCAGGATGACCGTGTCGTAGTTTTCCCAGGTTTCGGGATCGCGCAGGAGCGAGGCGAACGGTGCCACCCCGGTGCCCGTGCAGACCAGCCAGAGCCTTTTGCCGGGCAGCAGGGCATCGTGCACCAGAGTGCCCACGGGTTTGGGGCGCAAGATGATCTCGTCGCCCGCAACGATCTGTTGCAGACGCGAAGTGAGAGGGCCATCGGGGACCTTGATCGAATAAAATTCAAGCTCTTCGTCCCAGGAGGGAGAGGCGATGGAATAGGCGCGCAAGAGCGGTTTCAGCTTGCCCGTCACAGGGTCCGCATCGCCCATCAGGCCAATCATCACAAACTCGCCCGAGCGAAAGCGCAGCGAGGCGGGGCGTGTTATGCGAAAGGAAAACAGGGTGTCGGTCCAGTGACGGACCGAGGTGACCGTCTGGGCATCGGGCAGAGCCTTGGCGGCGGGTTTGGTCTGAACATTCATGCGGAAAATCCTTTCATGCCGCTTCTGCGGCGGGCCTGTCAGAAAACACGGTCTCCAGCTTGTCCGGCTGGCCATCCATGACGTCAGCTTCGGGCAGGGGTTCTTTCGCATCGGTGATGACGGGCCAGAGGGCGGCGTATTTGGCGTTGAAGGTGACCCATTTTTCCATGCCGTCCTCGGTATCGGCGCGGATCGCATCCGCGGGGCATTCCGGTTCACACACGCCGCAGTCGATGCATTCGTCGGGGTCGATCACCAGCATGTTTTCGCCCTCGTAAAAGCAGTCCACTGGACAGACCGACACGCAGTCGGTGTATTTGCAGCCAATGCAATTGTCGGTCACGACATAGGTCATCTTGAGTGTCCTTTCCTGTTTGACGGTAACTCTGCTGCGGTGCGGCACCGCTGTCCGTCAATAAATTGCTATTGGTGCATTCTGCGCTGCGGCACTCTGGGCCGAACGAAGACATAATCTCAGAAAGGCCCCGCCATGATCGATACCCTAGCCGCCACCCCGGATTGCCGCGCCTTGACCATCACCTGGGAAGAAGGGCACGAATCGACCCTCTCGGCCGTGGTCCTGAGGCGCGAGGCGCGGGACGCTCATTCGATCCGCCAGCGCATCGACTATGGAAAGGTGGCGGTGATCCCCGATATCGCGATCACCGCGTTGGTGCAGGTCGGGCATGGCGGCGTGAACGTCCATTTTTCAGACGGTCATGACCGCGCAATCTACCCATTCGAGTATCTACGCGAACTCAGCGACCTCTTTGACAACTAATTGACAGAGGCCGTGCCGCGCTGCCGCGCAGGCTTGTCTCAGCAACCTCAAGGGAGCCAAAAATGGACGAGATACTTGATGGCATGACGCAGATTGACTGCGACATCCTCGTAATCGGAGGCGGGACTGCCGGCCCGATGGCCGCACTGAAGGCCAAAAAGAAGAACCCCGAGGCGAATGTCGTCCTGCTGGACAAGGCCAACGTGAAACGCTCTGGCGCCATCTCGATGGGGATGGACGGGCTGAACAATTCGGTCATTCCGGGCTATGCTACGCCCGAGCAGTACACCAAGGAGATCACCATCGCCAATGACGGCATCTGCGATCAGGCCGCCGTCTACCGCTATGCCGAGGAATGCTACGGGATCATCAAGGAACTCGACAGCTTTGGAATCCGGTTTCAGAAGGACCAGAACGGCGAATACGACGTAAAAAAGGTGCACCATATCGGCACCTATGTCCTGCCGATGCCAAACGGCGACACGGTGAAAAAGGCGCTGTACCGCCAGCTGCGCAAGGCGCGGATCAATATAGTGAACCGTTACATGGCGACGCGCCTTCTGACCGGCGAAGGCCGTGTTTCCGGAGCGATCTGTGTCAACACCCGCACAGCCGAGTTTCTTGTGGTCCGCGCCAAGGCTGTGATCATGGGCCTTGGGGCTGCGGGCCGGCTGGGTCTGCCGACGAGCGGCTATCTTTATGGCACTTACGAGAACGCCAGCAACTCGGGAGAAGGCTATGCCATGGCCTACCATGCCGGGGCGGGCCTTGCCAACCTCGAGTGCTACCAGATCAATCCGCTAATCAAGGACTACAACGGCCCGGCCTGCGCCTATGTGGCTGGTCCGCTGGGCGGCTATACCGCCAATGCAGCGGGCGAGCGTTTCATCGAATGCGACTACTGGTCCGGCCAGATGATGCAGGAGTTTTTTGACGAACTTCAGGGAGGCAAGGGGCCGGTGTTTCTCAAGCTCAACCACCTCGCCGAAGAGACCGTGGCGGAGATCGAGCGTGTGCTGCACATCGTCGAACGCCCTACGCGCGGCCATTTCCACGCCGGGCGCGGCACTGACTATCGCAAGACAATGATCGAGATGCATATCTCGGAAATCGGCTTTTGCTCGGGTCACTCTGCCAGCGGAGTGTTTGTCGATGAAAATGCCCGCACCACGATCAAAGGTCTTTATGCGGCCGGCGACATGGCGAACGTGCCGCACAACTACATGCTTGGGGCCTTTACCCACGGTGCCTTTGCCGGTGAGGATGCGGCGGATTACATCAAGGACATGGACTTCGCAGAATTCGACCACGCCGAGGTAGATGCCGAGCGTATCCGCGTTCTGGCCCCCACCAAGCGGGACGACGGCATTCCCCCCAACCAGATCGAATACAAGACCCGCCGACTGGTGAACGACTACCTTCAGCCGCCCAAGGTGACGGCCAAGATGCACCTTGCGCAAAAACGCTTTGCCGAGGTGCGTGAGGATATGGAGCAGGGAATGTATGTCCGCGATGCGCATGAATTGATGCGCTCGCTCGAGGCGTCCACGATTCTGGACTGTGCCGACATGGCTGCTGCCGCGTCGCTTTACCGGACCGAAAGCCGCTGGGGGCTGTATCACAATCGGGTCGAGTATGCGCGGGACGACAAAAACTGGTTCTGCCACACGATCCTGATCAAGGGGGCCGATGGCCGTCCGGCCCACGCCAAGAAGGCCGTGCAGCCCTATGTGGTCGATATCGCAGACGAGGAGAAGGACGCATACTACAACCAGCGCGTCGATCCCTCTGTCGCTGCAGAATAAGGAGAGATCTCATGCCTCTGGCACAAACCGCCACAACCGTTCCCGTCACTGTCAACAAGGATCTGTGCATCGCCGACAAGGGCTGCACGGTCTGCGTCGATGTCTGCCCGCTGGACGTGCTGCGCATTGCAACAACTGACGACGGGACCAAGACCGCCTACATGAAGTACGACGAATGCTGGTACTGTATGCCCTGCGAGGCGGACTGCCCCACCGGCGCCGTCACCGTCAATCTTCCCTATCTGCTGAAGTGAGGACCGCATGACAGCTTTGTTCGAAGAATTCGACGATATCTTGGATCTGGCTCAGGGTCTGGACGACCCGTCGCCGGGCACGCGCATCATGGCCGTGATCGACTTAGCCGACAGCGCCGATCCCGCCGCGATCCCCCATCTGGCGCTTGCCGCCGGCGACCCTGATGCAGGCGTTCGCAAGCAGGCGGCGCTTGCGCTTACCTCGTTCGACGGACCGCAGACGGCGGGGGCGCTGGTCATTGCGCTGTCGGATGGGGACACTGCGGTGCGCGAGGCTGCAGCGCTGAGCCTGACCGAGCTGAAGGATCCGGTGGCCGGCGACGCGATCCTGCCACATCTGGGCGATCCGGACGAGTTCAAGCTGCTGTCCTGCTTTGCCGGCATCAAGGAGTTGCGCCGTCCAGAGTCCATGGCTCCGGCGATCGCGGCATTCTCGCACAGCTCGCCTGTGGTGCGGGTGCAGGCCGTCGGTGTTGTCGGATGGTTGCAGGACGACGAGTCTCTGCCAGCCCTGCGCGAGGCTGCGGGTGACAGCGATCCTGCCGTGCGCCGCGCTGCCCTGGCCGCCTTGGGGTTCTCGAAATCCGAAACTGCGCAGACGGCGCTGATGGATGGGTTGAAGGACCCGGAGTGGCTGGTGCGCGAGGCTGCGGCGGAGACGCTGGCCAAATCCGGCGGCGCCTCTGGTGTCCCGGCCCTGCGCGCTGTCCTGACGGACGAGTTCTGGCAGGTGCGGCTGAAGGCGGTCCGGTCGCTGGGCAAGCTGGGTGCAACCGAGGCGTCGATGCAAATTGGCGCGATGATGGAGCTGAACATCCCCAATCTGCGCAAGGAATGTGCCGCTGTTCTGGGCGAGCTTGCCGTGCCGCAGACGCGGTCCTTTTTGCTGCCGTACGAGGACGATGCAGATCCGGATGTTCGCAAGAACGTACGCTGGGCACTGGCGCGGATCGAGAAGGCTGCCGCCTGAACTGACTAAAAATACACCGCTTACAGGCCTCTCGGACTGCAGGGTTCGGGAGGCCTTTTGCGGCCAAAGTTATGCTCACTAAGTCATTGAAATATAGGTAAAAAATATTGATTGATTCGTGCCTGATTCAGCCCGAAACCCCTCTGTTTTCGCCAGATTATCGCGCACCGGTGTCTGAATTCAGGTCAAACAATAGGCATACCTTGTATGCGACGATCACAATGCGGTCCGGCGTCTATGAGGATAGCCAGAGGCCCCGGATACTGGTTTCAGAAATAAAAAATCGTCCATTTCCAATAGGAGCGACTCATGACCATTCCCATCCTCCGCACCAGCTTGATTGCTGCCGGCATGGCGGCCCTTGCCAGCACCGTCTCGGCTGAAACCATTTCCATCGCCATTGGCCACCAGTCGATGTGCACCGACACCTATACTGCCGGCATCGTGGTCAAGGAACTTGGCCTGCTGGAAAAGAACCTGCCGCATGACGGCAAATATGCCGACGCCGACTATGATGTCAGCTGGGCCGACTACAGCTCGGGCGGGCCGATCACCAACCAGATGATGGCGAACAAGCTGAACTTTGGCGTGATGGGAGACTATCCCCTGATCGTGAACGGCGCCAAGTTTCAGGAGACCGACAGCCTGCGCACGCTCTATGTCGCGGGCACGGGCTATAACCTCAAGGGATCGGGCAACTCGATCGTCGTGCCGGTCGACAGCGATATCTATTCGATCGACCAGCTTGTGGGCAAGGATGTCTCAACCCCCGTCGGCTCTGCTGCCTGGGGTATGCTGCTGAAGGCGATGCAGGACAACAACATCTCTACCGCGGATTACGAGCTGAAGAACCAAAGCCCCGCCGTGGGCGCCGCCAACATTGCTGCGGGCAAGATCGACGCGCATTCGGATTTTTGTCCCTGGTCCGAGATCATGGAATTCCGCGGCACAGGCCGCAAGATCTATGACGGTTCGGAAACCGGCGTGCCCTATCTGCATGGCGTCGTGGTCCGTCAGGACTTTGCCGAGGAGTATCCCGAGGTGGTCGAGGCCTTTATCAAGGCCGTTTATCAGGCCGGCGAATGGATCCGCGAAGACCCGGTGAAGGCCGTCTCTGAGATGGAGGGCTGGACCGGGGTCGAGAAAGAGGTTCTGTACCTCTATTTCTCCAAGGGAGGACACCTGACACTTGATCCGACTATCAAGGATGCGTGGATCGATGCGCTGAAGTTCGACCACAGCGTTCTGGTCAAGGAAAAGGCTGTCCCCCCGCTCGATTTCGGCGCGTGGATTACCGAGGATTACGTCAAGGCGGCCTATGCCGACATGGGCGTGGATTACGAAGCGGAAAAGGCCATTCAGGTCGATCCCAAGGAAAACAATGCTGGTCTTCCGATGGAGATCTGGCACGCACGGGACGGTATTTCCAGTTATCCGGACATGCACGCATTCCTCACAGCGCTGGCCGAAATGACCTCGACCGGGGCCAAGCTGAACGCCACTTATGTCTATGACATTGAAACGGGGCTGAAGCTGTTCGGTAAGACCGCGTTCTGGGTGAAGGCCGGTGACTCCTATGCCACCTTCCTTCGCAAGGGCGAGGCGGAAACCTATGCCGCGGCAAATGGCGGCGCGCTGATTACCTTTGAAGGTGCCATCGCGGATTTCACCACCGAAGGTTGAAGCCTGAGCGGTACCCGCCGCCCTATCCAGCAAGACACGGTGTCCCCATACCGGGGGCGCCTATCGAGCCCGAGAAGGACATGACCATGAGCCAGGCCGTAAAGACACTTTCCGAAGACGCCCTTACTTCCGGCCCGTTCACTCACTCTGAACCGCCGGACGGACCAGCGCACGCGCCGCGTGGCGCCTTTCTGCGCGACCTTCTGCGCCAGGATGTTTTAATGTCCTGGGGCATTGGCTTGCTGTCGCTGGCTGTGGGTGCACTGTTCTGGCACTGGGCCTCGGCGACCAAGCTTAATTTCTACGTCAATTTCGAGAACGTCCCTTCACCTGGCAAGGTCTTTACCGCCTTTGTCGGTCATTTACAGACCGAGGTGTTCTATACGCACATCCGCGTCTCGATGCAGCGAATCCTGATAAGTTACTCGCTTGCAACTATTCTGGGCATCGGGCTGGGGCTGATCATGGGCCGCTCGCGCTTTGCCCGAGCTGTGGTCATGCCCTACATCGAGGTGATCCGACCAATCCCCGCCGTGGCCTGGATTCCTCTGGCGATCCTGATGTGGCCCACCGAAGAGGGGTCGATCATCTACATCACCTTCCTTGGCGCGCTGTTTCCGATTGTTCTGAACACCCTGCACGGGGTCGAACAGACGCCCGAAGTGCTGGTGCGTGCTGCGCAATCCCTGGGAGCGTCGCGTATGGCGATCTTTGCGCACGTGGTGCTGCCCGCCGCGCTGCCGTCAATCTCTGCGGGTCTGGCCATCGGGATGGGAGTCAGCTGGTTCTCGCTTCTGGCCGGAGAGATCATCTCGGGGCAGTACGGTATCGGCTACTTTACGTGGAACGCCTACAGCCTGATCAACTACCAGGACATCGTGGTCGGGATGCTGGTCATCGGCTTTCTTGGCACAGGCTCGACAGCGGCGATCAAGTTGCTGACGAAACCGCTGCTCAAGTGGCAGAAGAGAACACGCTGATGTCTGCGGCGCTTTATACCATTGGGCAAGAGGTGCGGGTTGGCTGGCGTCGCCTGCTGCTCTGGGGAGTGGGAGCCGCGCTTTTCGCTCAGGTCTTCATGCTGTTGGCGCTGGTTGTCCGGTTCGGTGCGCTGCCGAACTACGTTACCTTTTATGACTGGTTTGGCAATGCGGCGCGTATCGTAGCGTCGACCCCCAGCTGGTCCGACATTCCACCAATCATCGCACAGGAATGGCTGATCGAGATTGGGCGGATGAACTACGATTACGGCAACGGCATCTCGGAATGGAGCCTCAATGTCATTCCATCGCGGCTTGTTGTGCTTTTCGGCCTTGGGGCGTTGTCGGGTCTTTGCCTGCAACTGGCCCGCCGCGACACATGTTCGACCGGTACAAAGTACAGTGCCGCCGCCGCGACCGGGGCAGGGGCCGTGCTGGTCGCAACGACGAATGCCACGATGAGCTGGGTGGTCTGCTGCGCTTCGCCGACCTGGGTGGTGGGCCTGTCGATGTTGGGTCTTGGCGTGTCCACATCACTTGCGATGGAACCACTTGGCCCGCTCTTGTCCGGGGTCGGTTTTGCCCTGCTGATCGCCACAACCCTTCTTCTGGCCGTGCGCAAAAGTGCATCCCGGAACCCGCAGATGGAGACGACACATGCTTGATGTCCTAAAATACCGGCGCCCCGGTGCGCCCCGCAACTCCACCGGGAAGGGCGCGATCACGATCAGCGGCGCCTCGATCACGTTCGGGCGCGGCGCTTCGGCCTATCACGCGGTGGAGACGACCTCTGTGCGTATTCTGCCGGGCGAGTTCGTCTGTATCCTCGGCCCTTCGGGTTGCGGGAAATCCACGCTGCTGAATGCCATTGCGGGCTATGTGAAGCCTACGACCGGATCGATATCTGTCGATGGTGTCACCGTCGAAAAGCCTGGCCCGGATCGTGGTATGGTTTTTCAGCAATATTCCCTTTTGCCGTGGAAGACGGTTTATGAAAACGTCGCCTTTGGGCCGCGCATGGCCGGTGCCAGCCGGACCGAGGCGGGGTCGATCGCCAACACTTTTCTTGGCATGGTGGGCCTCAAGAAATTCGGTAACCGGTATCCGGCGGAACTGTCGGGCGGGATGCAGCAACGTGTGGGAATTGCACGGGCGCTGGCGAATTATCCGTCTGTGCTGCTGATGGACGAACCCTTTGGCGCGCTGGATGCTCAGACACGTCTGATGATGCAGGAAAGCATGCTTGAGATCTGGGCCAAGTTCGGCACCACCGTGGTCTTTGTCACCCATGATGTGGACGAAGCGGTTTTCCTGGCCGACCGAGTTCTGATCATGTCAGCCGCTCCGGGGCGCATAATCGAGGATCTGCGCATCGAACTGCCGCGTCCGCGCACCACAGATTCGGCGGCCCTGCCGGAATATATCGCTGCGCGTCAACATTGCCTTGCCACCATCCGCGCTGAGAGCCGCAAGGCGTTTGAGGAGCAGAACAAATGAGACAACTGGTCCTCGCGATAGGCTTTGCCTTTTCCGCCCTGCCTGCGCTGGCGCAGGTGCAGGGCGTCCAGCTGGATGACCCCGCGCCGATCCCTGCCTTCACGCTCAGCAATCAGGCCGGTCAGACCTTCAGCGATACCGATCTGGCCGGTCATTGGACCCTGATCATGTTCGGTTTTAACTCCTGCCCGGATGTCTGTCCCTTTACGCTGGGCAATTTAGAGGCGGCCATTGCCGAAACCGCCCTGCGTGTGCGGCCCCAGAATGTGCCGCAGGTGGTCTTTGTCTCGGTCGACCCGGCCCGCGACGCGTCGACCGTCACCGATTATGCGATGTTCTTTCACCCGGACTTTCGTGGCGTGACCGGCGCGCGTGACCAGATAGACGCCCTGATCAAAGCGACGGACAGCTTTTACCGGCTGCTTCCCCCGGATGCGTCGGGCTATTACGAGGTACAACATTCTTCGGCCGTTTCGGTCATCGGGCCTGACGGCCAGTTGCGCGCCAAGCTGCAGCCGCCGTTCGATCCGGGGTTGACGGCAGAGTTCCTGTCGCGGCTTCAGATCAGCTATCGGCGCGGGCTTTCGCAGTGATCCTTTGGTCTGGCATCGCAAGAGGTGAGGATGTACGCTGCTAGGCTGTGTGCCCTTCTTGGGCTGTTTCTGGCCGGTCCCGCTTTGGCTGATTTCATTGACGACGACACGCCTGCCTATGAACCCTGTGCACTGTGTCACGGGCTGTTCGGCGATTCACCGCGGGACAAATTCCCCAAGCTGGCAGGTCAGCGCCCGGCCTATATCGAGGCACAGATCCGCGCCTTTCTGGCGGGCACGCGCAGCAATGATGGCGGTCAGATGGCCGCCGTGGTCACCGAACTAGCCCCCGATGACATTGCGGTAGTGGTCGACTGGTTTTCGACTCAGGATCCGCCGCCGCCGATTGCAACAGATGATGCCCAAACCGGCTATATCGCCTATCTTTCCGCCGGTTGTGAAGAGTGTCACGACGAAAGAGCCTCGGGGCCTCAGAAAATCCCTTATCTCGCTTCCCAACATCCTGCCTATCTGGCCAAACAGATGCGCGACATACGTGATGGACGTCGCCTTGGCGTCGGCTCCGACGTGATGCGCGCGCAGCTGAGACGCCTCAGCGACGCTGATCTGGACGCAATCGCGGTCTATCTCGCCGCCCAGGACAGGATTCAATGACTGAAGACCATGACCATTCAAACAGCGCGATCTACCTCTCGGAATACATGCTAGAAATCAACGAGGGCGCGGGATTTCTCTCCTCTCTTTCAGCGGATGACCTCAACCGTCTGCGCCACACGGGTGTGCGAACCCTGATCGGTAAAGGCGAAGGTCTGTTCTTTCAGGGCGACCAGCACACGGGCATCTGGATCATCGAATCCGGTCGTATCCGTACGTTTTACGCCGGTCCTTCGGGGCGTGAGATCACACTGGCCTACTGGAGCGCGGGGCATTTTGTCGGCGGGCCGGAGGTGTTCGGGCGCGGCCGTCATGTCTGGTCTGCCGATGCACTGGAAGATTCTGAATTGCTGTTCCTGTCGGGTACTACCCTGCGCACGCTTGTACGCGAGGTGCCGGATGTCGCTATTTCGATTATCGAAGGTCTGATCGCAAAGGCCAAGTGCTACTCGGCCCTGCTTCAGATGCTTGGCACCCGGTCGGTTTCTGAACGGTTGCGCCAGCTTCTGGTCATTCTCGCCGACACTCACGGGCGGCATGAGAACGGAGATATTATCATTGACCGTTCCATCACTTACGAGCAGGTCGCCTCGATGGTTGGCGCCACTCGGCAGTGGGTTACGCAGTCCTTTGATAAACTCCAGAACGAGGGGGTTCTGAACGTTTCGCGCAAGGAGATCGTGATCCATCACCTCGACAGGCTTAAGGAATGACGCTCAGCCCAAGAAAGACGCCATGCACTTGGCTTGAGCGTTCAGCTAGTTGGGTGCCCCCCGGATGGCGCTTAAACGGGCGGCCTGACTGAAAGGACTGCCTCCTGTGCGCCAAGTAAAAATGCCAAGTAAACTTCAATCGTTTTTATTGATTGAAGTCACAAGTACAATACGTTTGATCGATTGATGTGTCTGGCGCATCTGTCAGTAAAGCTTGAGAAAGACATGACAATGTCCGAAAGTGCACTCCCACATTCCCACTCGCACGACGCAAGGTCGGAACCCGGCATCTGGACCGGCCTCGCCCTGACGACAACCATTGCAGCCTTGGCCTTTGGCATGCATAGCCTCCCCGGCTTCCATTTTCTGAGCCCGCTCATTCTGGCCATCCTGCTGGGGATGGTTTTTCATAATCTCATCGGAACGCCCGCCGTCGCCAAGCCGGGCGTCAAGTTTAGCCTGCGCAGGATTTTGCGGGCAGGTATCGTGCTGCTTGGGTTGCAGCTGACCTTTTCTCAGGTGGCGGCGGTGGGCTGGGGTGGGGTCCTTGTCATTGTTGTGACGCTGGTTGCGACCTTTGCGTTCACCTGCTTGATGGGGCGGCGCCTAGGCGTTGATGCAAAGCTGACGCAGCTGATCGCTGCCGGGACGTCGATCTGCGGCGCGTCCGCGGTGATCGCGACGAATACCGTGATACGCGGGAGGGACGAGGATGTGGCCTATGCTGTGGCCTGTGTGACACTGTTCGGATCACTTTCGATGGTTCTGCTTCCGCTGGCCGATGGCTGGTTAAAATTGGATCCTCACGCCTTTGGCCTGTGGACGGGTGCGTCGATCCACGAGGTCGCGCAGGTTGTGGCTGCAGCGTTTCAACAAGGGCAGGAAGCGGGGCAATTTGGCACGATCGCCAAGCTGACAAGAGTGATGATGCTGGCGCCCATGGTGCTGGGCCTGGGCTACATCGCCGCGCGTCGCGCCAAGGGCGGCACGTCCGGCGCCGGGGCGCCGGTCCCGTGGTTCGTTCTGGGATTTATTGCGATGGTTGCCCTCGCCTCGAGCGGCTTTGTTACCGAAGCAGTGAAGGGACCAACTGTTTCGATCACTCAGTTACTGCTGACCATGGCGCTTGCCGCGATGGGACTGGAAACGGATATCCGCAGGTTGGCCGCCAAGGGCCTGCGACCTGCCCTGCTGGGCGGCGCATCCTGGATTTTTATCGTAAGCCTTAGTCTTGCGCTGATTCTTCTGACCGGGGTGGGCACATGACACTCGAGCAGTTGCGCATCTTCGTAGCGGTGGCCGAGCGTCAACATATGACTCGAGCTTCCGAAGCGCTGAACCTGACCCAAAGCGCCACCAGCGCCGCCATCGCAGCTCTGGAGGAGCGCCATGCTGTGCTCCTGTTTGACCGGATCGGGCGGCGGATCGTCCTGACGGCAGCCGGGCAGGATTTTCTTGAGGACGCACGCGCGGTGCTGGCGCGCGCCGCTATCGCAACCCGTCGGCTGGACGATCTGGCAGGGCTGAAACGAGGTACGCTTCGGCTTGCCGCAAGTCAGACCGTTGCCAACTACTGGCTACCTGGTGTCATCGCCCGGTTTCATGCGGCCTATCCCGACATCCAACTTTCCGTCTGCATCAGCAACAGCGACGATACCGCGCGGGCGGTCGAATCTCTCGATGCCGAAATTGGAGTCATCGAGGGTGCGAGCCATCTGACGACCCTTAAGGTGCAGCAGGTGCCCGGCGACGCGCTGCAGCTTGTCATGCCATCGGGCTGGAGTACTGACGATATATCGGTGCCCGCCTTGCTTGCCCATCCCTGGATCCTGCGCGAATCCGGGTCGGGCACGCGAGAGGGGCTTGTAAACTGGCTGGACGTACGCGGCCTTGCATTGGAGGACCTGAAAATTGTGCTGGAACTGCCGTCCAACGAGGCCGTCTGCTGTGCCGTCGAGGCAGGGATGGGGGCGGCGGTTCTTTCAGATCTTGTCGTGCGTCGCTCGGTCGAGGCGGGACTAATAGTTATAGCAAACACTGATTTGCCACAGCGTCAATTCAGCATCCTGACCCACGCCGAACGTCAACTGAGTTCTGTCGAAGCCCGCTTGATAGACTTTGCCGTAGAATGAAGGGGCTTGATCGCGAATATCATTCTGCCGTGTTGAATTGCTGGCGATTGATGCCGACGCGGCGGCATACTTCGGCAATCGAGGGCAGCATGCTGCACGCATAGCCCAAATTTATGGCAAAATTCTCATCACTCATATAGCTATTGCATACTGACGCATAAAACAGTGTCAAGAGTCGCTGATATGCGAAGTTGCGGATCTGCAGAACCTCGCGTCTAATCCAACGCAGTTCCCAAATTATGGATTGGCCCGCCATGAAGATCGGCACAGAATTTCCGCGCGCCGTGCGCGAAATCGAGCATACCGAAATTATCCTGCCGGACGGGACGCGGCTGGCCGCGCGAATCTGGCTGCCCGAGGATGCGGGCAGCGCGCCGGTGCCTGCGATCCTCGAATATCTGCCCTATCGCAAGAATGACGGCACGCTCGCCCGCGACGTCGCACGCGCGCCTTATATCGCAGGGCATGGCTACGCGTATGTGCGAGTCGACATCCGGGGCTGTGGCGAATCCGAAGGGGTCATGAAGGACGAGTACACTCAGTCCGAACTGCAGGATGGCTGTGATATCATCGCATGGCTCGCGCGGCAGGAGTGGTGCGACGGTGGTGTTGGTATCGTCGGCATTTCCTGGGGAGGTTTCAACGGGTTGCAGATTGCCGCTCTGCAGCCGCCCAGCTTGAAGGCCATCGTGACGTTGTGCTCGACTGATGACCGCTATGCGGACGACATCCACTACATGGGCGGCACGATGCTGTGCGAGCAGATCAGCTGGGCGGCGACGATGTTTGCTTATAACGCTCTGCCTCCCGATCCGCGCCATGTGGGTCAACGCTGGCGCGATTTGTGGCTGGACAGGTTGCAGGGCAGCGGTCTTTGGCTGAAGAACTGGCTCGAACATCAGACGCGGGATGCATTCTGGAAACACGGTTCGATTTGTGAGGATTATTCCGCCGTCCAGGTGCCGGTCTATGCCGTTTCAGGCTGGGCCGATGGCTATCCGCGCACCGTGTTTCGTCTGATGGAGAACCTGACCTGTCCGAAAAAGGCGTTGGTCGGCCCATGGGCTCATAAATACCCCCATACAGGTGCGCCCGGACCAGCGATCGACTGGCTGGGGGAAGAATTGCGCTGGTGGGATCATTGGCTGAAGGGACGAGATACAGGTATCATGGACGAGCCGCAGGTCAGGCTCTTCATGCAGGACCATGCGGCTCCGGAGGGCAGCTACGCCGAGCGCGAAGGCCGCTGGGTATCCGAGCCATCATGGCCCTCGCCCAATGTGAGCCGCGTCGCATGGTCGTTTACGGAGGAAGGCTTGCTGACACGCGGCCAGTCGGGGCAGGGCTCTGCTCAGGTATCGACCCCGGCCACGGTAGGTCTGCAGGCGGGAAAATGGTGCTCCTACGCCAATCACGGCGACCAGCCGGTGGATCAGGGACCCGACGACGATGCGAGCGTGACCTTCGAGACCGCGCCGATTGAGGCTGACTTCGAGATCGCGGGGGATGCGACGCTCGACATATCCTTCACGAGCGACAAGCCCATTGCGCTTCTTGCCGCGCGGTTGGTTGACGTGGCTCCGGATGGCGGCGCGACGCGCATTAGCTATGGGATGCTGAACCTGACGCATCGCAACAGCCACGAGCATCCGGAAGCGCTTGTGCCTGGCCAGACCCATACCGCCCGCGTGCCGCTGAAACATGTCGCACAGACGCTGCGCAAAGGTCACAGACTGCGCCTTGCTCTGTCCAACACCTATTTCCCGATGGCATGGCCTGCACCCGAAGCGGCGATACTGACCCTCGATCTGGCAAAATGCACTCTGACCGTTCCCGAACGCAGCGGCCCCGATGGCGAGTTGCGTGATCTGGGTACGCCGGTGGCGGCGCCTCCCTTGCAGACCGAGACGCTGGAGAAGGGCGGCTTTGACTGGAACGTGGAGCGTCTCGAGACCGGCGGCGCGCGCGTGACGATCACGGATGATGACGGGACGTTCCGCATCTTGGACAACGATCTGACCGTCGCAACAAAATGCGTGGAAATCTACGAAGTGGCTAGCGCCGAGGATCATGCGCCCACCGCACTTATTACGTGGCAACATGCAATGCAGAGGGGCGATTGGGCCGTCCGGTCCGAAACGGAAACTCATGTGACTACGACGAAGACGAATTGGAAGATTCGCGCTCGCCTGCGGGCTTGGGAGGGCGAAAACCTGGTCCACGAGCAGGAGTGGGACGAGACCATACCGCGCGACCACGTTTAGTCCGCGCGGTGATGTGAATGACAGAGTAATGATGACTGGCGCACGGTGAGGCGCACAGCGAAACCCGACGGAGCAAATTGAAATGTCCAAGACAATCCACACGATCACGCTGGGTCGGCGCGGCTTCCTGCAGGGTGCCGCCTCGGCTGGCCTTGCCGTGGGTACGATGCCTCTTGCACGCGCGCTTTACGCGCAGTCCGGCAGCTTGCTGCGCGCCTTTTCCTATGCCGACATCGACAAGCTGGATCCCGGCTTTTACCAGAACGGCTACAATGTCGACGTCATGAACTGCATCTATTCCAAGCTGGCCCGCTACAAGCCCGGTCGCG
>JBBSOT010000076.1:0-16746 GCA_038259455.1 Hyphomicrobiales bacterium | reverse complement strand
CCTGATGGCCGTCGGTGGTCCGGTCGCCATCACAGGTTTCGCGCTGGTGGCCCTCGCCTTTGCCGCCCTGACGATTGCCTATGCCAGATCCGATTTTTCGGTCGTCAACGTCTGGGAAAACTCCCATTCGCTGAAGCCGATGCTCTACAAGATTACCGGAACGTGGGGCAATCACGAAGGCTCAATGCTGCTGTGGGTGCTGATCCTGACATTTTTCGGCGCCCTGGTCGCCGCCTTCGGCGGTAATCTGCCTGCGACGCTGCGGGCTGGCGTGATTTCCGTACAGGGCTGGATCGGCGCCGCGTTTCTGCTTTTCATCCTGGCGACTTCCAATCCGTTTGTGCGGCTTTCGCCGGCGCCGATCGAAGGCCGCGACCTCAACCCCGTGCTGCAGGATATCGGCCTCGCCGTACACCCGCCGCTGCTCTATCTCGGCTATGTCGGCTTCTCGGTCTGTTTCTCGTTCGCGGTTGCCGCCCTGATGGATGGCCGGATCGACGCCGCCTGGGCACGCTGGGTCAGGCCGTGGACCCTGGCCGCGTGGTCTTTCCTGACCGGCGGCATCGCGATGGGGTCCTATTGGGCCTATTACGAGCTTGGCTGGGGCGGATTCTGGTTCTGGGACCCGGTCGAGAATGCCTCGTTCATGCCATGGCTGGCAGGCACCGCGCTCCTGCATTCGGCCATTGTCATGGAGCGCCGGTCGGCGCTGAAAATCTGGACGCTGTTGCTGGCAATCCTGACCTTTTCGCTATCGCTTCTCGGTACGTTCCTGGTGCGCTCCGGCGTGCTGACATCGGTGCACGCCTTTGCCACCGATCCGAGCCGCGGGATCTTCATCCTGTGCATCCTGACCGTGTTTATCGGCGGTTCGCTGGCGCTTTTTGCCTTGCGCGCCCCCTCGCTGACAGCCGGCGGCATCTTCCAGCCCGTGTCGCGCGAAGGCGCGCTGGTGCTCAACAACCTGTTCCTGACGACGGCCGCTGCGACGGTCCTGATCGGCACGCTCTATCCGCTTGTGGTGGAAGCGCTGTCGGCGGACAAGATTTCCGTCGGCGCGCCGTTCTTCAACCTGACCTTCGGACCGCTGATGATCCCGCTCCTGGCCCTGGTGCCGTTCGGCCCGCTGCTTGCCTGGAAGCGCGGCGACGCGCTTGCCGTGGCGCAGCGCCTGATGGCTGCTTTCGGCGGTGCGCTGCTTGCGGTTCTGGTGACGCTGCTTTTCGTTGATGGCGCAACGGTTCTGGCGGCACTTGGCGTTGGGCTGGCAGCCTGGCTCGTGCTCGGTGCGTTGACCGATCTGGCGCTGAAGGCCGGCGTCGGTTCGGTGCCGGCCGGCTCCATGCTGCGCCGGCTTGCCGGCCTGCCGCTCTCCATGTTCGGCACCACGCTCGCGCATCTCGGTCTCGGCCTGACCACGCTAGGCATTGTCGGCGTGGTATCGTTCGAAAGCGAGAACATCCTCACCATGCGTCCCGGCGAGACGGCCGAGATCGCCGGGCGCGTCCTGCGCTTCGAATCGATCGATCCAGTGCAAGGCCCCAACTACACCGAGGACCGCGCGACCTTCGCACTGCTCGACAAGTCGGGGGCGGCCTATGCCAGCGTCGTTTCGGCCAAGCGCTTCTACCCGGTGCGGCAGATGCCGACAACGGAAGCCGGGATCAAGACGATCGGCGTCAGCCAGCTTTACGTCTCGATTGGCGACCAGACAGCCGACGGGGCGCTGGTGGTGCGCATCTGGTGGAAACCGATGGTCACGCTGATCTGGCTCGGCGCATTGGTAATGATGGGTGGCGGCGCGGTGTCGCTGTTTGACCGCCGGCTTCGGGTTGGAGCGCCGGCGCGTCGCAAGCTTGCGACCGCCAAGCCGGGCGCTTCGGCATGAGGCGTCCGGTTCTGAACGCCCTTTTTGCGTTACTTTTCATGCTGTTGCAAAACGGGCTGGCTATTGCCGTCCAGCCGGGCGAGGCACTTGCCGACCCGAAACTCGAGGCGAGGGCACGCGCCCTGTCGACGGAACTGCGCTGCATGGTCTGCCAGAACCAGTCTATCGATGTCTCGGACGCAGATCTGGCGCGCGATCTGCGTGTTCTGGTGCGCGAACGGCTCAAGGCGGGCGACAGCGATTCGCAGGTTCTGGACTACGTCGTCACGCGTTATGGCGAGTTTGTCCTGTTGAAGCCGCAGATGAGCATGCGAAACGCGGTGCTATGGGGAGCCCCGGTGGTGCTGCTCCTGATTGGCGGGCTGGTGATGCTGCGCGCCGGCCGATCGACCAAGCGGGGCGAAACCAGCCAGCTTGATGCCAGGGAAACCGCCGCTCTCGATGAAATCCTGCGTCGCGACAGCTGATCGTCCCGGGCGAAGCGGATCGCTCTTTCCTTCAAGATTACAAAGAATTCATCTGCTGGAAATGGCTTGGTAATGTCGCCAATTCTATCTCTGTGCCCAGGATGACGGTCAAGCGCATCCAAGCAAGAGGATAAAATTCATGACGACCTCCCCAAGCCCCATTTCAAAAGGCCGTGCGCGCCTTCTGGCCGCTGCAGCTTCCATTGCCATCGCCGGCGCCATTGGCATGGGTGCCGTGACCACCGGTACGGCTCCCGTTCTCGCCGAAGCAGTTCGGGTCGATGCGCCTCAGGCGCCCGGTTTCGCCGACGTTGTCGAGAAGGTCTCGCCGGCTGTGATCAGTGTACGCGTCAAGGCCAAGATCGAGCCTGCTGCGGACAGGGGTGCCGGTCTGTTCCAGGCGCCTGGTTTCGACGATCTGCCCGACGATCACCCGATGAAGCGCTTCTTCAAGGAGTTTCGCGGTTTTGGCGACCAGCAGGACGACCGTCAGTCGCAGCGCCGCAACCGTCGTGACGACAGCCCAAGGCCGGTCTCGCAAGGGTCGGGCTTCTTCATCTCCGAAGACGGCTATCTCGTCACCAACAACCATGTTGTCGAAGGCGGCGCAGTGTTCACCGTCGTCCTGGACAGCGGCAAGGAACTCGATGCCAAGCTGATCGGCACCGATCCGCGCACCGATCTCGCCGTCCTCAAGGTGGATGCCACCGACTCCAGCAAGTTCACCTATGTCGATTTCGCCGATGACGCCAAGGTTCGCGTTGGCGACTGGGTCGTTGCCGTGGGCAACCCCTTCGGTCTGGGCGGAACGGTCACCGCCGGCATTGTCTCGGCGCGCGGCCGCGATATCGGCGCTGGCCCTTATGATGACTTCCTTCAGATCGACGCAGCCGTCAATCGCGGCAGTTCCGGCGGTCCGGCGTTCAATCTCAACGGCGAAGTGGTCGGCATCAACACCGCCATCTTCTCGCCATCGGGCGGCAATGTCGGCATCGCGTTCGCCATTCCGGCATCGACGGCGCGCGAAGTTGTCCAGGATCTGATCAAGGACGGCTCGGTCCAGCGCGGCTGGCTCGGCGTCGAGATCCAGCCGGTAACGCCGGAAATCGCTGAATCGCTTGGCATCGACAAGGAATCGGGCGCGCTGGTCTCCAATGCGCAGGACGATAGCCCGGCCAAGAAGGCCGGCCTGGCAGCCGGCGACATCATCACCGGCGTCGACGGCACCGATGTCGCGTCGCCCAAGGAACTGGCGCGCCTGATCGGCAATATCGCTCCTGGAAAGTCGGTCGACGTCACCGTCATGCGCGATGGCAAGTCTCAGGACTTCACCGTCAAGCTCGGCGAGCTTCCAGCCTCCAACCAGGTCGCATCAGCCGATGACAGCGGCTCGGCAGAGCCGGAGCAGTCTAACGTTCTGGCCGATCTGGGCCTGACGGTCACCCCGTCCGAAGACGGCAAGGGACTGGTTGTCACCGACGTCGATCCAAACAGCGATGCGGCCGAGCGTGGTCTTCAGGCTGGCGACGTGATCACCAGCGTCAATACCACGGAGGTCTCAGGCGCCAGTGACGTGACCAAGGCAATCGCCGATGCAGCCAAGGCCGGCCGCAAGGCGGTTCTGGTTCAGGTCATGCGCCAGGACGCCAGCCGCTTCGTGACGCTGCCCGTCGAGAAGGGCTGATCCACTCGGCCCGGTTCCGGAGCCAGGCGGCTGTCTGTCATGGCAAGCCGCCGCTCTGGCGATCCGCAGCGGATATGCGTTAGACAGTAATCCGTGGGCGGGTCTGGCGGCGGCAGGTTCCATCGCCTGCTGCCGCTGGGCCGCTTACTCAGGTCCGCGATCGGTAACGCATCGCGGGCCTTTTTGGCCTATAGAGGTTCCATGAAGATTCTCGTTATCGAAGACGACCGCGAGGCAGCGGAGTATCTTGAGAAGGCCTTTGCGGAGGCCGGCCATACGGCGCATGTGGCCGGCGACGGTGAGACTGGCTTCGTGCTGGCCGATTCGGGCGAGTACGACATCATGGTCGTCGACCGGATGCTGCCGCGGCGCGACGGGCTCTCGCTGATTGCAGCGCTTCGCTCGCGCGGCAACGCCACCCCGGTGCTGATCCTTTCCGCGCTTGGCGAAGTCGACGACCGCGTTACCGGTCTGCGTGCCGGCGGTGACGACTATCTGACCAAGCCCTATGCTTTTTCCGAATTGCTTGCGCGTGTCGAGGTGCTGAGCCGCCGCGCCAGTTCGCGCGAGGCCGAAACTGTCTACCGCGCCGGCGACCTCGAACTCGATCGCCTGTCGCATACAGTGCGCCGCGCCGGCCAGGACATCACGCTGCAGCCCCGGGAATTCCGCCTGCTCGAATATCTCATGCGGCATGCCGGTCAGGTGGTGACCCGGACAATGCTTCTCGAGAATGTCTGGGATTACCATTTCGATCCACAGACCAATGTGATCGACGTTCATGTCTCGCGGCTGCGGGGCAAGATCGAGAAGAACTTCGACAGCCCGATCCTTCACACTGTTCGGGGCGCCGGCTATATGCTCAAGGCCGGATGACACAGATCACAAACGCGTTTCGCCTGCCCGCAATCATGCGAACGACCGCGGCCAGGCTTTCGGCACTTTACTTCATCCTGTTTGCGATGTGCGCCATGCTTCTGGTCTTCTACATGACCTCGCTCTCGGCGCGCATGTTGACCGTGCAGACGCAGGAGACGATCAACGAGGAAGTGCAGGGCCTCGACCAGGCGTATCGGCGCGGTGGCCTGCCGATCCTTGTGCGGACGATCGAGCAGCGCTCCCGGCAGCCCGGCGCCAATCTCTATCTGATCGCCGATCCGCATGGACGAATCCTGACAGGCAATGTCGAAAGTCTGGAGCCAGGTATTCTGGAGATCGAGGGCTGGACCGAGCGGCCGTTTTCCTATCAGCGCTACGGCGAGGCCGCCAGGGTGCGGCGCAACGCTGTCGAGGAACTGCCTGCCGACCAGTTGCCCATGAGCGAAACGCGTCACAATGCGATTGCGCTTGTATCGCGCCTGCCCAACCAAATGATCGTGCTGGTTGGGCGCGACCTCGGCGAGCCCGAGCGCTTCCGGGCCGTCGTGCGCCAGGCGCTGATGTTCGCGCTCGGCATGATGGCGCTTGGCGGTTTGCTGATCTGGTACTTCGTCGGGCGGCGCGCGCTTAGGCGCATTGACAGCGTATCGGAAGCCAGCCGTCGCATCATGGGCGGCGATCTTTCCGGGCGGCTGCCGATCACCGGCGCCGGCGACGAGTTCGACCGCCTCTCGGAAAACCTCAACACCATGCTGACCAAGATCGCTGGGCTCAATGACGGGCTGAAGCAGGTTTCCGACAACATCGCCCATGATTTGAAAACCCCATTGACGCGGCTGCGCAACCGCGCCGAGGCGGCATTGGCCAGCCATCCCAAGACCGCCGGTTATCGCGAAGCGCTGGAATCGACGATTGTCGAGTCCGACAGGCTCATCAAGACGTTCAACGCCATCCTGATGATTTCCAGGCTCGAAGCCGGCAATTCGACCGAAGCGCTGGTCAGCGTCGACCTCAGCGCGACGATACGCGATGTCGTGGAACTCTACGAACCGGTCGCCGAGGAGTGCAATGTCATTCTGGAGGCAGTTGCGAGCGAAGCGTCGCTGATCGATGGCAACCGGGAGCTCATCGGACAGGCTTTGTCGAACGTGGTTGACAATGCGATCAAGTATTCGATGGGGACGTCCGACAAGCCGGCTGTCCGGGTTTCGATCGAGAAAGCCGACGGCGAAATCCGTCTTAACGTCTCCGACAATGGCCACGGCATTCCCGATCCGGGCGATCGCGAGCGTGCCACCGAACGCTTCGTGCGTCTCGAGCAGAGCCGATCGCAGCCTGGTTCGGGCCTCGGCTTGAGCCTTGCCAAGGCGGTCATGAAATTTCATGGTGGGCGGCTGGATCTTGTGCCGGGCAATCCCGGCCTGACCGTTGTGATGGCCTTTCCCGAGGCGAAAGGCGCATAGGATGGCAGTCGGTTAGATGTCAAAAGCCGGTGGCCAGGCTCTGAAACTGCCGCTTAAGCTGAAACTCCATCCGCTCGACAAGGCGATGGCAGCGGATTGGCTCGCCGATGTGGCGGCCGCGGCCTCCGACGACGAACTCCCGCGACTGGCTGACTACCTTGCTGCCGAGGGCGAGGTGCAGGATTTTTTCGCCGCGATATTCGACCTGTCGCCCTTCCTGCGCGACAGTGCCAAGCGGCGCCCGGACATGCTGGAGCGACTGTTTGACGAGACGGTCGAGCAGCGCCTGAAACGTATTTTTTCGGACATTCGAGCCGCGTCAACCGCGGACGACGTGTCCGAGAACGGGTTGATGAAGGTGCTGCGCTTGCTGAAGCTGGAGGCGCATTTTCTGATCGCGCTGGCCGACCTTTCGGGTGACGCAGATCCACAAACCACAGTTCGCCGTCTCAGCGACCTGGCCGATGCCTGCGTGCGGGCAGCCATCGATTTCCTGCTCGTGGATGCAGATCGGCAAGGCAAGATCAAACTGCCCGATGTGAAGCGTCCGGGCGAGGGCTCGGGCTGGATCGTGCTTGGCATGGGCAAGCTCGGCGCACATGAGCTGAACTATTCTTCCGATATCGACCTGGTGGTGTTTTTCGACCCGCAAGCACCGGCGGTCACCGACCCGATGGAATCGACGGACGTTTTTGCCCGCCTGACCCGCCGTCTGGTGCGTATCCTGCATGACCGGACGGAACATGGCTATGTCTTCAGAACCGATCTGAGGCTGCGTCCCGATCCTGGATCGACGCCGCTTGCCATACCGGTCGAGGCGGCGCTCAACTACTATGAGAGCCGCGGCCAGAACTGGGAGCGCGCCGCCATGATAAAGGCGCGGCCGGTCGCCGGCGATATCACTGCCGGCGAGGCGTTTCTGCGCGAGTTGCAGCCCTATGTATGGCGCAAATATCTCGACTTTGCCGCCATTGCCGATGTCCATTCCATCAAGCGCCAGATCCACGCCCATAAGGGGCATGGCGAGATTGCGGTGCTTGGGCACAACGTCAAGCTGGGCCGCGGCGGTATCCGCGAGATAGAGTTCTTCGTGCAGACGCAGCAACTGATTGCTGGTGGCCGGTTTCCCGAACTGCGGCTGCGCGAGACCGTGCCCATGCTCTCTCAACTGGCCGAGCATGGATGGATCAGCGATGAGGCGCGCGATTCGCTGGCCAGCCAGTACTGGTTCCTGCGCCGCATCGAAAACGCGATCCAGATGGTCGCCGACGAGCAGACGCACCTGCTTCCCGACACTGAGGAAGGGCTTGAGCGCATCGCCTTGATGCTCGGCTTTGCCGGAAACGACGACTTCTCAGTCGCCGTACGCGCCACGCTGAATGAGGTCGAAAGCCATTATGCCGCGCTCTTCGAGACGGCTCCGCAATTATCGTCAGGCATCGGCAATCTGGTTTTCACCGGTGACGTCGACGATCCGGATACGCTGAAGACGCTGGCGCAGCTGGGTTTCGAGCGGGCAAGCGATATCTGTCGCGTGATCCGCAGTTGGCATTTCGGCCGCTACCGCGCCACCCAGTCGGCCGAGGCGCGCGAAAGGCTGACCGAGCTGACACCGGCATTGCTCGACGCTTTCGGGAAGACGCGGCGCGCCGACGAGGCGCTGATCCGGTTCGACGAGTTCCTGGCCGGCTTGCCCGCCGGCATCCAGTTGTTTTCGCTGTTGCAGAACAATCCGGCTCTCTTGAAGCTGCTCGCCACGATCATGGGCGCCGCCCCGAGGCTCGCCGGCATCATAACCCGACAGCCGCATGTCTTTGACGGATTGCTCGATCCGGCCTTGCTGTCCGAGCTGCCGAACCGCGCCTATCTCTCGGCGCGCCTGGCGTCCTTCGTCGAGAATTCTGTCCTCTACGAGGATATTCTTGACCGGCTGCGCATCTTTGCTTCCGAGCAGAAATTCCTGATCGGTGTTCGCCTGCTTGCCGGGTCCATCGATCCACCGCGCGCCAGCAAGGCGTTCTCCGATCTGGCCGACCTGACTGTTGGAGCAGCACTCGAAGCCGTGCAGGCAGAGTTCGCCGATCGGCATGGAACGGTGCCGGGTGGCCGGGTCGTCATTCTTGGCATGGGCAAGCTTGGCAGCCGCGAACTGACAGCCGGTTCCGACGTCGATCTTATCCTGCTTTATGATCACGATCCCGACGCCGAACAGTCCGACGGCGAAAAGCCGCTTGCAGCGTCACACTACTTTTCGCGCCTTACGCAAAGACTGATCTCGGCTGTCTCTGCACCGACAGCCGAGGGCGTTCTTTACGAACTCGACCTGCGGCTGCGACCGTCCGGCAACAAGGGGCCGGTCGCCACACATGTCGACGCCTTCAGGAAATACCAGCGCAGCGAGGCATGGGTCTGGGAGCATATGGCCCTGACCCGCGGCCGCGTGATTGCCGGCGACCGGAGTCTTGCCGAGGCGGTCGAAGAGGAAGTGGCCGCCATCCTGGCAATGAAGCGCAAGCGTGCGGAGATCGCCCGGGAGGCCGTCAAGATGCGCGGCCTGATCGAGGAGGAAAAGCCGCCACGCGACATTTGGGACATCAAGCTCGTGCCAGGCGGCTTGATCGACCTGGAGTTCCTGGCCCAGGTCGCGGTTCTGACGCAACAGGTGGAGGGCGAGGGCCCGACGACCGGAACCGCTGCTGTCCTGTCGCGGCTGGCTCCGAGCTTTGCCGGCCCGCAGGTGAGGCAGGAACTGTGCGATGCCTATGCACTCTATCTGGCGCTCAGCCAGATCATCCGGCTGTGCCTGACCGGCCCGTTTGAGCCAGACGATGTGCCGCCGGGCCTTTCCGACCTCATACTGGTGGCGACCGACCTGCCCGAAATCGGGGTTGTCGAGGCGCATCTGGCCGATACAGCGCGTACGGTCCGGGCGCACTTCAACGCACTGCTGGCGACGTCGACAAAGAAGTCGAAAGGCGCCTGACGGCTCAGGCGGCCTTTGCGGGAGCGGCAGTGGCGCCGACCGGGATTCGCACGGACACGATGGTTCCCGACCCCTCCTTGGAGCGGATCTTGAGAGCGCCGCCATGCAGTTCGGCCAGCGATCGGGAAATCGCCAAACCCAGGCCGGATCCTGTATGGTTCTTTGAGAACTGGTTCTGAACCTGCTCGAACGGACGGCCAAGCTTGCCAAGGGCGGCTTTCGGGATCCCGCATCCATTGTCCTCGATGCTGAGCATCATGGCCCCGGCGACCTTGCGTGAGCGCACCGTAATGTGTCCGCCTTCGCCAGTGAACTTGATCGCGTTGGACAACAGGTTGATGGCGATCTGCTTGATGGCGCGCCGGTCGGCGTAAAGCCGCATCGAATCGGCGATCTTGGTTTCAACCGATATCTTCTTTTCAGCTGCCTGAAGCGAGATGACCTTCACGGTTTCGTGGATGAGCGGACAGAGGTCGATTTCCTCGCGTTCCATCGAGAACTGCCCTGCCTCGATCTTCGACATGTCGAGAATGTCGTTGATGACGCCAAGCAGGTAGTTGCCGCTCGACTGGATGTCGTGCGCGTATTCCTCATAGCGGTCCGAGCCGAGCGGTCCAAACAGCCCCGACTCCATCACCTCGGAGAAGCCGATAATGGCGTTGAGGGGCGTGCGCAATTCATGCGACATGTTGGCGAGAAATTCGGACTTGGCGCGGTTTGCAGCCTCGGCTCTTTCGGTTTCACGCATATATTTGCGGTTTAGCTCGACCAGTTCGGTCGACCGCTCCTGCTCAGCGCGGCGCGCCAGGCTGAGGTCGTGGATCGTCGCCATCAGCCGCCGCTCGCTGTCGACGAGCTTTTCCTGGTGCTGCTTGATCTGGGTGATGTCGGAACCGACGGAAACGATGCCTCCATCGCGTGTCTTCAGCTCATTGACCTGCAGCCATCTTCCGTCCCCGAGCTGTCGTTCATAAGTGGCGCTCCCGGGTCCGTTCGCATTGGCCAATCGCCGTTCCGAGGCAAAGGCCGGCATCTTCTCTTCCAGCGTTGCCCGCGCTACTCCCGGCGCAATGTCGCGGTCCGACAGGCCGTTGTCCTTCTGATACTTGGTATTGCACATCACCAGGCGCTGCGCTGAATCCCACAGCACGAAGGATTCGGTGATGTTTTCGATGGCTGTCCTGAGCCGAAGGTCTGCGGTCTCCGAGCGCAATGCCAGATGGCGCTGTTCGCTGACGTCGACGGCGATGCCGATCAGCTGGATCTCCGGCGCCTCGGGGTCGATGACCTGCGCCCTGGCGCGCATCCAGACCCACTGTCCGTCGGCGTGGCGCATGCGAAACACCTGGTCGATCTGGTCAATCTCCCGCGAGACGATCCGGTTCGCCAGCTCAAACAGGTCGCCGTCATCCTCGTGGATGATTTCCGACACCTCGCCGAATGACAGCATCGTGTCGCAGGGCCGGTATCCGAGCATGTCGTACATGGAGCGGGACCAGTACATCCTGCCACGCACCATGTCCCAGTCCCACAGGCCGCAACGCCCGCGCACCAACGCCAGGTCGATGCGCTGATGCGCCTCGAGATAGATCCGGTCCGCCGCCTGGGCGCGTGCCGCCTGGCTGAAATAGGCGTAGAGGATGATCAGCAGGACGCCGGCCGTCAGAACGAACAGCGTCACATTCATCGAGACGGCCTTGCGCCACTCGAAAAACACCGCGCTCTCCGGGATCATGACGATGGCAGCAGCGTCCCGCATGTCGGTCAGGTCGAGAGCGGCGAACCAGCGTTCGCCCTTGATCCGGACCGCCATGGGCCCGGCGCGGTCGCCGAACAGGAACAGCGGCTGGCCGCCGAACACGATCGCGTCGAGGTTCTGGCCCTCCCAGTCCGCCGCTGCGGGAGACGCGGCCACGATGCGGAAATCCCCGTCGGTGACCGCAACTATATGGTTGCTCTCCAGAGCACCCAGAAGCCCGGTCTCGCGAAGCAGATTATGTGCATAGACTTCCGGCTCCGGGGCGCTGGTGCCCCGCAGCATGAGAGCATTGGAAATCTCGCCGGCCGCCAGGTGCAGGATTGCCTTGGCGTCGCGCTCGACATCGTCGTGCCAGGTCATGAGGGAAAGAAAACGAACCGAGGCGACGACGATCAGGAAGATCAGGATCAGCACCGGGATGGAGCGCTTCAACATCGGCTCGGCGGCCAGAAGGCGCAGATAGGCCGGCGCAGCAATGATGCGCGCATTCCCCGCTACGCCATTCTCCCGGCCATCCCCATGCCGGGCAAATGTCGAGCCATCGGGCGCGCTCCACGCGTCCGCTTCGGCCATCCACCGATCCTTTTAAACAATCCTGTTGACGATCCGGCAACGCCGCACGACCGAATCGTCCATAAAGAATCAAAGGTGATTCGCCTTGTCCAGTGGCAGCCGGCAAATAGATTAAAAATATCCGAAAATTGGACCTAATTAGCTTAAATCAGGGTCCGCTCGACAATATCGCGCAGATCGGCGGAGAGATTTTCGGTGCCGGCGATGCTCAGGAGCGCCTCGCGTGCCTTGGCCTGACGCACCGGTTCAAGCGAACGCCATGAACGCAGCGCCGTTGCAAGACGTGCCGCGAGCTGTGGATTTCGCGGCTCGATCTGGAGTATCGCCTCGGCGAAATAGGCGTAGCCGAGGCCGTCGGGCCGGTTGAAACCCGTCTGGTTGGCGCTAGCGAAAGTTCCGATCAACGCGCGTACGCGGTTGGGATTGGTCATCGAGAACCCCGGATAGGCTGTCAGTTGCCTGACCGATTCGAGCGTTTCGGGGCCGGGAACGGTTGCCTGGATCATCAGCCACTTGTCCATCACCAGCGCATCGCCGCGATATTTCGCTTCGAAGCCTGCCAGCGCGTTTGCGGCTTCCGGGGAATTCGGATGGCGGTGCGCCAGCACCGTCAGCGCGGCGACGCGATCTGTCATGTTGCTGGCCGTCCGGAAATGCCGGTCGGCAAGCGCCACGCCATCGGGCAGGACGGCGAGATAGTCGAGCAGAATGTTCCTGAGCGCCCGCCGGCCGGCACTGGCTGCATCCGGGCTGAATTGCCCCTTCCAGTCGAGCTCATTGTAAACCTTGCCGAAGCTCGCCGCATTGGCCTGGGCAATTGCCAGGACCAGCGCCTGTCGGCTCGCCAGGATGGCCTCGGGATCGATGTTCTTGCCGATCTCGCGCGCAATGTCGGCTTCGCCAGGCAGCGTGATCGCCAGCGCGCGATAGGCGTGCTCGAGCCCTGAATCAGCGGCGATCGTCCCGGCGAGGTCGACAAGCGCCTTGGTGAACGCCGCCGGCTTGCCGCCAAGAATCTTGCGGTAGGCAGCGATCAGGCCCTCGGTCAACAACGTGTTATAAGCCTGCCAGCGCGAAAATGGATCGCTGTCGTGGCTGGCCAGAAACATCTGGTCTTCTCGCCGCTGCTCGACCGATAGTGTCACCGGGGCGGAAAAGCCGCGGTTGAGCGACAATACCGGCCGCTCGGCAATGCCGGAGAATTTCACCACATGGCGGCGCTTGCGAACGTGAATGATGCCGCCTTCGACGGTCGCCCCTTCGGCCGAGCCCGCATCGATGTCGAGCCCTTCGCGGCCTACGAGCCCGAAGGCGAGGGGGATGTGCATGAGCCGCTTGCGGCTCTCCGACGGCGTCGGCGGAACGGACTGTTCGATCTCGACGATGAACTCGTTCTTGGATTTGTCATGCGTGGTGCTGACGGACAAATTCGGCGTACCTGCCTGATGGTACCAGAGCGCGAATTGCGAAAGGTCGCGGCCCGAGACGTCCTCGAATACTTTGAGAAAGTCCTCGATCGTGGCCGCATCGCCATCATGGCGCTCGAAATAGAGGTCCATGCCGGCTCGGAAATCCTCCGGTCCCAGGATGGTCTTGATCATTCGAACGACCTCGGAGCCTTTTTCGTAGACCGTGGTCGTGTAGAAATTGTTGATCTCGCGGTAGCGGCGCGGCCGCACCGGATGCGCCAGCGGCCCCTGGTCTTCGGGAAACTGGTGGGCGCGCAATGTGCGCACCTCGGCGATACGCTTGACCGGGCGCGACCGCTGGTCGGCCGAGAACTCATGGTCACGGAAGACCGTCAGGCCTTCCTTCAGGCAGAGCTGGAACCAGTCTCGGCAAGTGATCCTGTTGCCGGTCCAGTTGTGAAAATATTCATGCGCGATGATGGCCTCGATATTGGCAAAATCGGCATCTGTTGCGGTTTCGTCGTCGGCCAGCACGTATTTGTCGTTGAAGATGTTGAGGCCCTTGTTCTCCATGGCGCCCATGTTGAAATCGGACACGGCCACTATGTTGAAAACATCGAGATCATACTCGCGCCCGAAAGCTTCCTCGTCCCAACGCATCGACCGCTTCAACGCGTCCATCGCGTAGACGGCAAGGCTTTCCTTGCCATGCTCGACATAGATGGCGAGCCGCACCTGCCGCCCCGAAGCAGTTACGAACGTGTCGGTGATCGAGCCGAGGTCGCCGGCGACCAGCGCAAACAGGTAGGACGGCTTGGGAAACGGATCGTGCCAAACCGCGAAATGGCGGCCGCCTGGCAGCTTGCCGGATTCCACGTGGTTGCCGTTGGACAGAAGCAGCGGCGCCTCGACCGCGCTAGCCTCGATGCGCACGGTATAAACGGAAAGAATGTCGGGCCGGTCGAGAAAGTAGGTGATGCGGCGAAAGCCTTCGGCCTCACATTGCGTGCAGTAGACGCCATTGGTCCTGAAAAGTCCCATAAGGGCAAGATTGGCTGATGGATCGATCTCGGTCTCGAGCGTCAACTCGAACGTATCGGCTGATGGCGGCGCAGCAATCACCAGTTTGTCGGGCGTTGCCTGGTAGTCGGCTTGCGCCATCGTCACGCCATTCATCGCAGCCTGCTTGAGAAGCAGACCATCGCCATCGAGCATCAGCGGGCTTTTCGTGGAGACACCCTTGCGCCTTGTGATGCTCAGCCTGGAAATGACAGTCGTTTGGCTCGGGGCCAGATTGAAGGTCAGTTCCGTGCGTGTGATGAGGTAGTCGCTCGGGCTGTAGTCTTCGAGCCGGAACTGCTGACCTGTATCTGTGCGCATTCAATGACTTTCCTGCCGGATTCCCGAAGCCTACCAGTCCGACGCTGACGCGTCCTCTGGTGCAGATTTAGCGAATGTGGTGCTCTTTACACGAAACAGCCCCTCGACAAAACTGGCGCACGGCTTATTTCAGGCGGGCATTTCCTGATCCAAACTGTGAGGTAACCATGACCGTAGCGACACCAAAATTCGGCATGGGTGCATCCGTCCTGCGCGTCGAAGATCAGGCGTTCATCACCGGCAAGGGCCGCTATACGGACGACTTTGCACCGCAAGGCCTGCTGCATGGCTATGTATTGCGGGCACCGGTCGCAAAGGCCTCTTTCCGCATCGGATCGCTTGACGCAGCCAGGGCCGCGCCCGGCGTTCACCTCGTGCTTGTCGGGGAAGATCTGGCTGAGCTGGGCGGGCTGAAATCGGCGGCCATGCAGCGCCAGCCGGATGGCAGCAAGGCGGTGACCCGCGACATTCCGATCCTGTGCCGCGACAGGGTCAACTATGTGGGCGACGCGGTTGCCTTCATCGTCGCCGAAACGAGGGCGCTGGCGCAGGACGCGTCCGAACTGATCGACGTCGACTATGACAGCGAGGAAGCCGCGGCCAGCACAGCGGCAGCGCTCGATCCCCAGACGCCATTGGTCTGGCCTGAATTCGGCAGCAATCGCGCCTTTACATACCGGCTCGGCGATCGCGCCAAGACGGATGCGGCCTTTGCCAAAGCCGACAATGTCACGCGCATTGCGTTCTACAACAATCGTCTCGTCTGCAACTACATGGAGCCGCGCTCGGCCGTTGCGGAATGGCGGGCCGATGAGAACCGCTTCGTGCTCACCACAGGCTCGCAGGGCGTGCACTCGATGCAGGCGATCCTGACCCGGCTTTTCAAGCTTGGCAACGAGCAGCTGCGCATCATCACGCCGGATGTCGGTGGCGGCTTCGGGACGAAGGCATTTGTCTATCGCGAATACGCGCTGGTTCTGGAGTCTGCCAGACGCCTGAAACGGCCGGTCAAGTGGGCCGGCGACCGCACCGAGCATTTCCTGACAGATGCGCATGGCCGCGACAATGCGGTGGAAGCCCGGATGGCGATGGACAAGGACGGCAGGTTCCTGGCGCTCAAGGTCGACATGAAGGCGAATATGGGCGCCTACATTTCCCAATACGGGCCGTTCATTCCCTATGTCGGCGCCACCATGTCGACCGGCGTCTACGACATCCAGACCTTGGACGTTGAAGTTGCGGGCGTCTATACCAACACCTGCCCGGTTGACGCCTATCGGGGCGCCGGCCGGCCCGAAGCGGCGCTGCTGCTGGAAAAGCTGGTCGATGCGTGCGCCCGCGACCTCGGTATCGGTCGCGAGGAAATCCGGCGCCGAAACTTCATCAAGCCCGAGCAGTTTCCCTACCGAACCCAGACCAACCGGCTCTACGATGTCGGCGAGTTCGATGGCCATATGACGCAGGCCATGGACCGTGCAGACTGGTCCGGGTTCGACAAACGGCTCGCCGCATCGAAGGCCGCCGGCAAGATCCGCGGTATCGGCATGGCCACCTATATCGAGGCCTGTGCTTTCGCCGGATCGGAGCCGGCACATGTCGAGTTGAACGGTGACGGCACGATCACGCTGAAGATCGGGACACAGACCAACGGGCAGGGACACGCGACAGCCTATGCCCAGCTGATCTCCGACAAGCTCAATATCGGTATCGATCGGATCAGGATGCTGCAGGGCGACACTGACGACCTGGCCTCAGGCGGCGGTACGGGCGGCTCGCGCTCGATACCGCTTGGCGGTGTTTCGGCGTCGAGGGCCGGCGAAGCGCTCGCCGAGAAGATCCGCAAGATCGCGGCCGATGAACTCGAAGCTGCCGAGGCCGATATCGAACTTGAGGACGGTTCGGCCCGCATCGTCGGCACGGACCGGACGATGACTTTCTCCGACATCGCCAAGGCTGCCAAGCAGCCCGACGACCTCAAGGGTTTCGGCGAATTCGTTCAGGACGAGGCAACCTATCCGAACGGTACCCACATCTGCGAGGTTGAAATCGACCCTGAAACCGGGACCACCGATATTGTCGGCTACACCATCGTCGATGATTTCGGCGTCACCGTGAATCCGATCCTGCTTGCCGGCCAGATGCATGGTGGCGTTGCTCAGGGCATCGGCCAAGCGCTTGTCGAGGATACCGTCTATGACGAAGACGGACAGTTGCAGACCGCGAGTTTCATGGACTATGCCATGCCGCGCACCGATGACTTG
>JBBSOT010000075.1:0-16872 GCA_038259455.1 Hyphomicrobiales bacterium | reverse complement strand
TGGAATTATCTCGCCATCGGCCAATCGGACACCGCGGCTGCGATCATTCTCGGTCATGATTTCGCTGACGTCCGCGCCCAATCGAACCGTTCCGCCCTGACCCTGGATGAGGGTAACCAGGCCATCGACCAGCTTGCCAACGCCACCAATGGGGTAATGGACGCCCCAACGGCGTTCAAGGTCCGGGATCAGGCAGTAAATGGCAGGTGCTCTGAACGGATTACCGCCGATGAGCAATGGATGGAAACTCAGCATCACGCGCAATTTCGGATGCTTCACGAAACTGGAGACGAGACCGTAGACACTTCGATAGCCCTGCAGCCGCAAGAGCTCCGGCGCGATCTTCAGCATATCGATCGGCGATTCGAATGGCATGTCGCCGAGCTGTTCGAACCCGGTGGCGCAGATCTCACGCGCTCTTTTCAAGAAGCGCTCGTACCCGGCAAGATCTTCGGGCGCGACGCGCATCACCTGACGGCGCATCTCGGCATCGTCGCCTGAACATGCAATTTCATCGCCGTCGTGAAAACGGATCCGGTAGAACGGCATCATCGGCCGCAGGTCGATAGCGTCGGACATCCGCTTGCCGCACAACTGCCAAAGCTCTTCGAAAAGAAATGGCGCGGTAACAATCGTGGGACCGCGATCGAAGATGAAGCCGTCTCGCTTAAGTACTCCAGCGCGACCACCCGGATAGTCAAGCCTTTCCAGAACCGTCACGCGATAGCCGCGCGCGCCGAGCCTGATTGCGGCAGCAAGGCCGCCGAACCCGCTGCCTATGACAACCGCGCGTGGGCTTCGGGCACCCACGCCAACACGATTTCCTCGCTCAACAGTTGTCAACATCAGTTGACAATATTTCAGTAATTTGGATTTTACAAACGATCTTGCTCGGAAGGCCCAACATGCGGACCGGCCTCCTCTGCAACAACACGTATCGCGTCGGCCACTTCGTCCGGCTCCTCCTCGTGAAACAGATGACCGCCGGAATTGCGAGCGAGCACGTGCACGGATTTCGATCGACGCGCCAGGATTACTGCGTCTGCTGGCGGTACAGCCTTATCGTTTGCTGAAGTCATAAGGATCAAAGGCACCTTCAGGCGCGCAATCGAGTGCTCCAGCCTGTCAAGGTTCCAGTTTGCCATCATGCCCAAGGTTGCCGCGACATGACCCGATTTGCGAAACATGCGCTCATAGAATTCGACACCGCGCTGATCGATCCGCGAGCCGGTGCTTTCGAGCAGCCGCCTTGTGGCCTCACTGCTCAGAGCCCGCCAGGCAAACAATTTGGGCGCTAGGGGATTGAGGAACAGGAGCTTTGCCAGCGGCGAAAAAAGCGGCGCACCGCGGATCGGTCGCAATGCACCGTTCAAAGAGACGATCACTCGAGGCTGGATCGATTCCGACTGCGCCATCGTAATCAGTATCGCAGCACCAGCCGAATGTCCCACGGCGATCTCAGGTTCGAATTCGACCGACTTCAAGAGGCCGGCGATGAGCCGTGCCATCCCTTCGAGGCACAAGCCATTGCTTGAAGGCATCGACGTAAATCCATGCCCGGGAAGGTCGAGCGTCAGGACATGAAAATGCTGCGCAAGGAGAGGCGCCAGATGCCGGAATGAATGGGTCGCCGCCCCCGTACCGTGCAGCAGCAGCAGTGCCGGTCCCTCGCCCATCTCCTGAACATGCCACGAAAGCCCACCCGACCTGACAAATCGGCTTTGCGAGCGGTTGGGCCAATCACGTCCGTCATCGGACCAGGACGGGCTCTCCTGATCGAAAAGCATGGCCGCGTCAGCCTTCCATGCGCGCGCTGATCTCTCGCGCCATCGCGGTCGAACCCCCACGCGGCAAGGGCAAATATTCGGACGCCATGGCGCGCGCCAGCGATTCCGCGCGCGGCTGCGCGCGCCGCGCCGTATCGATTACTATCGACCGGAACCCGGCAGCGCGAAACAGTCTCGCGGCCTTGTCTGTATCCTCGGTGACGTGGTCCCGGGAACTTGTTCCATCAAGGGCCACATTACCTCGGCCATCGGTAAGAAAGACAGTCACCACGCTTTGACCCTTGCCCGCTGCGGAACTTGAAAGCGCAAGTGCCGCAAGAATGCCGCTTGCCAGGGGCGTTCCGCCGCCTCCCGGCAAGGCCGACAGGCAGCGCTTGGCACGCACCAGCGAGCGCGTCGGTTCAAGCAGTGTTTCAGCGCCTTTGCCTCGAAAAGCGATCAACGCAACGCTGTCGCGCCGCACGTAACATTCCGCAAGCAGGAGTTCGATGGCGCCCTTGGTCTCGGCAAGTCTTTCGACTGCTGCCGAGCCCGACGCGTCGACGGCGAAGATTGCCAAGGTGCCTGTCTTTTCGCGATATCGAATGTATCGGAAATCATCCTTGCGGATGTGCAAACGTTGTACGGTCGGTGTGCGATCAACGTCGCGTTGAGCCCGAATGCGTTGCCATGGTGCAGCTTGCCGCAACGTCGAAAGTACGTCGATACGCGCACCGGGCGACGGCGGGCTGTCGGATACGCCAATGGCTCGGCCCCGCTTGGCTCGATTACGCTGCGCGCCGGACTTTCCCGCACCGCCGAGACTAGAACGCATAGCCGCGCCGGCTTCGATACTGGCCAGTAAATATTTCGGAAGGGTCGCCTCAGTCGCCTCGACAACCAGGTCCTGTGGCATGTCGCCGGATGAGGTCTCGCCATCATCCTCAGACTGTTCTGACCTCTGGTTCTCCTCGTCAGCCTGCTGCGTCTCCTCGTCATTATCGTCTGAAGACTGCGCGGGCGGCTGCAATCCGAGCGACACTCGCAGAGCGGCCGCCGCATCCATTGCTTCAACGGTGCTGCTGCCTCGCAACGCTGCGCAAACCCGTGCGGCGCGGACGAGTTGAAGCGAGGCACGCATCGAATCGGCGCCGGCTGACTGTGCGATTGCGCAGAGAGTTTCGACCATATCATCGGTCACCGATACGGATGGCAACAGGTCTCGTGCCTGGTCTATTTGGTACGTTACGCCGGGCTTTTCTGCCTCTCGCCAGCCAATCGAGTTAAGCTCGATCCGCAAGCCCAGCCGGTCGGCAAGCGATGCGGCTAACGCTTCGTCAGGCTCGGCACCCTCGTCAAGAGCGATCAGGGCAAACCGCGCCGGATGCAGGGACGACACACCATCGCGTTCAACCCGAACCTGAGCATTGTCCAGTGCCAGCCCGATAATGCCCGAGGCGGATGGACCGAGACGTTCCGCCATCGCCAGGACCACAAGCCCTCCATCCGCGCTTGCAAGCACACCCCGCTCGACAACCGGCCGGCCGGCCTGCAGCGTCGCGCCAAGATCCAAGCCGCCTGCCAGCCGGGCTTCCGAAATACCGGCCGAGATTCGTCTCACTGGAGCGCCAACTTGAAAACTCTTCATGGCCGACTCGACCCAACGATCTCTGATGGCACCGGCGCGCGACCGGACATGCACGCCGCCCAGTCCGTCGGGATCGACGCCAATCATCGCAGCGGCGAGAAGTGCATCGTCCCAGGGGGACGGAGGATCACCGGGTGGCTCTATCATGGTCGCGCCATTTCAGCCAGCGCACGCTCGACACGCATCCCCGAGCCGGACTCGTCGAGCGGATCGCGGCGCAATCGATGACGCAACGCCGAAACCGCAACCGACCGGACATCCACTTCAGTAACCTCCCGCTTGCCGTTGAACGCAACAAGAGCCCGTGCCGCACGCATCAGGGTGAGTTCACCCCGCAGCCCGTCCACGCCCAGCTTCAGGCATAGTGACGACATGAATTCAAGCGCCGGATCAGGTGTAGTTACCTCGCCCAGCAGGCCTCTGGCCTTGGCAATTTTTGATCTGAGACCTGCTTCCTTTCGCTTCCAGGCTTCTGCGAAGGCGTCCGGATCGCGGTCGAAACCGTCGCGGCGCTTCACGACCTCGATCCGCGATGCAATGTCGGGCGGTGATGAGACGTCAACTGACAGGCCAAAGCGGTCAAGCAATTGTGGACGCAATTCCCCTTCTTCAGGATTGCCGCTGCCGACAAGCACGAAACGGGCGGGATGGCGGATGCTCAATCCCTCGCGCTCGACGATGTTGACTCCTGATGCCGCGACATCGAGCAGAAGATCCACCAGGTGATCCTCCAGCAGATTGACTTCGTCGATATACAGAAATCCACGATGGGCACTTGCTAACAGGCCAGGTTCGAACGCCTTTTCCCCCGAGACCAGCGCCTTCTCCAGGTCGAGGGCACCGGCAACCCGGTCCTCGGTGGCGCCAAGGGGAAGGTCGATAACCGGAACCGCAACCTTTCGGTTCTTTAACGTGCCCGCTCGATGTTGCTCCAGGCACTGCGCACAATAGCGCTGTTCATCGGCCGGATCGCAATTATATCGGCAATTGCCGGCAACCATCATGGCCGGCAGCAGGCCCGCCAAGGCGCGTACCGCGGTCGATTTCCCGGTACCCCGGTCACCCAGGACAAGTATGCCCCCTATCGATTGATCGACAGCCGCCAGCATCAGCGCCGACTTCATTTCGTCTTGTCCAACGATCGCCGAAAAAGGATAGGGAGGAGCCATGAGCCGCATCCGACACGTTACACCCAAATGTGTCAATCCGGTTTGCGCGCCACCGATGGCAATCCTGACCGACGAACCCCAAACGAGCGGTCAGCGATGGATAAAACGGCGCGAAGTGTCTAGAAAAATTTACGTCTTTCGACTTGACAGCGTCGTGGTCAAGACTAGCTTTGTGAGCGAATTGGGACATAAAATCGGAGGAGCATTTATGGCTCGACTATTGAACTATCTCGCAGTTGCAGGCTTCGGAATCACTGTCGCCATGCCTGCCTACGCGCTTGAGGGCAACGTTGACGCCGGCAAGAAGGTCTTCAACAAATGCGCCATCTGTCACGGAATTGACGGCAAGAAAAAACCGATCGGGCCAACCCTCGATAACGTTATGGGACGTACCGCAGGCACCGAGGCGGAATTCCTGGCCAAAGGCAATGCCGGATACTCCAAGGCGATGATTGCCGCCGGCGAAGGCGGTCTTGTCTGGACAGACGAGGAAATTCTCGACTGGATTACCAACCCCAAGAAAAAGATTCCGGGCACGAAGATGGTCTTTCCGGGCCTTCCCAAGGAACAGGATCGGGCCGACGTTCTGGCCTACATCAAGACCTTCTCCCCCCAATAATCAGCTGGTAGACCTGACGGCATCGATCACGCAACTGCTGTCGGCCGGGGCAGACGCCCCGGTGGGCAAGCTTTGCTGATGCCTATTGGTGATGCCCTCCGAGCGAACTCGTGTTTCTGTTACCCTCCTCGATGATCCGGCAGGCAGGGGGATAGCTTGCGAAACATCGCGAGAGACGAAAGAAGCACGGCGGCTTACCCGAGCTCTGCCACAAGCCCGATCTTGCCGTTGCGGTAACAATTAGCCTGCCCCCTTTTGGAACCTTCTAGCCTGACGGCTTATCGCGATCGGTCGAGCACGGCGAAGCAACGATGAATCCGGTTACGACCTGCGCTTGTTGCCTGTCTTCAATCTCGCCCTCCCCGGCCCTCAAGAAGCCCTTTCAAGATCTCCGGGTCGACTCCTGCTCCAATTCAAGCTCGAACTTTTCAATCGACATTGACACTCTACAGTGTAAACTAATTTTGACACATGCAGTGGTTTCCGGTTCCGACCGGAAAACGGCGTAACGCATCGACAGACGAAAATGTGAAGAGATGCCCAGCGACACGTAGAAAACCGTCACACTTCGGCATCTCATGGGAGGAGACTAGCAATGAAGCGCAGTGATCGTGCCCTCTTGGACCGAGTATCCTCTCCCGCTGATCTCAAGTGCATGTCGGATAGTGAACTCGGCCTGCTTGCCGACCAGCTCCGCCAGGAAACAATATCCACTGTTTCCGTTACGGGAGGACATCTTGGGGCCAGCCTCGGCGTCGTAGAACTCACGGTAGCAATTCACGCGATATTCGATACGCCGCGCGACAAATTGATCTTCGACGTCGGACATCAATGCTATCCGCACAAGATCCTGACTGGTCGGCGTGACCGTATACGAAGCCTGCGTCAGGGCGGTGGCCTTTCAGGCTTCACCAAGCGCTCCGAGAGCGAGTACGATCCATTCGGCGCCGCACATTCCTCGACCTCGATATCGGCGGGACTGGGTTTTGCCGTAGCACGCGACTTGAAAGGCGAAACGGGTGACGTCGTTTGTGTGATCGGTGATGGAGCCCTGTCAGCCGGCATGGCCTATGAGGCCATCAACAATGCCGGCCATCTCGGCAAGCGGTTGATTGTGATCCTCAATGACAACGACATGTCTATTTCGCCCCCAGTCGGCGCAATGTCGAAATATCTGGTCAAGCTTTATTCGGAGCGGCCATTTCAGGATTTCCAGGCCGGTGCAGAAGAGCCGGCTTCGGATCGGCCTGCGCCGCTGAATGTGGGCGGCAACAGCCCAAGCGACGCCGTAGAGGATACAGTCATTGGCCGATCACTTTTCGAGGATCTCGGATTTTCCTATGTCGGACCGGTCGACGGACACGACATGGCCCAGTTGCTAAGCGTTTTGCGCAAAGTTCGCGAACACGCCGAAGGTCCCGTCTTCATCCACGCTCTGACGGAAAAGGGAAAAGGCTACGCCCCCGCCGAAAACGCAGCTGACAAATACCATGGCGTGTCCCGCTTCGATATTGTCACCGGGCAACAGCAGAAGTCCGCGCCGAAGGCACCTAGCTATACTGGAGTGTTTGTCGACAGCCTTATCCAACAGGCCGATGCAGATGAGCGAATCGTCGCCGTGTCCGCGGCAATGGGATCTGGCACGGGGCTCGACAAGTTCCAGAAGCGTTTCCCCTCCCGCTTCTTCGACGTCGGCATCGCCGAACAGCACGGCGTAACCTTTTCTGCCGGCATGGCGGCTGCGGGAATGCGGCCGTTCTGTGCGATCTACTCGACTTTTCTTCAGCGTGGCTACGACCAGGTTGTGCACGATGTCGCCTTGCAAAAACTGCCGGTGAGGTTTGCCATCGATCGCGCTGGCCTTGTAGGCGAAGACGGGGCCACTCATGCCGGAGCGTTCGACGTCGGGTACCTCACCAACCTGCCCGGTTTCGTGGTCATGGCGGCGGCTGATGAAGCCGAACTCGTTCACATGGTCGCGACCGCGGCGGCAATCGATGATCGCCCGTCGGCCTTCCGCTATCCGCGTGGCGAAGGCCTGGGCGTTAGCTTGCCGGAGCTCGGCCAGGCTCTCGAGATTGGCAAGGGTCGGGTCTTGAGGGAAGGAACAAAAATCGCCCTGTTGTCGTTCGGCGGCCGGCTGGGAGAATGCTACACGGCGGCAGCCGAGCTGGAAGCAAGAGGGCTTTCCACCACCGTGGCGGACGCACGTTTTTCCAAGCCGCTTGACCATGAACTGATCCTGCAACTGGTTCGCCATCATCAGGTCGTGGTGACGATTGAAGAGGGCGCCCCTGGGGGTTTCGGAGCGCACGTGTTGCATTTTCTGGCTTCAAATGGCGCGCTCGACCGCGGGCTGCGTATTCGCACCATGACGCTGCCGGATCACATTATCGATCACGACACCCCAAGGGCAATGTATGAAGCTGCGGGGCTGAATGCCGCCCATATCGTCGCCACCGCGCTTTCGGCGTTGGGCGTTGATACCGAGGATCTGCAATCAGACATGCCTGTCGGCAGGGTAGCGATGGCATAGCGGCGATCGTTACTCCGTCTCGAGACACGATACCTGTGCAGACGCTCAAAATCCGAACCGAGCCAGATCGCTGGCTTTAGCGCAGGTGCTTCGGCGGCTGGCTAGTCGCCCGAAATGGCTATGCTTCTTCGGGGTTAAGCCGCAAGACTGTCCAGTTAAGGGCGCCGGCGATGGTGACCCAGATCAGGTAGGGAACGAAAAGGAGCGAAGCAACAAGCGAGATTGACGCTGCCGACAGGATAAAGCTTGCTACCAGAACCCAAAGCAGCGCGATGTCGTAAAGCGCAAGGTCCATTCGGCGCATGCCGAAGAAGAGACCTGACCAGCCCGCATTGACGGCAAGCTGGAGGCCCCAGAACCAGATTGCGAGGCCCGGCTGACCCTGCCGCCATACCAGCCACCCAGCAATTGCAATCATGATGTACAGGACTGACCAAACCGCCCCAAAGGCCCAACTCGGCGGCGTCCACGTGGGTTTGCGCAGCTTGCGATACCATTCGCCCGGCTTGAACAAGGCTCCGCTCAGCGACGCGGCGGCGACGAGCACGAAAAACACAGCAAGCGACCAATCTAGCGAAATGTCGTCTCTCCAGGACTAGGGTTTGGAATAACTGCCCGCAAACGAAAACGCGAGTGACCTTAGCAGAGTTCCGTTCGAAATTCGTCAGTGGCCAAGCATGGGGAATGTGACGGCAATGGCCCACGCAAACAGCATGGCATTGGCTATGGCACCGACCGCTGGGTGGCCGGTGCGACCATACACCCAGGAGCTGATGAGGCCGAATATCGTGAAGAACACCAGTACGACCGGAACGATGATGATGAGGAAGAACAGATCCTCCAGATTAAGCGCGATGGCGACCACGAGCGACATCAGGAAACACAGCTTGGTGAAAAGATAGGCGCCGCGTCGCGAATCCGTGCCCCGGGTCAACCATTCGTCCGCGAGGAAATAAGGCATCAGTCCGATGGCCATGGCTGCGACCAAGTGCCAGCGGGAGGATGTGGGATGAAACGACGTAACGAACGCGTCGATCGGCAGATAAAATGCCAAACCGCAGGCAGCAACTACAGCGATGACCGGCAGGATCGCGCGGCCCGGCAGAACAGTTGCCATGCCCCGGCCCCGAAACAGTTGCAACCAAATCAGGCCGCAACCTGTCAGCAAACCGAACAGAAGAAAATGAGCCGCAAGATAGCCACCGACCGGAACCGGCAGGACATCCACCGGCGCTTTCCAGAGAAGCAGCGGCGTTAGAACGGCAGGCACTGTCGCAAGTGCAAAAACCTGGCCCCAACTGGCATCCGCCCCGACAGCGGGCTCGACGACCCGAGGCAACAAACGGGCCGCAAACCAAGCTGTGACCGTAATCCCCAGAAAATACAGAGCAAGCCAGACTCCGCGCCGTTCGACTGGCGCCGCAACCGTGCGTCCGAACACAAGGTTCAGCCAATCGCGCGCCGCCTTGAGGCTCTCGCCACTATAGAGCACCCCAACATGCTCGACATTGTGCGCGACGCTCACCCGTCGCGCCGAGCCATTGCCGAGGTCTCCGTATGTGACCCCCTCCTTGGCCGCGCCATCTGCAGCGAGGCCGACGGCTCGCAAAGCCTCATCGCGCAGGCCCGTCTCCAAGCCACCGACGATGACGAGTAGATTTTTCGGCGTGGTGGCTGTCACCGCTGGAGAAAACATCGAGACCGCTATCGTCGCGGAGACCTCTGGGTGAGCGGCAGCATAACGGACCAGCACGTCCGTCGCCATGGAATGACCCAGCATCGCCTGCCTGCCGTCCGAGGCCGGGAGAGAACCGGCAAAAGCGACAACGTCACCCAGTTGTCGTACAAGATTGGCCGTCGCGCCTTCGACCTTGGTCACGTCGCCTGTCAACGGCATCGGATTGCGACCATGACCGAGCAGGTCATAGGTGACAACGACGTAGCCGCTGCGCGCCAGACTGATGGCAAAGGGCTGCATCAGTTGCTGCGACCCCGCGAAACCATGGGCCACCACGACAACAGGGGCGGGGCTGGTATCTTCCTTCTGGAAGATTGTCACGGGCGTCCCACCGGTCTCGGAGTGCGTCACCGAAAGACCGTCAGTCGCGCTACTGAGGTTCCAGAAGCCCAGAGATGCCGCCAGCAAAGCGACCGCGAGCAGCAATGCTAGACTGTGAGAATGCCCGTTGCCGCCATGGTCCCGGTGCCTCGCATGGAGCCACCTTCCCCGCCATAAGCGCTGCCACCCTGCTGATCGTTCAACGGTGAAGAAATGCATTGTCATTGCCCAATGGTAGTGACACGTTAGAGTGTACATCTAGATTTACCATCAGCAAGCGTGGCAAAGCGTGACGATTGGCGCGAAGGGAGCGGAAGCGATCTGGACACCACCCGTCGGTGATGCGATGCCACGCGATCTGTGTACCGATTGCGGCATTTCCCGAAGCAGCGACCCAAAGGCCTGCGGACGGGCATGCCAGTTCATAAAACCTGATTACAATGCCCTCGAAAGACAGGTCCACGGTCGGACGCGCGACCCGACCCGACCCGACGAAGTGCATTTCGGTCCTTTTCGCCGAATGGTTCGCGCATCGCTGACAACGCCACTTGCCGGGGCACAGTGGACGGGAATCGTCACCCGCCTTGCCGAGCGCCTTCTTGAAACCCACGCAGTCGATGCCATTCTGACAATGGCGCCTGACCCGGCCGACAAATGGCGGCCTGTACCGGTACTGGTAACGAAGCCCGAGGGCATGACTGCGTGCCGGGGCATGCGCATGGGTTATGCACCGCTGCTTGCCTTGCTGGAACCGGCCCGCAAGCGGGGTTACAGAAAGCTCGCAATCATAGGCATACCATGCCAGGTTCATGCACTGCGGGCATTGGAGAAGGAGTTCGGTTTCGAGCGGCTTTATGTTATCGGAACCCCTTGCTCGGACAACACAACGACGGAACGATTTCACCAGTTCCTCGAATTGCTGTCCGACGATCCTGGCTCGATCTCCTATCTGGAGTTCAGGGCGGACTTCCGTGTCGAGCTTCGATTCACCGATGGCACGAAGAAGGAAATCCCGTTCCTGAAGCTGCCGATCTCGAAGTTGCCGCCGGACTTCTTTCCCCTGACCTGCCGAACCTGCGTCGACTATACCAACGTGCTGGCCGACATAACGGTCGGCTACATGGGGGGCCAAGGCGAACAGTGGCTGCTTGTCCGGAATGCAAGAGGCGAAGAACTGATCGGCCTGCTCGGCGATGAAGTGCGCACAGCCGTCCCAGGCAGTCGCGGCAGCCGCCAAGGTCCGGTCAAGGGTTTTATGGCTAACGTCGAACGCGCAGCAGGCGGTTTGCCGCTGAGGTCCATGCCGGACTGGTTGCGGCCGCTTGTTGGTTGGTTGATGCCCAGAATCGGACCGCGTGGGCTTGAGTTCGCCCGGGCGCGCGTTGAAATGAAAGCGGTAGAGACCGTGCTGCACCTGCGTCGGGAACGCCGGCGGCGCATAAAGAATATGGTGCCGGCACACATATGGGCGCTGGTCAAACCTTACGGGCTGAGCCCGGCCGATCGCGAGCGGGAATGATTAGCAATTCTATTCGTCGGCGGCGATGCAGAATTTGTTCATCTTGAGATAAAGCGCCTGTCGGCTCAGCCCGAGAACACGCGCCGCCGAAGCACGGTTATTACCGGTCAGCTTCAATGCCGCCTCGATACACATCTTCTCGATGACGTCGGTCGTATCGCGAACCAGGTCCTTCATGGGGACACGGCCTATCATCTCCACGAGGTTCTCTGCGGTACGGGTAAGGTCGCTGTTGCCACGGCCCGGCCGTGCGCCCTCGGCGGACAGCGCCCGGATGACAAAACCGTATCCAGCCGGATTGCGCTCAGACATCGCTACGACAGACATATCGACGTCAACCGTCTGGCCGTTCATGCCCCTTATCGTCCCGGCGACAGTCTGGATTTTGCCAAGCCGATTTGCGGTCTGCAGCAGAACATCTTGCTCTACGCCACTCCACAGAAAGAAATCACCGAATGATTTGCCCACCGCATGTGCCGCGAGCGGAATGCTGGCGAGCGACAGGAATGAATCGTTGGCCCAGATGACTTTGCCCAGTTCGTCGGTAAGCAAGACACCTTCGGCGGCATTGCGCACGAGAGAATCGAGGCCCAGATCCCCGGCCGGTTGTGGACCTTCAGCAGCCCGGGATTGCGACAGTCGAACCATCACAAGCTTCAGGTCTCCCGCCCGGAAAAGCTCCGCAGCCAAAGTGAGCCGCCTGTCATCTTCGCCATGATCGAGGTTGAGTGTCGCTGGCGTACCGGACGCGACGACGCCGCCGAGCATTGCCTGGACTTCACTCAGCAGCGGCTTGTTGAACAAGGATACGAATCGCCGGCCGCTCAGGCCTGCGACTGAAAAACCGAGGATTGCAGCAGCGCGCGGATTAGCCTCCCGGATCTTGCCAGTCGCGGCGTCGACGATGACAATTGCGTCCGATGCGGTCTCAAACAGCAGGCGATAATGCGCCTCGGACTGTCGCTGATACTTCGCGTTCTGTTCAAGCGATTGCCTGTTCGCCAGGAGCCTGGACTGCAGTTCCGCCACCACCCGCAGGTCGCGTCCCACGAGGACGATCTGGCCATCATGGCCTACCCTGAAAGCGGAATACTGGATCGGAAGGTCTCTGCCTCCCTCGAGCAGGTGACTGATGTCGAACCGTGCAGAAGATGTTCCGTCCCGCGCCGATCGCAACATCTTTTTCACGACAGGGCGGCTGCTCACACGCACGATCTTTTCGATCGGCTGGCCTCGCCAGGCGGAAATCCCCTCTGAAGAGGTGCGGTCCAGATTATGTGCCAGATCCTTCACGACATCGCCATCGCCGATGACGAGGGTCAGATCGGCTGCTACCGAAAGCAGGTTTGCGACTGTACCGGCATCGGCCTGCAAAAGATGTGTTTCGGGAGTTTGGAACTCACTGGCCATAAGGATGAAATCCGTCCTTCCGAAACCGAGTCACAAATGGCTGCCACAAGAAGCTGGAAGAGAACCATGAGACTGAGATGGTCAGCGCCGAGAGCAACCCCGCCGGTTTCGCCCGCTTTTGCTATTTCTTGCTCGTCTTGTCCAGTGTTGCGTTGCCGCATCTGTGACAATGGCGTTACACTCACACCGTCGCACGGACACGGCGTTGCGGCTAAAACGACCGGATGAGACAATTCGGCAAAAGTCAGGGAGCGACTGCTTGTCATTATACAGCGAGGCAAAAGCCAAGGGCGCGCTATTGCACTTGCTGCTTTTGGATGACTGGCAACGACCTAGCATGCGGGATATTGGATGATTGACGCTACCCGGGCATCGTTTCGATCCTTTGCGCAATGGATGGAAGATCGGGATCCAGAATCGCTCCAGGAGAATGGCAGCCGGTGCTGAACGGTCGTGTCGACCTGAAATCTTGCGACACCGAGCCAATCCACATGATTGGCGCGATCCAGCCTATTGGTGTTCTGATCGCCGTCAATCAGACAGATCTCACAATCGAGTTCGCCAGCAGTAACACCGAGGCATTGTTCGGTTGCGCCTGCAGCGAACTGCTCGGCTCCCCCCTGTCGGTCATTCTGGGCGAGGATCAGTGCGCCGATCTTCTGGGCCGCAGCCTGAAGCCTTCGATGCCCGATCTGCTTAGGCCATGGTTCGTCAGCGTAACCGTGCGGGATCGCCAGCCAGTCAAACTCGAGTGCTATCCCCATCGCCACGAAGGAAGGATCATCCTGGAGTTTGTGGAACTACAGGATGGTCCTGCCGTCTTGTGGGAGGAGGATCTTGTCCGTCAACGCATCATCTCCGAACTGATCCGCCCCGACACGCTTACCGAACTTGCCCAGGTCGGCGCGCAACTCATCCGCGAGGTAACCGGCTTCGACCGCGTAATGATCTATCGTTTTGCGGAAGACAAACATGGCGAGGTCATTGCCGAAAGTACAGTCCGCGACGACAGTTTCCTCGGGCTTCATTACCCGGCATCGGATATTCCAGATCCGGCGCGGCGCCATTTCGTGCTCAACGTCATCCGCATCATACCCAATATCAACGCCCAACCAGTCCCGATCATGACGCGGGCAGGCGTCGCGGCAGATGCGCAGTCGGAGACGCCACTTGATCTGACCTTCTCAAAACTGCGCGCCGTGGCACCTGTCCATATCGAGTACCTGAACAATATGGGCGTGGGCGCCAGCATGTCGATTTCACTAATCTCAAACAACGAGTTGTGGGGTCTCGTAGCCTGTCATCACTATGAACCTCTGCACTTCTCATGGAGCCGATTGCGGTTCTGCGAGCTCGTTGGCGGCACAATTTCGGCATTGCTACAGAGCCTCGAGAATACGATCCAGCTGAGACACAGTATCCGCGCGGAAAAGACTGCCTTCGACATTGAGCGTGATGCCCGGAGCGGCAAGCCGCTCGGCGACGTCGTGCGCGACCATGCTGAAACCCTGCTGGACCAGTGCAGCGCACAGGGTATGGTCCTGAAGCTCGCGGACCAGTATATCAAAGTTGGCCGCGTGCCCTCACACGAAATAGACTTGGCACCCTTGCGCCAAGCACAAGTCGAAGGAATTGCGACGTCCGAAAATCTGTCAGGCTTGACTTCCGCCGACGGCAACCCGGACGTCCGGCTCGCCGGGGCTGCCATGATGGAACTGTCCGACGACGGCGAAGACTGGCTGGTCGTTTTTCGGGAAGCCTTCGAAGAGACCATCAAATGGGCCGGCAAGCCGGAAAAAGTCAGTACACGCGACGGCGACGGATCACTTCGACTTTCGCCGCGCGGATCATTTGCCCTGTGGCGAGAAGAACGACACGGCCATAGCAAGCCCTTCACGCACATTGACGCTGAAATACTGCGCATTACCCGAAGGGTATTGTTCGCGATGAACAGCCTGGACCGGGAACGCGCCGCGGTCCACGCCAAGAGACAGGCCGAGGCCGAAGAGGCGCGCTTGCGCGTTGTCCTTCTCGATTCGGCACGCAACAAGTCGCTTGGCGAGTTGGCCTCGGCACTCGCCCACGAGTTGAACCAGCCTCTGTCGGCAGTGACGAACTACGTCAATGCGTGCCGTCAGGAACTGAGAAACTATGGAGTACCGATCCCCAAGGAGGTCGAACGTCTGATGGAGAGCGCTGTCTCTGAATCATCACGCGCCGCCGACCTCGTGCGGCGGTTGCGCAATTTTATAGGCCAGGGCGAGATTGCCACCGAACTGATCGATCTGCATGCCGTGATCAGACAAGGTGTAGAGCTTGCCTTCGCTGCAACCAAAGACAAGCATCCACGTGTCGTGCTTGATTTTGCCGAAGGACTTGGTCCCATCGAAGCCGATCCTGTCCAGATCGGCCAGGTCATATTGAACCTTGTTCGAAACAGCGTGACAGCAATGTCAAATGCCTCCGATCCTTTGCTGACAGTGTCCACGCGCATCAATGGAACGATGGTTGAGGTTTCTGTCCATGATACGGGCGTCGGCGTCGACACTGCCGTCGCGCGGACACTCTTCGAGCCATTCCACAACTCGACAACCAGCGGAATGGGAATTGGGCTGTCTCTGTCGCGCTCGATCGTGGAAGCGCATGGCGGCAGTATCTGGATCGAGCCCGTTACCGATGGCGCGCTGTTTGTATTCACCCTGAGAATGAATGGCCGGCAGGATGGTTGAAGCTGCCGAGCGCAAACTGATCTATATTGTCGACGATGACGCATCCGTCCGGGATTCGCTGTGCGCGCTGCTCTCGGCGCACGGCATGCGGCCGGTGTCGTTCCCTTCAGCAGAAGATCTCCTCCAGGACGCCAGCGAAGCCCATGCATTTTGCGCCTTCATAGACCTGCGTATGTCGGGCATGGGCGGTATGGAATTGCAGAAGCTTCTGTCCAAGAGAGCAACGCCCGTCCCTGTGGTCATATTGACCGCTCACGGCGACGTACCGCTGGCCGTTGAAGCCATGAGGGCTGGCGCCGTAGACTTCATCGAGAAACCAGCTTCTGAAGAGCAACTTCTGACGGCTATCGAGTCCATTTCCAACAGATTGTCGAACCGGCCTCAAGTCACCCTGCCGCCCGCCGTGGTGTCCGAGAGGCTGGCAAGGTTGACGGTGCGCGAGAAGGAGGTGCTCGACCACATCGTCCTGGGCATGACCAACAAGCATATAGCTGACGAACTGCGGATCAGTCAGCGAACAGTCGAAATTCACCGCGCTCGCATCCGTGAAAAGATGGAAGCTCGGGGCCTGGCTGACCTGATCAGGATGATGAAGTGAGGGCAATCTGATCAAGTACCGAGTAAGTATTTTCTACGTAGAGGAATTACCGAAATAGCCTGTCTCGCGCCTTTGGTCGTAACGTTGCTCTAGGGAAAACGCCTGCGGCCAACTGACATAAAAATAAATCGTCATGGTCTGCACGACAACCGGGGCGAACAACATGCCGGCTAGTCAAATTCGCAAGGACGGTGTCCAAACTTCATCGACTGTCAGGCGACATCGCGTTCTCGTCAATTTGACAGATGAACAGCTGGCTGCGGCTGACGGCTGGCGCTCGGCGCACGGCATCAACGATCAATCCGAAGCACTGGCAGAACTGATCCGTCTTGGATTGTTGAGCGAAATCGCCAAGATCTTCAGGCTGGTGTCGGACAAGACCTCGCAGACGACAAGCCAATCCGAAAGAGCAACCGAATCGACCTTGGTGTCACAGTGACCGCCAGCGAGCCTTCAGGGTAAGTCGGTCTGGCCAGCGCGACTGGCGTTTTGCGATGTTCGGCAGTTGATTTGGCTCTGAGGAGCGGTCTGGACGGCAACGAATCCTCTGTTTCGACGTCCCTTGGAGTGCGCCGCCTCTTCCCTGCATTGAATAATCGTCACAACCGAATCCGCTGGCGATACCAGACGGCTATCTTCGACCCAAGCGCATGCATGTAGCATGAGGCGCGCCGACCATCCACGAGAGTCAACCACCCGAGATTCGAGCGCCGGAAGGATCTTTTCTACAACATATCAGAGGTTTAACAAAGAATGGTGGTGGAGCCAGTCTGGAGCGAACCAGTCTCTAGTCAAAATTCCCTGCTAAACGGCAAAATG
>JBBSOT010000074.1:0-16967 GCA_038259455.1 Hyphomicrobiales bacterium | reverse complement strand
TGGACGGGGGGTCGTCTCGTCCCATTCACGCTCGAAAATCATGTCATCGTTGTCGAATGCCTGGAGTTTGCCCTCGAAGCGGTACGCGACTGCGACAAACGTCACGCGCGATACAGTCTCTATCCGAGCCGACCAGTTTTCCCGTTCGAACCCTGCGAGGCGGCGCGCCTCGGCAGAGGCCCGTTCCGGCTTCTGCCATGGCATCGAATAGGTCTCGGAACCCAGCGCACGCAGCGTGAGGTCGACATCGTCCAGTCTGACTGCGCCCAGATTGCGGACGACCTCAAGCACCGTCTCTTCGCGGTCGAGGTGGCGCGCGCAGGAAAGCCGGCCGCGCTGTGGCGCCACAAGTTGGTGCGATGCATGGTATTGCGGGACACGGGCGTCGCCGAGTTCGGGCAAGGAAGCTTCGTCGGTGGACTGCCGTAGCGGGATATGAATACGCGCGGCGGACAAGTCGAGTTCCGCACGGGCCGGGACACCGACGGCCATCGGCCAGTAGGCACTCGACACGGACAGGCGCAGTCGATGCCCAGCCGGTACCTCGTAGCAGATATCGTTGAGCGTCAACTCGACGTCGAACGGCTCGCCGGGCCTGATTGTTCGCGCCAACGAGCAATCATCAGTAAGCGCCAAGTTGCGCAGCCCATAGCTGATGCGGCGACTGGATCCATCGGCAGCGATCTCATTCAGACGGACCGCGACAATTCCTTCGGTCGAGGCCATGGACAGCCTGAGGTGGACCTTCGCACCACCCAGAATCTGGATCGGCACGTCCTGCACCTGCGCATCGAAGCAGACCGACCATGCGTCGTCCTCACGCTGATCGCCGGGCATATCCGGGCCCCATCCGTAAGGGCACCATTCTCCAGACGCGATGCCGACATCGGGGCGCGAGGCAATGTGCGTAAGCAGGTCTTCGGGCTCCTCAGCGAGCGCGTTGCCGCCGGCATGCAAAACCATCTCGCGGCGTGCGGCCGGCCAATCAAGCTCGGCAACGAAGCGGCCCTTGCGGGTGTCGTAGGCGGCCTTCGGTTCCTCGCTTTCCTGCATCCAGCAGACAAGCTTAGGTTCACTCATGATGCCATTGTCAATGCCCCGCAGCCAGTAATCCCACCACCGGATGGCGTAGGCGACGAAATCGATCGTCGGGCCAGGCTTGGCGACGTGCGGGAAGGAATGCGCCCAGGGTCCGATGAGACCCTTGCTCGGACCGGGAAGGCCCTCCAGCAGACGCATGACCGAATTGCTGTAGCCGTCCGCCCATCCACCGACGGCAAGCACCGCAGCCACGATCGACGAATAGTCCTCGCAGACACTGCCCGACTTCCAATAGGCATTGCGGGTCGGGTTTTGCATCCAGCGCAAAGCGGGCGGAGAAACGGCATTCAGACGCTCGAGCCACATCTCTTTCCATCGCTCGCCGACAACATCCGGGTCGGGTGGGGTCGCAAGCCATGTGAAGAGTGTCGAGCCATACTGCAGATTGTCGTTGAGCAGGCAGCCGCCCATGTAGTGCATATCGTCGGCGAAACGGTCGTCGGAAGCACAGGTCGTGATGATTGCCTTGAGCGCCGGAGGAGCTAGCGAAGCAACCTGCAGTGCGTTAAAACCGCTCCACGAGATGCCCATCATGCCGACGTTTCCATCGCACCACGCCTGCGCGCACAGCCAGTCGATGACCTCGACCGCATCGGCCCATTCGCCCGGCGTATATTCGTCATGCATCAGGCCATCACTGTCTCCGGAGCCGCGCATGTCAACGCGTACGCTGACATAGCCGGCCTCTGCCATGGCCGGATGCAGGATGGCATCGTCACCGCGATGACGATCCCGGCGGCGGTAAGGAAGGTATTCGAGGATCGCCGGGGCAGGCCTGCGGGTCTCGTCCGGAAACCAGATGCGGGCTGCCAAGCGGCAACCATCCGACAGCTCCATCCAGACTGTTTCGGTGACTTCGATGCTCAAGCGGCTGCATCCTTCGCACGAGCACCGATCGGCGCCAGAACGAGGTTGAGCAGATCGCGGACCGAATCCGCGCGATCGAGCATGCCTATCGTCGAGCGCAGTACGCCGGCAGCCTCGGCTCCGATGAACGCATCGGCGACAGAATGGTATTTCGCCTCAATCTCGTCGTCCGACAGCGGCCGTTGCGCATCGCCCCGCGCAGTTGTCAGGTCGCTCTCGAAAACCTTCCCACCCTTCAAGAACAGGCGCGCCCGCGCCTTCCTTTCGGCAGGAAACAGGCTGTCGATTTCAGGTACCGTGATTTGCGTTATGCGATCGATCATCGACAGGATAGCTGTATCCTCCAGCGACGCGCCGGCGATGTCGCCAGGGAGGAGTTGACCCCTGACGAGTGCGGCCGCGACAGGATACGGCAGGCTGTATTGAGCTTCCTCGGTTGTTGTCGGCCTGCGCTGGTCGAGCTTGACGGCGGCCTCGAACGTATCGATTTCCACCCGCTCGACGGTCTCGGGCCGGACATCATGCTTGCGTCTGAGGTGAAGGACGGCCTCGATTGCCGGCTGCGCCCATCGGCATACCGGGTAAGGCTTGAAATACATGCCGAGAAAGCGCCAGTCGTCTCCAAGGTCGGCCCAGTATGGCGCTGCATCCTGGCCCTCCACGACGATGGCAGGCGCGCCGGTGAAACCGTCCTGCGCAAGCATGGCGGCGCTGACGCCGGCCATTGCACCCCAGCCGGATCCGTCCTTCACCATCGTGGGAAAGTCGATGCAGCGCATCATCTGGCTACGGGGACCGTGAAACTCTGCGATGCCGATCGCATGGCGAAACCTTAGCTCGTCAAGGCCCCAGAGACGCGCCGCCACGGCCGCAGCACCCAGTGCGTTCCAGGAGCCGGACGTATGGTAATCTGGAACGGTGGCGTGCTGAGCGATGCCGGCGCGGAGCGCAATCTCATATCCGATCGCCAGAGATGCCAGAAATTCAGCACCGCTCATGTCCCGCGTTTCCGCAACGCCAAGCAGAGCCGGCAAGATTGCGCAGCCGGCGTGGCCCTTGGTCAGGACGTGTCCGTCATGGGCGTCGAAACTGTCGATTGTCATGCCGCCGGCCATCGCCGCACCAACCGGACTGACGGCGCGTCCGTCAAACATCAACCGCGCCGCGGGCGCACCGGCGCCGGCGCCGAACGCCCGCACCGCGTGTTCGCGGATTATGCGGGACACCGGGGTTTGCGTACCGGCGATGGCGGTGCCCGCCAAATCGAGAACGCAGCGCATGGCCATCCGCTGCACAGGCGATGGCAGGTCGTGATAGGTCGTATCCGTGACGAATTCGAATGCCGAGCGGGTTGCCATTTTGGGCAAAGCCTTTCCGATGTGTGAAGCGCCCAGTATGGGTTAGCCTGCCAATACGGCGTAACATTTTTCGACCGGTCGTCATCATTATGCGACACTTGCAGCAGCAATCGGTGTATCTGAAAGCGGGATTTTCAGGTTTGGGGTCAGGAGTGGATGCGTCTCGCGATCAGGTGAAGGCTCTTCAGGTCGGGGTCATCGTGATCCCTGACTTCTCGCTGATGTCTTTTTCCTCCCTCACGGAGCCGTTGCGCGGCGCCAACCGGACGGCGGGCACTCAAATCTATCGATGGACAAACATCAGCGTCGCCGGCGGCACGATACAATCGAGCACCGGCCTGGCGATCCCGACGGTCTCGCTTGATACTTCCCTCGCGTTCGACATCGTCGTCGTCTGCGGCGGGCACTCTGACAAGACCTATGGCGACCGGAAGCTTAATGAGTACCTGCGGCGGATGGACCGTCGAAAGATCCGGCTGGGCAGCGTCAGCACGGGCAGCTTCATCCTTGCACAGGCTGGCCTTCTCGACGGCAAACGCTGCACAACCCACTGGGGATATATCGACGCGCTGCGCGTCTTGTGCCCAAGGGCCGACGTTTGCGACGAACTCTACGTCGCCGACGGACGCATCTTTACGTGTGCAGGAGGTCTTGCGGCCATGGACGCCATGCTCGACATCATTCGAAGCCGCCAGGGCGGCGACTTCTCAAGCATGGTTGCCGAGAATTTCCTCTATGGCTCGCACAGGCGACCTGAAGACCACCAGCGCATGGCCTTGCGCCATCGTCTCGGCGTCGCACACCCGCTTCTGATCAGCGCCGTCGGGCTGATGGAGAAATTCATCGAAGCGCCGCTGCGAATTCCCGTTATCGCCAGCCGCACTGGCTTATCCTCCCGGCAGCTGGAGCGGCTGTTCATCCGGCATCTGTCCTGCACTCCCACCCAGTACTACGTTCGCCTTCGCCTCGATGCGGCGCGCAACCTGTTGCGTGAGTCATCGCTGTCCGTGCTCGAAATCGCGATCCGCTGCGGGTTCAATTCAAGCACACATTTCTCGCGGACATACCGGCAACGGTTTGACATCTTGCCAAGCGCGGACCGCAGCTGGAAAGACTTGCCAAGATAGAGCTTGTTGTCATTCTGGCCGGGATACATCCAGCGCTGCGGCATCTTCCGCTGACCTGCGATAGCCCATCGGCACATACTGTCGGGCCAGGTACCGTGATCGGGCCAAAATGACTTGGCTCCGCCCTCAGATTTCCGGAATGTTTTCCCTGAACACGATCTGCAGCCGCGGCGGATGGAGTTCTGTCGCTGCTCCACGGACGGCGCCGATCAATATATTCAGCGCCTCGCGCGCCTCGACGCGCGGATTCTGATCGATGACCGCATCCAGCGTGCCGTCAAGCAGCATCATCTTGTTGCCTTCCGTCGCCTCGTGGCCGACGAATACGACGGATCGCGCCATATCGCGTTCCTTCAGCGCCCGTCCGATACCCTGGTTTCCGGCGCCTATATTGTAGATGCCAGCAAGGTCCGGGTGCCGGTCGAGCAGTGCCGACGCCTCGTGAAAGGCCTCTTCGCGGTCGTCGCGCATTTCCCTCAACTCGACAATCTCAAGGTTCGGAAAGTCTTCAGCAATAACATGCCGGAAGCCCATTTCGCGCTCTTCATGACCGCGATAGGAGAGAGATCCGGCAAACAGCGCGACCTTCTTCAGCGGCGTTGTGCCCAGAAATCGCGCCAGCACATAGCCGGCCAGTCTGCCGGCCTGCCGGTTATCGATCCCGACATAGGCGATGCGCGGCACGTGCAGGATGTCCGACGCGAGCGTCACAACCTTTACACCGCGCGCCGACAGCCTGCGAATTGCCTCCCGGACGGTCGGATGGTCAAGCGCAATAACGCCGACTCCCTGAGTATCGTCGCCGAGATCCTGCAGCGTGCGAGCCAAGGTGTCGGGCACGAAACCCTCGATCAGATGCGTGCGGACGTCGACATCTGGTCGCAAGGCGCCCTGGATCTCGAGCTGTCGGTGCAGCATCTTGATGAAGGTGTTGGTGCCCATCGGCAATACAAAGTCGAGCCGCGCGACAGCCGCTGGCGCAACCGCATACCCCCCGGCACCGTCAGAAATATAGCCGAGGCGCTGTGCAGTCTCGAGCACGATCTCGCGCGTGCGACTTCGCACTCCCGCTCGATTGTTGAGAACGCGGTCGACCGTGGCGGATGAAACACCGGCCTCGCGGGCAATGTCTGTCAGGGTCGAACGCACTGCGTCACCTTCCTGTCGCTGGGCGCCGAATGCGGACCGCGCGAATCTGATGGAAAATGATGTATCTCACCTTGCGGCTCGGGCAAGCCCTCGAGACGCTCCGGTCGACTGTTTCCACCGCATACACTCCATCAAAACCTTGCATTGCCGGGACTCACCCACGTGTCATCAGCGCGATAATGGAACGTTTTTGATCGTCCATGATCTAAAATGATCTAATTTGATGTTGACAGCACGAATGGGCACCGTCAACATGCATCACATAAGGCCACTGGGAGAGTGGCCTGAGGGAGGACTATCGATGACCGATTTGTTGCGCATGTCGCGACGCCATCTTCTGGCGTCGGGAGGAAAGGCGGTCGGACTTGTTGCCGTCGCAGGAATAGCCCCGAGCTTCATCCGTCCAGGCCGCGCCTATGCGGCCGATGCGCTGGCGCCGGGCATGATTGGCGGCCCGACCGGGTTCGAGGGCGCAGAGCGCTACCAGTACGGCGCGGATACGCCCGAAGGCCGTGCCATCGAGGCGATCAAGGAAATGAAGGGTGCCGGCAAGGCGCCCGAGCGTATCGTGCTGGGCCTGTCTGACGGCTCGATTGGCCAGCTGACGCAGCCCTTTCCCGCAGGTGCGCCGTCGATCAAGGAACTGTGGGAAAAGGAAACCGGCATCACGCTCGAAATTGTCGGCGTGCCTAACGGCCAGGAATTCACCAAGACGATGCAGGACATCTCCACCAGTGGTGGGGCCTACGACATCTATGCGGTCGAGTGGAACCGGCTGGGCGATCTCGCCGAGACCGGCGGCATCGTCAACCTCGACGACTTCGTTGCCGCCCACAAGCCTGAGTGGGACGACCCCGAGCGTGGCTATGTCAACGGTGCGAAGGGCGTGTCGCTGCTCAACCAATATCGCGGCTCGACCTATGGCGTGTCACTCGACGGTGACTTCCAGACCTGGGTTTACCGGACCGACCTTTTCAACGACGAAGCCGAGAAGAAGGCCTTCTCCGACAAGCACGGTTATGAACTCGCGCCGCCGCGCACCTGGAAGCAGCTCGACGAGGTCGCGGCCTTCTTCCACCGTCCCGACAAGGGTCTGTTCGGTTCGACCGACCTGCGCAACCAGGGCTGGGGCTATACCAACTGGTACCAGCGCTATGTCTCGATGGGTTCACCGAACCAGTTCCTGTTTGCCGATGACGGCAGCCCGCTGATCAACTCCGAGGCCGGCGTTGCCGCGACGGCGGAATACATCGCTTCGCTTGCGCATCATTCGCCCGACGCGATCTCGTGGGGCTGGCCCGAGCAGTACGGCAACTTCGCCGGTGGCGGCGCGGCAATGACCTGCGCCTTCTCGAACCTGCCGAAGTTCCTCGACAACCCGGGCAACGAAGGCTCCAAGGTAACCGGCAAGATCGGCTCCATGCTTCCGCCCGGCCGCGAGATCGACGGCAATCTGGTACGCCGCTCGGTGCTCTGGCTCAACCTCTCGGCCTCGGTCTCCACCCAGGCCAAGAATCCGGAAGCCTGCTACCTCCTCCTGCAGTGGCTAGGCTCCAGCCGCATCTATGCCTGGATGACGGCAAATCCGGGTGGCTATTTCGACCCCTTCCGCCTGTCGGACTTCTCCGACCCGCTCGTGCGCCAGACCTATCACGGCTACCATATGGACGTGGTGCGCGAGACGGTCGCGCGCACGGTGCCGACCATCAACTATCCGGGCGCGACGGCCTTCCACAACGCTCTCGACGAAAACCTCGTCGCGGCGCTGACCAAGTCCAAGACGCCCGAACAGGCGATGGCCGACACCGAAACGGAATGGAAAAAGATCTCCCGACGGACCGGCGAGGAAAAGCTCCTCGAAGCCATCCGTTCCAACAAGGAAGCATGGCCGACCGTGCTCGACCCGATCAGCGGCTGATCCTCCCGACAACCGCGACGACGCGGGAGGGCAGTTCCCTCCCGCGTCAGCCGAAATTTGTCCGCTGACAGGATGACATGAAACGTTCCCTGCCCTTCGAAATATTCCGCTACGCCGCCATCTTCCTGGCGCTGGCCGTGGCGCTCGTGCCGATCCTGTGGATGCTCTCCATGGCTTTCAAGCCGATTCCCGAGTGGTCGGCGACTGGCGAGGCGCTGACCTGGTGGCCGAAGGATCCGACGCTCGACAATTTCCGCTTCATCTTCGGCGAATCGACGAGCAATCTGATCGTCGCGCTGGACCGCACCGCGTTGAAGCCCATCCTGTCCTCGCTGCTCTCGGCCGTGTTCGGCACCGCCATTGCGATGAGCGCGGGAACGGCAGCCGCCTATGGCCTGTCGCGCTTCGGTTCCGGGCAGAACCTGCCGCTGGCGTTGATCCAGCTTCGCCTGTTCCCGCCTATGGCGGTGATGATCCCCGTCATGATCATGTGGGCGTTTCTCGGGCTGATCGACACATGGTGGGGACTGGCGCTGATCTACGGCATCGTCACGCTGCCCTTTGCCTTCTGGCTGATGAAGACCTTCTTCGACGACATGCCGCGCGAGATCGAAGAAGCCGCGCTGGTGGACGGCTGCTCCAGGCTGCGCGTCTTCCCGCGTATCACCCTGCCGATGAGGCGCGCGCCGCTGGCCAGCGCCGCGCTCTTCGTCTTCATCCTCAACTGGTCGGACTACCTGATCGCCCTGCTCCTGACGACGCGTGAGTGGGTGACCATTCCGGTCTACATGGCCTCGCTGTCGTCTTCGATGACCGGCCAGCTCTACGGCGCAAAGGCGGCGCTCGGCCTTATTGCCGCAGTTCCGCCCGTCATCATGGGCATTGCCATTCAGCGCCACCTCGTGCGCGGACTGACCTTCGGAGCCCTGAAGCAATGAATGCCGCCGCAGCAAAGCTTGCGAGGCAGGATGGCTTGACCATCGCCAGCGCGTCCCTCGGACCGACGCAGGCCGAGACGGAGGCTGGCAGGCTCGGCCTGCGCCTGACGCTGCCGGCGCAGATCCTGGTACTCTTCATCGCGCTGTTTCCGCTGCTGATGCAGCTCTACATCTCGCTCACCGACTGGTCGCCGCTGTCCGGCATCGGCTGGTGGCGGGCCGGCGAACTGTGGAACAGTTTCGCGAACTATACCGACCTCGTTTCCGATAAGCGCTTCTGGGGCGCAATCTGGCGCACAGCCATCGTCATGGCCGTCTGCGTGCCGGCCGAGTTCCGGCTCGGCCTGGCGCTGGCGACATTGTTCGCCGACAATTTCCCGGGAAAGCGGATCTTCTACTCCATCCTGCTGATGCCAATGATGGTGGTTCCCGCCGTGGCCGGCTACATGTTCTTCATGCTGTTCCAGTCGGGGGGACCTGTGAACGATATTCTCTCCGTCTTCGTCGGCGGGCCCGTTACGATCGCGTGGCTGTCCGACCCGACGCTGTCGCTCGCCGCAGTAATGATCGCCGACATCTGGCAGTGGACGCCGCTGATGTTCCTCATCCTGCTCGCCGGGCTTGTCGGGGTGCCGGAGGACCAGATGAAGGCGGCGACGCTGCTTGGCGCAAACTCCTGGCAGCGCTTCACGACAATCGTTCTGCCCAAGATGAAAACGATCATCATCATCGCCCTGGCGATCCGCGTGATCGAGAACTTCAAGATTTTCGACACGCTCTACATCATGACCGGCGGCGGCCCCGGGGTCGCTACCGAGACCATCTCCGTCTACATCTACAAAGTCACGACCCAGGACCTGATCTGGGGCTATGTCGCAGCCATTGCCCTCGCCATCCTGATCGTTCTCTCCATCGCCGCCGTCTTCGCCATGAAGCGCATGGCCGCAGCGCGGGAGGCCTGAGATGAGCGCCATTCACCTGAAGAACCTGGTCAAGCGGTTCGGCGATTTCACCGCGCTGAAGACGATGGACCTCGACATCGCCGATGGCGAGTTCATGGCATTGCTGGGGCCGTCCGGTTGCGGCAAGTCGACGACCATGAACATGATCGCCGGCATGGAAGAGCCGAGCGAAGGCCGCATCCTGTTCGGCGAGCGCGACATGGCGGGCGTGCCGATGGGCGGTCGCGGCGTCGGCTTCGTGTTCCAGAATTATGCGATCTTCACTCACATGACGGTGCGCCAGAACCTTTCCTACGGCCTGCGCATGACCGGCAGGCCTGCAGCCGAGATCGAACGCCGTGTTGGATCGATCGCCGAACTGCTGCAACTGAGCCCGATGCTCGACCGCAAGGCGGACCGGCTCTCGGTCAACATATTGCAGCGCGTGGCGATCGGGCGCTCGGCGATCATGGAGCCAGCGATCTTCCTCCTCGACGAACCATTGTCCAACGTCGACGCAGCCTTTCGCGCCGTGATGCGCACTGAACTGAAGCAATTGCAGCGTGAATTCCGCCAGACGATGGTCTACGTCACGCACGACCAGCTCGAGGCCATGACCATGGCAGATCGCATCGCCGTCATGGACCATGGCGTGCTGCAGCAGGTAGGCACACCGCTCGACGTGTATAACCACCCGGCGAATGTCTTCGTCGCACGCTTCATCGGCGCGCCGGGAATGAACCTGCTGCCGGGAACGCTGGCAAATGGTGACCGCGGCGCCGTTGTCGATCTCGGGCCGCTGGGCGCGAGCGCGCCCCTGCCCGATCATCTGGCCTATGCTGCGCGCGCCTCTTCCGGCCAGCTTCTCTACGGTTTCCGGCCCGAAGAAACGACAATCGTTCGCGGAAGCCCTGGACTGGCGCTGACCGTCACCTTCGTCGAGCGCATAGGCGCGCGCACGATCGTGCATTTCGACGCGGGCTCTGAAAGCGTCAAGGCGGTCTTCGACAACGACGTAGACCTCGCGATCGGCGCATCGGCCACCGTCTCACCCAACGCGGAATCGGTAAGGCTCTTCGATGCCGTGACCGGCGCTGCCATCGGGAGGCGGTGAGCATGGCCCAGATCGCCTTTCGCAACGTCACGAAGCAGTATGGCCGCACACTAGCGGTCGACGACGCGACCTTTACGGTCGAGGACAATGAGTTCTTCTGCTTCTTCGGCCCGCCGCTGTCGGGCAAGTCGACGATCCTGCGCCTGATCCTCGGGCTGGAAACACCTGACGAGGGTGAGATCCTTATCGACGGCAAGCCGGTCAACGCGGTCTCTCCGGCCGCCCGCAACGTTGCCATGGTATTCCAGAACCTGGCGCTCTTCCCGCACATGACGGCGCGCGAAAACGTCGCTTTTCCGCTGGTCGAGCGGAAGATGCCGCAGGCCGACATCAACCGGCGCGTCGATCAGGTTTCCGATAAACTTCACATCGGCCACATCCTGCACAAGCCGCCGGCGCAGCTGTCGGGCGGCGAGCGCCAGCGCGTTGCCATAGCGCGCGCGCTTGTGCGCGATCCCGCAGCCTATCTGATGGACGACCCCATCTCGGCACTTGACGCCCGGCTGCGCGAGGAGACGCGCGTCGAGCTGAAGCGCATCCAGCGCGAACTCGGCAAGACGCTGATCTACGTGACGCACGATCAGGAAGAGGCAATGTCGGTCGCCGACCGCATGGCAATCCTCGAGAAGGGCCGCATCCGCCAGGTCGGCGCGCCGGTCGAAATCTATGACAGGCCGGCGAGCATCTATGTGGCGAGCCTGCTCGGCTCCCCTGCCATGAACATCGTCGCCGGCCGACGTGCGGCCACCGGGATCGAGGCCGCCGACGGCGCCATTCGCCTTCCGGCCTCAGCCGTCCCAGAGGGCACCATAGAGATCGGCGTGCGGCCCGAGGACCTGAAGGTGGCGGAACCGGAAGCCGGTGAAGCGGGCGCAACCGTCGTCGAGGTCGAACCGCTCGGCGGTTATACTGTGGTCACGCTCGACGCCGGCGCAACCCGGCTGCGGGCACTCATGCGGGGCCAACCCGATATTCGGCCGCAGAGCCGGGTAGCGCTGCGCTGCGACCCTGCGAGGCTGCATTTTTTCGGACAGGGTGGAGGAGTACTGGTCAGATGAGCAACACCGCAACGAAGCAGAACCCGGCCCATGGCGCGATGGGCTTTGCGCCCGACGTCACGGTGCGCAACCGGGATTACAGGATCGGCTGCGTTGGCGCCGGCATGATCATGGCGGAGTGCCATCTCGCCGCGTACAAAGAGGCAGGCTTTCCCGTCGCCGCCATTGCATCGCGCACCAGGGCCAATGCAGCCAAGGTGGCTGAACGCTGGGGCATCGCCACCGTCCATGACACGCCCGAGGCGCTGATCGAGGACAAGGATGTCGACATCATCGACCTTGCCTATCCGCCGGACCAGCAACCAGCGCTGATCCGCCACGCGCTAAAACAACCCCATATCAAGGCCATCCTGGCGCAGAAGCCGCTCGCGCTGTCGATCGACGAAGCCATCAAGCTTCGCGACGAGGCAAAGGCGGCAGGAAAAATCCTCTCGGTCAACCAGAACATGCGCTACGACCAGTCGATGCGCGTCCTGAAGCAGATCATGGAGTCCGGCGCACTCGGCGACATCGTCTTCGCGCAGATCGACATGCATGCCATTCCACACTGGCAGGGCTTTCTCGAAGACTATGACCGGCTGACACTCGCCAACATGAGCGTGCACCACCTCGACGTGCTGCGCTTCCTGTTCGGCGATCCCGACGAGATCACCACGCTTACGCGCAAGGACCCGCGCACCGCCTTCGATCACTCCGACGGGATCACGGTCTCTACCCTGCGCTTTCCCTCAGGCGTGCTCGCGGTCTCGCTGGAGGACGTCTGGTCCGGTCCGCGCGAAGAGGGCTACAAGGACGACCAGCACATCAACTGGCGGGTCGACGGCACGCTTGGCGTCGCCAAGGGCACCATAGGCTGGCCGACAGGCGCCGCCTCGACGCTCTCCTATGCGTCGACGAAGACCACAGGCGGCGAATGGGTTATCCCGACGTGGGACACTATGTGGTTCCCGCACGCCTTCATCGGCGTGATGGAACAACTGCAATACGCCCTCGCCAGCGGAACCGAACCGGCGCTCCATGTGGCCGACAACGTCAAGACGATGGCGTTGATCGAGGCCGGCTACCGGTCGATCGACGAGGGGCGCACCGTCAAGCTGTCGGAAATCCAAATCCACTGAACCAACGCAACCAACCTATCGGGAGGACTTTCAATCATGATGCAGGCCGGAATTTTCACGGGATATTTCCCGTACAGCCTTGAGGAAACCGCGAAGAAGATCCGCGCCCTCGATTTCAACACCGTGCAGCTCGACCTGCACTTCAAGGATGTCGACCTCAGCGCAGGCCAGATCACCAAGGACAAGGCAAAGAAGGTGCGCGACACCTTCCGCGACCACAACCTGCCGATCTGCTGCGTCTCGGGCTACACGAACATCATCCACCCGGACAAGGCGGAGCGCGACAAGCGCGTCGGCTACCTCAAGGAGATCATCCGCAACGCGCGCCATTTCGGCACGCCCTACGTGATCTCCGAGACCGGCACCTACAATACAGAATCGGACTGGGTTCATCACCCGAAGAACAAGACCGAGGAAGGCTTCGAGGAGTGCCGCAAGGTCATCGCCGACCTCGCCCAGACCGCCTATGATCATGGCGCGGTCTTCCTGCTCGAAACCTATGTCAACAACGTCGTCGGCTCCGTGGAGGAGACGGTCAAGATGTTCGCCCAGGTCGATCATCCCGGCCTCGGCCTGCTGATGGATCCGACCAACTATTTCGAGACCCACAACATCGACAAGATGGACCAGATCCTCAACCAGGTGTTCGACACGCTGACCCCACACATCAAGATCGCGCACGCCAAGGATGTGAAGCGCTCAGGTGACGACAAATCGGAGAAGCACGCCGACATCGGTGACGACGACGCGCTGGAGAGCCACACCTTCCGCGGTGTCGGCGAAATCGAGCTGCCTGCACCCGGTCTCGGTTCGCTGAACTATGATCTGTACCTGCAGCGGCTTTCCGAGAAGCATCCGAACATCGAGGTCATCATCGAGCATCTCGAGGAGAGCGACGTGCCGCGGGCGAAGAAATTCCTCGACGGCAAGTTCCGCGACAACGGGCTTTGACACTTCGGGGTGTGGCGCCGGGTGACCGATGCCACACCCTCAAACAACGACAGCAGAGGACGCCTTTCGATGGTCGAACTGTTCGGACAGACGCTGACCCGCCGGCAAGTCGCCGAGCGTTCCGGCATGCTGTCGCAGTTTGCCGGCGTCCGGCTGGTGACGCTCGGGGATGGGGTCGAACGCGGCATCCGCATGCTGGAGTTCAGAACCGGGTCCGGCCTGCGATTCACGGCGCTGGTGGACCGGGCGCTCGACATTGGCGACTGCGAGTTTCGCGGGCAGGCGGTCGGCTGGCACTCGCCGGCCGGTTTCCGCAATCCAGCCCTGCACGACTACGAGGGCGAAGGCGGCATCGCGTGGGCGCGGTCCTTCTCCGGACTGCTCATGACCTGTGGCCTTGACCACATACTCGGCCCGCAGGAGGTGCCTGCAGATACCTACAATTACCCGGGACGCGGCACGGTTCGTCACGCCCTGCACGGTCGTATCGGCCTCATTCCGGCCCGCCTGACTTCCTATGGCGAGACATGGGAAGGCGACCGCTGCGTGCTCTACGCGGAAGGCATCGTTCAGCAATCGACCGTGTTCGGCGAGGATTTGCATCTGGTGCGGCGCATCGAGGCCGATGTCGGTGGCATGGAGATCCGGATCAGCGACCGCGTCGTCAATCACGGCTTCTCGCGCACTCCGCACATGCTGTTCTACCACGTCAATGTCGGCCATCCGCTGATCGACGAGGGCGCGCGCTACGTTGCACCGATCGCCGACGTCGTCTGGGCGGCACATGCCGGTGACGACTATGCTGCGCAGGGCGTTGGCTACAGCCGGGTTCCCGCTCCGCGCTCGACCTTCCGCGAGCAGGTATGGCAACACGAGATGGCCGCCGATGCGCAAGGGCTGGTTCCGGTGGCCGTCGTCAACGACAGGCTCGGCCTCGGCCTTGAAGTCGAGACCCGCAAGGACCAGCTTCCCTGCGCATACCAGTGGCAACATTTCCAGTCCGGCAATTATGCGATGGGCATCGAGCCCTCCACGCATCACGTGCTGGGCGACCTGGCGGCGCGGGAGCGTGGCGAGATGATCTGGCTGGAGCATGACGACGAGCGCAGCTACGACCTGACACTGCGCATTCTCGACGGCGGCGAAGCGATCGCGCGCACCGAACGACGCATCGCGGCAGTCGCGCGCCAGCCCGAGGACAAATTTCCGATTCCGTCCGGCAATTTCCGCGACCTGACGGAACAAGCCCGGGCTAATCCGTGACGAAACCGGGGCACGCAAGGAAGAACCTGGAGACGGACTCTCTACTTTGGAGACAAGCATGACGACAGCGGCGGCCGGAAAGATCAAACGGGACTACAGCCTGGTCGGCGAGAGCGCGCGCAGGGCAGTGGAAACCGGGCTTGCGTCGGCGGAGTGGTATCACACCGACATCCCGCGCAAGGCGATGAAGGAACTGATGCAGCGCTCCGACGGGCCAGCCATCCGCGACACCATCATCTGGGCGGCTGTCCAGCTCGCCTCGGCTGCCGGCGCCATTTACTTCTGGGGTAGCTGGTGGTGCGTTCCGTTCTTTCTCGTCTACGGCGTGTTCTATGCATCGGCCAGCGACTCGCGCTGGCATGAATGCGGCCATGGCACGGCCTTTCGCACCCGCTGGATGAACGACGTCGTCTACCAGATCGCGTCCTTCCAGCTGATGCGCAATCCGGTTGCCTGGCGCTGGAGCCATGCGCGCCATCACACCGACACCATCATCGTCGGACGCGACGCCGAGATAGCGGTGATGCGTCCGCCCGACCTGCTGAAGGCGGCGCTGATGTTCACCGGGCTGCTTGATCTGCGCTATTCGCTTCCGGCTCTGTTTCGCCAGGCCATTGTCGGTCTGAACGTGGAAGAAAAGAACTACGTCCCAGAGATGGAGCACGAAAAGGCGGTGGTCGCTGCTCGCTGGCACGTCGCCATCTATGTTGCGACGGTGGGCGCGGCGATCGCGCTTGGCTCCTGGCTACCCGTGCTTCTTATTGGCGGCCCTCGGCTCTACGGCACCTGGCACATGGTCCTTACCGGACTGCTGCAGCACATCGGGCTCGCCGACGACGTTACCGACCACCGGCTGAATTCGCGTACCGTCTACATGAACCCGATCAGCCGGTTCATCTACTGGAACATGAACTACCACGTCGAACATCACATGTTCCCAATGGTGCCCTACCATGCGCTGCCGAGGCTGCATGAGATGATCAAGAACGACCTGCCGGAACCCAACCCGTCCATGTGGCATGCCTATCGCGAAGTGTTTCCGGTGCTGCTGCGGCAGTTGCGCTACGAGGAGTACTTCCTGAAGCGCGACCTGCCGCCTGACGCAAAGCCATACCGCGACGAATTTCATCGGCTGAATCTTCTGGAAGCGGCAGAGTGAGGACAGTGCCGCGGCCTTCGAATGCCGCAGCACTACGGAATTGGAACAAAGGAATTGGGAATGGCAGATTGGGTAGAGGCGTGCGCCGCCGACGACATCGATGAAGAGGACGTCGTCCGCTTCGACCACGCCGGCCGCACCTATGCGATCTACCGTTCGCCCGACGACGAATTCTTCGTCACGGACGGGCTGTGTACACATGAGAAGGTGCATCTCGCCGACGGCCTGGTGATGGACGACATCATCGAGTGCCCGAAGCACAATGGCCGCTTCAACTACAAGACGGGCGAGGCCAAGGGCGCCCCGGTCTGCGTCAACCTCAAGACCTATCCAGCCAGGGTCGAAGAGGGCCGGGTCATGGTTCAAGTGGACTGACGGCGGGCATCATGAATGAAACCCTGCCCGGCATGGTCATCATCGGCGCCGGCGAATGCGGTGCAAGGGCCGCCTTCGCGTTGCGCGAGGAAGGGTATGCCGGTTCGGTGACCTTGATCGGCGCCGAGCGCCATTTACCCTACGAGCGCCCTCCCTTGTCGAAGGATGGGCTCGCAGCCGAGGCGCCTGGAATACGGACAATTGCCGAGGCCGAGCGCTTCGACGCGGCAGACATTCGGCTGTTGCTGTCATGCGAGGTGGCAGCCATCGACCGCGCGGCCAGGTCGGTCAGGCTCGGCGACGGAACCGCCCTTCCCTACGAGCGGCTGCTGCTCGCGACCGGCGCCCGACCCCGCCGGCTGCCGCTGGCCGAGGGATCGAAGCATTGTCTCTATCTGCGCACGCATGACGATGCCGGCGAAATCGCCGCACGACTGCGCCCGGATGCGCGCATCGTCATCATCGGCGGCGGGTTCATCGGGCTTGAACTGGCTGCGGCTGCACGCCTGCGCGGATCGGCTGTGACGGTG
>JBBSOT010000073.1:0-17060 GCA_038259455.1 Hyphomicrobiales bacterium | reverse complement strand
TCAAGCTTTGGCCACGGCGCAGGCCCCAGTTCAGCCCTGCGCCAGCGGCTCGATTGCCAACTCATGAAGTGCAGGTAAAGCGAGTTCCCGCCGTCAAATTCGTTGGCGAGACTACCCTTGAACCAAGTCCAGTTGGTGGGGCCGGGGCTTCCATCTGGCCACGGAACCAATCCGTCCGGTGTGCTGAAGCGTTCAACGTAAAGTGAGCTTGGAGCCAGGATTCGCCTGATCCAGCGGTGTCGAGGCGGTCGCACCCGGTTCGAGTAATCGCGCTCGTCCAGCGAAAAATGATTGGGGGCCTCTAGTCGTGACCGCCGGCGCCGGATCGACTTGCCAAAGTGGCGCATACGGCAGGTACTGCGGAACACTGCGAGGTGACCCGACAGAAACAGCTGGTGCGCGGATATGGCGTCATAAGAGGACATCAGCCGGTCCGTGTAGACCGCTCGCAGATCGCCGAACACGACGTCGATATCGCAGTAGCCGAAATGTCGGTAGCCAGCGAGATCGGTCTCATGGACGACGCCGAAGAAGGGCCTCAGGTCGCACAGCTTGTAGGGCGTCATCTCTTCCAGATTCACGCCAAGCGCCGACCCCGCTCGGCGCTTGTAGTCATCGAAGGAGAGGCGTTCATACCGGACGTTGGCCGCCACGTTTTCCGGGGGCTGCTGATCCGTGGGAATGAGCCACTCGACCTCGGAATTCCATTTGCAGGATTCGATGAAGAAATTGACCCACTCGGGCCAGGTGCCGAACCACGGCGATATCAGAATAAGAGGTTTCATTACGGAGTCCGACGCCAACCGGGCTCCTTTCTACCACGCGTGTCACAGGACAACCAAGTTCAAGCGGCCGCCGCCCTTGATTGGCGGAGTTTTCGGATCTGCTCGAGCGCGCTGCCGATGGTCGCCTTGTAGCGGACGTGCGGTGGCCGCACTCCATGCGTGAAAAGCATGCGGCGAAGCTGCGCGGAAGCGCCGGTGATATAGAGATTGACGCCGGCACGCTGCGCCTTGCGGGCGGTCCCCTCGATGACATTGGCGGCGGTGGAATCAAGAAAGGGCACGGCCGAGCAGTCGAGGACGAAGTTCTTGCGCTGGTCGGCAATGCCGTCGAGCACGGAGGCGACCGCCGAGGCAGCACCAAAGAAGAAAGCGCCGCTGATGCGGTAGACGACGGTGTCCGGATCAGTCGAGGCCGATGGGTCATAGAGCGGGCGAGTGCGGTTGTCGGTATCTGCGACGTCCGCGGTAGCGACGCCTTCCAGTGCCTCGACACTGATGGCCTTCGACATGCGGTCGATGAACAGAACTGAACCAAGCGCGAAGCCAACGACGATGCCTTCGGTCAGGTCGCGGAAGACGACCAGCGCAAAGGTGACCAGAAGCACCAGTGCATCGCCCCAGGATGAGCGGATGAGAGCGGCGAAGGCAGTCTTCTCGACCATGTTCCAGGCGACGACTGCAAGGACGCCGGCCAGGGCGGCGAGTGGGATGTAGCTGGCGAGCGGCGCGGCGACCAGGATGAAGATGAGCAGAAAAACCGAATGCAGCATGCCCGAGACCGGGCCATGCGCGCCGGCGCGCACATTAGTGGCGGTGCGGGCGATGGTGCCGGTAACGCAAATGCCGCCGAACAGAGCCGAGCCAATATTGGCAAAGCCCTGCGCGACGAGTTCGCAGTTCGACCGATGTCGGCGGCCGGTCATACCGTCGGCGACGACCGCCGAGAGGAGGGACTCAATGGCGCCGAGCAAAGTGAAGGCGATGGCGTTTGGCAGCACGGCGTGCATCAGGTGAAGATCGAACGCGGGCAGTGATGGCAGCGGAAATGAACGCGGGATGCCGCCGAAACGCGTGCCGATGGTCTCGATCGGCAGAGCAAACGCGGTCGCGGCGAACGAAGCCAGCGCGACGGCGATCAGCATGCCCGGCCATGACGGGCGCCAGCGCTTGACCCCGACGATGGTGGCAATGGTCAGACCCGCAATGGCAACTGCCGAGGTATTGACCGTTCCGGCAGCTGCGACCAGTGCCTCAAGCTTGGCGATCAGCGCACCAGGCTCCTTGCCGGCAAGCGACAGGCCGAAGAGCTCCGAGATCTGACTGGCAAAGATGATGACGGCAATGCCGGCGGTAAAGCCGACGGTGACCGGATAGGGAATGAACTTGATATAGGTGCCCAGCCGCAGATAGCCGAGGGCGAGCAGGAAGACACCCGACATCATGGTGGCAAGGATCAGGCCCTCTATGCCATTGAGCGCCACTGTGGAGGCGACGAGCACGATGAAGGCGCCGGCCGGCCCGCCGATCTGGAAGCGGCTGCCGCCAAGCAGCGAGACAATGAAACCGCCGACGATGGCCGTATAGAGGCCGCGATCGGGCGAGACCCCCGATGCAATGGCAATCGCCATCGACAGCGGAAGCGCGACGATTGCGACGGTCAAGCCGGCAACGGCGTCAGCGCGCAACTGCGCGGCGCCGTATCCCTCGCGCAGGACGGTAACGAGCTTCGGTGTGAACAGTTGCCGGTATGTCGGGCCGGAATTCTGCTGTTCGGAGTGGGCCACTGCCTTCATGCTGCCTTCCAGTGCCTGGGCGGCGTGATCGTCGGCAGAAGGTGTCGGCGGTCGCGTCGCGACGTTTTGCAGCTTCAGCCGGGTGGTGCGTCGCCTGGCTGCCTGAGGCGCACGCCCCTGCCGCCCGCCGGGCTCGGCTGGTTCTCGCCGATCAGTTCGACGCCGCATTCCTCCAGCGCGCGGATGACCTTGACCAGCGTGTCCACCACGCCCCTGACCACACCGTCGCTGGCTTCCATACGCTGGATCGTCGGCACCGAGACGCCCGCCAATTCGGCAAGCAGTTTTTGATCGATGCCGGCGAGAGCCCGCGCGGCGCGCATCTGCTGGGCAGTGATCAACGCTCACTCTCCTGCTGCAGATGCATGTTTAGAACATGCATGGTGATGTTTCAAGCATAATGATTACCGAGTTTCCCCAGAGTCTCGGTTAGAGACCCTGTCGCGGAACAGGAACCGCGCAGCAAGCCAGCATGCCATTGCCCAGGCAAAGCCGACGCTCCATCCGGCGAGGATGTCAGACGGCCAGTGGACTCCGAGATAGGCCCGGCTCGCACCGACGAGCAGTGTAAGCAGGATGGCGCCGCTGATGACGAAGACCTTGAGCGCACGCGTGGGAGCATGGCTGGCGAGCAGGGAGCCAAGCGTCAGATAGACGACCGCCGAAAGCATGGCGTGCCCGCTCGGAAAGGAGAGCGTCTGCACATCCGCGAGATGGGAGACGAGTTCCGGGCGCGGCCGGTCTATGCCGAGCTTGAGCAGGCTGGACAGCAGCTGTCCGCCGGCCACGGTGGCCAGCACCAGCAGCGCCTCGAAGCGCCGGCGGATCATCAGCAGGTAAATGGCAGCACCAAGCGTGACGAGAACCAGCACCACTGTAGAGCCCAGACTTGTGATGTCGCGCACGGCGCCTTCGAGCCAGGCCGGACCAATCGGATTGTCAGGCTGGCCTGCTTCGCGCAGTGCGAGCAGTATACTGGTGTCGAAATTATGCGCGGTACTGTCGCGCGCCACCTCGACCAGCTCCGCAAAACTCCAAAGTCCGAACGCAACGCAGATTCCGGCCAGCAGCACCGAAAACTCCGTCCGCTTCCACAATTGCCAAAACATCATTTTATCCTTCGCGTCCGCGTGTCCGCGACCTCAATCGTCATCTTGCTGTAACTGACGAACTATAGCGGTCACAGCATTCCGAATCTCAAGCCAGTTCAAGCCAGAGGCAGTGCCATGACAGACAACCCCCAGCCAACCCCATCATTCCGCACGAGCCAGCTCGAAGAGAACGACGGTCCGGGCAACAATTCGACCGCCAACCCTACCATGGGCGAAATCATCTCGGCGCGCTTCTCGAGGCGCGGCCTGCTCAAGGGCTCGCTGGCTGTCGCAGCGATCTCAGCCACCGTTAGCCCCATGGCATTGATTCTGGCTGACGACGCCAGAGCCGCCGGCGCATCGGCCTTCAACTTCGACGAACTCGAGGCCGGTGTCGACGAGACGCACCATGTCGCGCCGGGCTATGACGCTGACGTGCTGCTGCGCTGGGGCGACCCACTGTTTGCCGACGCGCCTGAATTCGATCCGGCTGCCCAGAACGCCGACGCGCAGGCCAGACAGTTCGGCTACAACAACGACTATGTCGGTTTCATTCCGATGGATGGTTCGGTCGATCAAGGCTTGCTGGTCGTCAATCACGAGTACACCAACCCGCATCTGATGTTCCCCGGTCTCGTAAAGATCGTGGACGGCAAGGTCGAGCAGGCGCCTCTAAGCAAGGAGCAGGTCGACATCGAGATGGCCGCGCATGGCATGTCGGTCGTCGAGATCCGCAGGCAGGAAGGCAAGTGGCAGGTCGTGGCGGATGGCAAGTTCAATCGCCGCATCACCGCTGGAACCGAAATGCTGATCACCGGGCCTGCCGCTGGCAGCGACCGTCTCAAGACGTCGGCCGATACGACTGGCACGAAGGTTCTGGGCACGATCAACAATTGTGCCGGCGGCACCACCCCCTGGGGCACGGTCGTCTCCGGCGAGGAGAATTTTCACGGCTATTTCCTGGGCGAACTGCCGGCAGACCACGCCGAGGCCGCGAACTACAAGCGCTTGGGCCTTCCGGGCGGTTCCTACGACTGGGGCAATGTCCACGATCGCTTCGACGTGTCGAAGGAGCCGAATGAACCCAACCGCTTCGGCTGGATGGTCGAGATCGATCCGATGGACCCGGCGTCAATGCCTAAGAAGCGCACTGCGCTCGGCCGCTTCAAGCACGAGGGCGCCGAATCCATCGTCGCCAAGGACGGCCGCGTCGTGTTCTATCTCGGCGATGACGAGCGCTTCGATTATGTCTACAAGTTCGTGACCGCCGGCACCTATAACGCCAGCGACCGCGCCGCCAACATGGATTTGCTCGACGAAGGCACACTCTTTACCGCGAAATTCTCTGAAGACGGTTCCGTCGAATGGATGTCGCTGGTCCACGGCGAGGGACCGCTGACCGCCGAAAACGGCTTTGCCAGCCAGGCCGACGTGCTGATCGAGACGCGGCGGGCCGCCGACCTGCTGGGTGCTACCAAGATGGACCGGCCCGAGGACATCCAGCCGAACGGCGGGAATGGCAAGGTCTACGTCCTGCTGACGAACAACACCAAGCGAAAAGCCGATCAGGTCGACGCCCCCAATCCAAGAGCAGAGAACGCGTTTGGCCACATCATCGAGATCGCAGAGAACGATGGCGACTTCGCGGCACTGACCGGCAAGTGGGAAGTGCTTCTGAAATGCGGCGACCCCTCGGTGGCCGAAGTCGGCGCATCCTTCTCCACCGCCACGACGGCCAACGGCTGGTTCGGCATGCCTGACAACTGCGCCGTCGATTCGGCCGGCCGCCTCTGGGTCTCGACCGACGGCAACGGCCCGAAAGAGACAGGCCGCACCGACGGCTTGTGGGCCGTCGACACGGAAGGCGAGGCGCGCGCCACGTCGAAGCTGTTCTTCCGCGTCCCGGTGGGCGCCGAACTGTGCGGACCAGTCTTCACGCCCGATGACCAGACGGCATTCGTCGCCGTCCAGCACCCGGGCGACGAGGGCGAGAACTGGGAAGCTTTCGGCCGGCCGTCCTACTACGAGGACCCCTCGACCCGCTGGCCCGACTTCAAGCCGGACATGCCGGTGCGACCGTCGATCCTTGCCATCACAAGGCAGGGCGGCGGCAGGATCGGCGCCTGAACGCGACATGAGGCGAACAATGTGCTGACCGTCACAGGCTGGCGGTCAGTACGTTGTTTTGCAACCTTATCCCCGGCAAGCCGTTCGGGCAAAGTGAGGTTGCCATGCCTAAATCGATCTACCATCGCGGCGTCCTGAAACCGGCAGAGATTGCCACGCTCAAGCGGGTATTTGACGCGGCCTGCAAGGCCGGACAAATAGACCCGGAATCGGATCGTGCCCGTGAAACCGCACTGAACATCCTAGCACTTTTCAACGCCGGGCTTGTTGACGAGGAGTCGCTGCGCGGTGCCGTGTGCTTTGAGCGGCCTGAGTCGAAAACCGCCTAGTTTTCATCGCGTATAGAACAATGAATCGAGCGCGGCGCTGTGCCGCTTTGACCTGAGCGGCCGCACCCTCTACTTGTTGATAGCAAGTGCCCGAAAGGTCCAAGCCATGGAAGCGGATCCGCTAATCCTGTCGCGTATTCAGTTCGCGGCCAATATATCGTTCCACATCCTGTTTCCGACAATTACCATCGCGCTTGCCTGGATGCTGCTGTTTTTCAAATGGCGCTACAGCGCCACCGGCGACACGAGCTGGATGCGCGCCTACTTCACATGGGTGAAGGTATTTGCGCTTAGCTTCGCCATGGGCGTTGTTTCCGGCGTCACCATGAGCTTTCAGTTCGGCACCAATTGGCCCGGATTCATGGAAAAAGTCGGCAACATCGCCGGACCGCTGCTTGCCTATGAGGTGCTGACCGCATTCTTCCTGGAGGCAGCCTTTCTTGGCATCATGCTTTTCGGCTTTCGTCGCGTGTCAAACAGGATACACACACTGGCAACGGTTCTGGTCGCCGTCGGGACAACGCTTTCGGCTGTGTGGATCCTGGCGCTCAACAGCTGGATGCAGACGCCTGCCGGATTCGAGGTCCGCGAAGGCGTCGTTTACGCGACCGACTGGTGGGCCATCGTCTTCAACCCGTCATTTCCCTATCGACTTGTCCATATGTTGCTGGCCTCTGGACTGACCGTGTCCTTCCTGATCGCCGGTCTGTCGGCCTTGCGGTATCTGAAAGGGGACAGGTCCGAATCGATGATGAAGGCGTTACGTACTGCGGTTGGCGCAGCGGCGATACTGATCCCCATCCAGATCTTTGCCGGCGATCAGCACGGGCTTAACACGCTGGAATATCAGCCGCAGAAGATCGCGGCGATGGAGGCTAACTGGGAGACTCGGTCAAACGTGCCACTGGTCCTGTTTGCAATGCCGGACGAACAGGAAAGGACGAACCACTACGAACTGGCCATCCCGGGCGGCGCCAGCCTGATCCTCCGGCATAGCACCGCCGGTGTGGTGCCTGGACTGAACGACTACGTCGGTAACCATCCGCCAGTGGCGCCGCTATTCTGGAGCTTCCGCATCATGGTGGGCATAGGCATGCTGATGCTTGCAGTGTCCTGGGCGGCGGCATTCTTCCTGTGGCGCCGGCAGCGCCTGCCTAAACCACTTGCGCTGTTGATGGTCCCGATGGCGTTGTCTGGCTGGGTGGCGACACTGGCGGGTTGGTACACGACCGAGATCGGCCGGCAACCCTGGCTGGTAAGCGGGGTGTTGAAGACCGAAGAGGCACTCGGGCCAGTGCCGGGCGGTCATGTGGCACTGACACTCATCATCTACCTGCTGACATATGTCGTGCTTCTTGCAGCCTATCTCAGCGTACTGGTTCATCTTTCCCTCAAGGCTGCCGAGGAAGGCGACAACTCGCCGCTTCCCGGCGTGATCGATGTGCCGCTGTCGCAACCAGTGGCGGGAGAATCGCCATGACGATTGACTGGCCGACACTGTTGCCTCTTGTCTTCGCCGGCCTGATGGGACTGGCTATCCTGATCTACGTCGTCCTCGACGGCTTCGATCTCGGAATCGGTATCCTGTTCGCCGTCGCGGAAGAAGACGACCAGGACACGATGATTGCCGCCATCGGACCCTTCTGGGACGCCAATGAAACCTGGCTGGTGCTCGCAGTCGGGCTCTTGCTGGTTGCCTTTCCGGCGGCGCACGGTGTGATTTTGACGGCGCTTTACCTGCCTGTATTCGTGTTGCTGTTCGGCCTCATCCTGCGCGGCGTTGCATTCGACTTTCGCGCCAAGGTGCCGGTCGGTCGAAAGCACCGCTGGAATCGTTCCTTTCTCGTCGGATCGCTGATCGCCTCGCTTGCCGAAGGCTACATGCTCGGCGTCTATGTGCTGGGCCTGCAGACCGGTCCCGCGGCTTTCGCCTTCGGCGTTCTGGTGGCGGTCTGTCTGGCGTCGGCCTACGCCGCCATGGGCGCTGCATGGCTGATCTACAAATCCGAGGGCGAATTGCAGAAGAAGGCCGTAACATGGCTGCGTACGAGCCTGATGTTCACCGTCGTCGGCATGGTCGCCGTGTCGCTGGCGACGCCGTTTGCTTCACCGCGTATTTTCGACCGCTGGTTCGTGTGGCCAGACCTTTTGTATCTGTCGCCGCTGCCGGTGCTGTCGGGTGCGCTGTTCCTGTTCTTGTGGCGTGAGACAAGTCACCTGCCCAAGCCGGGGGACCGGCACGCCTTGGTGCCGTTCCTATGCCTGGCTGCGATCTTCATGCTCGGGTTTTTTGGCCTCGCCTACTCGTTCTACCCATTTGTCGTGCCGGATCGGCTGACCATATGGGAGGCCGCATCGGCGACCGAGAGCCTCGGCATCATTCTCGCTGGGACCGTGGTGGTCCTGCCGGTAATCATCTTCTACTCATTCTATGCTTACAAGGTTTTCGGCGGAAAGGCCGGCGAGCTGCGGTATGACTAGCGAACCCGTGAGGATTTCGGCGGCGTCCGGAGCAGAGTTGACGTCACTAGTCGAACTTTTGCTGGATAAACGGGTCCATGCAAATCCTCTAGAACTGAACAATGCCTCTGCGGCGGCCACCGGACTGCCGCTCGCGCCGCAGTCCGTGATCGCTGAGCATGTGATGGTCCAGCTTTTGCGCTGTGGCCCAGTCGCTCGCCACATGGCGGCTTTGCGCCACGCTTGCGCGCGGAGACACCATGCGACCGAACAGAGAACCCCCAACACCTTCAGTCAAGCCAAACACGCTCATTTCAAAGCTCCGCTGCCGGTGATGGCGATCTCATGAGGAAAGCTGTTCCTCAAGCACTCATTGCGCTTGGCGGGACGCAGGCCTCGCAGATTGCGCCAACATGCGTGTGATCGGTGCCGCAGCAGCCTCCGAGAATACGCATTGTCGGAAACTGTGACCTTAGCGCCTGGTAGCGACGCCCAAGGTCTGCCGGGTCGCCCGGATCGAGTGTTTCGGATTCGTCGAGTTCCTGATGGCTCTTCGAGGAAGCGTTGGCCTTGACCCCGGCTATGCGACCAACCCACTCCTCGCCGACGGACAGCGCCTGCATGAAATGCGTTGGGTGGGCGCAATTGATCATGAAATATGCCGGATAGCCGTCTGTCTCTCGGTCTACTGTCTGGATCGCATCGCGCAGTGTCCTGCCCGTGACCAGGCAGCCGTCGGTCTCGACAGTAAATGAGATCATGCAGGGCATGTTCTGCGCCCGGGCCGCACGGGCAATGCCGATGGCCTCATCGATATTGTTCAAGGTGTAGCCGGCAACCATGTCCGCGCCTGCCGCAGCGAAGGCGGCAATCTGCGGTGCGTTATAGGCCTCAGCCTCGTCGGCGCCCATGTTGCCGGCCTTATAGCCATCGCCGCGCGGTCCAACGACACCGCTGATGACGCAGGGTGTGCCGGGCGCTTCCCATTCGGCGCGCAACTCTTCAAGCATGGCGATGGAGGCCCTGTTGATCGCCTCCAGACCGGCCGCGTCGTAGCCGAGCTTGGCGCCCCAGTCCGGATTGGCTCGCCAGGTCGCGCTGTCGAGCACGAAGCCAATATGTCTGTCGCGCGCGATGCGCAGATATTTCTCGTAGTAATCCTTGAGCCGCCTCCTGCCATCCTCGGTTTCCAGAAGCACAAAGGAAGCAAAATGCGGTAGCTCGATGCCGTCGTGAAAAATGAGCGTGGTTTCCATGCCGCCGTCACTAAGGAACATGCCTCCATCGACTTGCGGAAGACTGTCACGATATTTGGCCATGTGGGCCTCCATCCTTGCGTTTGCGTAGTCGCGTCGATGTCTGGCCGGCGCGATGGACGGAAACTATCCCGGCACGTCGGCTGGAAATAGAAAGCTTATGGTCCGGCGACACGGTGTCGAAACAAAGAGCAGCCATAGCAATGCCTTGCCCGAATTTGATCCACTGTGACCGATCTAAGCGGCATTGCCTGGCACTCAAAAACCGTACCAACGGTATGGTGAATCGGAGGACAAAGATGAAGAAGGGCGTCGAGACACGTCAGCGCATTCTGGACATCGCAGAAGCGGCGGTCCTGGCAAAGGGGTTTGCCGCTACCTCGATCGACGAGATTATCGCTGAGGCCGGCATCACCAAGAGCGGCTTCTTCTACCACTTCAAAGACAAGAACCAGCTCGCCCGCGAAATGGTGCTTCGCTTCACCGACGCCAATGAACGCATGTTCAACGAGGTCTTCGGGCGCGGACGCGAGCTCGCAGACGATCCGCTGCAGGCATTCCTGATCGGCCTGAAACTCCTGGCCGAGACGCTCGCAGATGTTCAGAGCAAGCATCCCGGCTGCATCGTTGCCTCAATCTGCTATCAGGAAAGGCTGTTCGACCGCGAGGTCGTCGAAATGACCCGGCAGTTCACAGTGGGTTGGACGGCCCGCTTGCGTGGCTATCTGGTAGAAATCGCAAATGTCTATCCAGCAACCGGCGTAGACCTGGATGCTCTGGCAGAATCGCTGGGCTGCATGATCGATGGCGCCATCATCCTAGGCAAGATGATGGGAGATCCCGGTCGTGTCGAGCGCCAGGTGCTGGCCTACCGGAATCTGGTGAAGCTGAGCTTCTCTTCCTCGGTCCATGCAACTGTGCCGGCTTCATTCCTGCTGGCTGCCGAATGATGGTCGGCGCCAGCCGTATCGCTTCGCATCGGTGTTACCGGAATCCGTCGCAAAACCCGATCAGCGCAGCTTCGCCAACGTCGTATCGGCGTTGCCGGGCTTGCCGAACAGGAAGCCTTGGCCGCCCGCACATCCCAACTCCACAAGGCGTTTAGCCTGTTCTTCCTGTTCAATCCCTTCGGCAACGACGTCGACACCCAACCCCTCGCACATGGCAAGGATCGCCCTTATGATGTGCTCTGACGGTCGGTCCTCCAGCATGGCTGCGACGAAGCTCCGGTCAATCTTCAGTTTGTCGAACCGAAATTCTCGCAACCGGCCGAGTGACGATTGCCCGGTCCCGAAATCATCGAGGGACACCCGGATCCCACTCCGACGCAGATCCTCGATGGCCTTTCCCGCCGAAACCGGGTCGGACATCAGCCCCGACTCCGTAATCTCGATCTCAAGGCGCCGTGGGTCGAAGCCAGTGCGGCCAAGAATCGACAGTATGTGCAGTCCGGTATTCTGGTCGACCATCTGCGACGGCGAGAGATTGAAGGCGAGGAACAGATCCTCAGGCCATTTGGCAGCCGCCTCGGTCGCCTTGCGCAGGACCAGTTGGGAGAGTGGCCCGATAATTCCACGCTCCTCGGCGATCGGAATGAATATTGTCGGAGAAACCGGACCAAGATCCAGGTCGGTCCAGCGCGCCAGTGCTTCGAAGCCCACGACACGGCGCGTAGCGAGCTCGACGATAGGCTGAAAGTATGGCTCCACCTCACCGGCAGCGATCGCGCGCCTGAGCGCCTGCTCGATGCGCGTTGCGCGCTTGGCCGCTTCTTCCATCTCCTGGGTAAAGACAACGACTGCACCACGACCGGATCGTTTCGCGCGATAGAGAGCCGTTTCGGCCTTGTGGATCAGAATTTCGGCCGTCTCGTTGCCGGAATGGAAAAGGGAACATCCGACCGACGCGGAAAGGCGAGCCATGCGTGGCCCTACATCATAGGGTGCCGACAGGATCTCTATCAGCATGCGCGCCTTCTCCGCGACTGCACCATCGCTGAAGACCATTGGATAGAGGAAGGCAAATTCATCGGCGCCGATGCGGGTCACAGTGGATTGACTGTCCATGGCAGCGCGAAGCCGCATTGCAACCTGGATCAATATATCGTCGCCAGCCTTATGGCCGAAGAGGTCGTTGATCGGCTTGAAGCCATCGAGATCGATAATGCCGACGGCAAACGGAGCGGGATCTTCTGCCCTGTCACTGATCAGACGCTCGACCTTGTCGGAGAAACGCCGATGATTGCCGAGCCCGGTCAGTGGATCAGTAAACGCAAGCTCACTGACTTCCCGTCCGACATGGCTGGTGGCAACCGACGTTTGCATCTGTTCGCGTATTTTTGCTTCTACTTGTTGACCGAGACTGACAGCAAAGTGTTTAGGAAAGGTGTCAGGGTTGGTTTGACCAGGTCTCGATAGATCTCCTCCAAGATTACGCTAGGTAATATTTCTTTCGCTTTCTATCTTGCACTGATCACTTTCTTGATACTGCGCGAAAGAGCTGAAGCGGTCGGTCGCGGCTTTGAGGGACCAACTCGAGCCATCCGGGAATATCTCCTGCCATCATTGATGCCAGCAAGCCATCTGGAGCACGCCTTGCAAGAAACTCACTCTCGCTGTTGCCACGACATAGTGCCAGGATGGTCGCGCCATACTTGTCGGCAAGATCGAATCCCTGACCGGCAGGGCCCGTAAGGACATCCAGCGCAGCCAGATTTCCGTCGACGTTCCGGTGATACGGACCGGCAAGAACCCGGTGCGGCGTGTATCGAAGAACAGCGGCGCCAAGGTTTGAAACCGTCAGAACCGTCGTTTCTGGCAGTCCTGCAAGTTGTTCGAAATCGCTGGCGCTCAGGCAGTCTTTGTCGGACGCCTGCACCTCCGCCGGTTGCAATGGCGCGGACCCTTCGGCCCTGACCAGACTGTCGGTCGCCGCACTCCAGACGACGTTGAACGACACAAGCCAGGCGGCAATCATGCCGACCGATGCCATGGCAGAAGGCGTTTGGGCAGACTTGCCTCGCTGCACCGCCACAAAGCCCGCAAGCGGGATCACCGCCAACGGGATGGAGAATACCGAACCCCTTACCTGCCAGAGGCTGATCAGGACCGAAGCGGCCAATAGGACAGTCAGGAGGATCATTGCGCGGCGCTGGTGGACTTGCCATGGCACAATGACAAGGCAAGCCAGTGCCAGAATCGGTGGGCCGTACCGGGCGGCTGCCATATCGGGCGCTGTCGCCATGAATTTCCAGAAGGGCTGGGCTTCCGTTACCGCATCCAGCCACCAGAGTTTCAATCGCGGATCAAGGTCCGCGTACGGATCGCGCAAGCAATGCGGGAAGAAAGCCACGAAAAGTGCTGCGCAAAGCAGCGCCAATGCGGCCAGACAGGCGACACGCGTCTTTGCTTGAACGTGTAACGCGCGGATGCCCGCAAGTGCTGCCAGACCGCCGCCTGAAACAGCAGCGCCTGCGAATTGCGGTAGCGAGTACGCATCGCAAGCGGCCACATTCCAGGAGCCAGGCGCGACGGTAGCGACAAAGATCGCGGCGGCCGCCACGCCAAAACCTAAGCCGAAGGCTGACGCGGCCCGCCATGTCTCAACAGGTGCCACCATGAACCACAGAGCGACGATCGTGCCGGTCGCCGCGACATAAGGCGCCGCCTCCATCGCAACGGCAAGCAACACGGCCGCGCAAAGGCCAGCGGCGGCGCCCGACAGAGAACTGTTGGAGCGGGAAGCCGTGGCCAGAAGAGAAAGCATGGCCAACAAGAGCACCAGCTGGACATTATGATGGTCGAGCGTGCCCGGTGCGAAGATACCCGTGTAGTACAGGCTGGTCGCGCCGATAAGGGATGCCGGCAGCAGCGTATCGGGGCCGAAGAGAAGTCGCGCCGTACGCAGCAGCAGAAAGAGCGCAACGAAAAACAACATCAGCGGCCACAGGACAAGGGCGACGGCCTCGCCGGTCGCTGCGCTGCCGCTCGCGTGGGTGGCGATCAGAATGACCGCCGCAATCGGTGCGTCGACGATACGCGACCAATGCATGACAAACCCGCCATCCAGCCCCATGCGATACTGGTGCAGGTCGAACCAGCCCTGGCCGCCAATCAGATCGCGGATTTCGACTAGTCGAAGCAGGCTGTCATTGTCGTCGACGCCAGAAAGTCCCGGAAACCCCGACATGGCGTGCAGCGCAAGAACCATCAAGGCAATCGCAAGCGCGATGCCCGCTTCGCCGATCCGGTCTGGCCAATGCCGATAAACCAAGGCATTTGCTGTCATTCCGGTCGGCACCCTTCAGGTTCGGCACAAAAATGCAATGCCTAAACGTAGCCTTAACGGCTTCAATAAATAGTAAAGCACCGCGCATCGGCATTCGCCGTTGGCGCCGTCGGAGATTTCGATGCCTGACAGCATTGACGCAGACCTGGACATCGCAGTCCTCATTCCCTGCTATAATGAGGAACATACGATTGGCGACGTGGTCACCCGGTTCCGGGCCGCGATGCCTTCTGCCGCAATATATGTCTACGACAACAATTCGAGCGACCTGACGGCGCTGAAGGCGCGCGCCTGTGGGGCAATCGTGGTGCGCGAACCGCGTCAGGGGAAGGGCAACGTGGTGCGGCGCATGTTTGCCGACATCGAGGCCGACATCTATCTGATGGCCGATGGCGACGGCACGTACGCGCCCGAAGACGCTCCGCAACTCATCAATCTGCTGTTGACCGAACAGTCCGATATGGCGGTCGGCACGCGTCGTGGTGTAACCGACGATGCAGGTCGCGCCGGTCACGCTTTCGGTAACCGCATCTTCAACGGACTCTACAAGCGGCTGTTCGGCCGCGACTTCACGGATATCTTCTCCGGCTACCGGGCATTTACTCGGCGGTTTGCAAAGAGCTTTCCGGCTGTATCGGGAGGGTTCGAGATCGAGACGGAGATGTCCGTGCACGCTTCACAGCTGAAGTTGCCGGTCAGCGAGATCGGGCTCGACTATGGCCGCCGCCCTGAAGGCTCGGCCTCCAAACTGTCGACGTTCCGCGACGGAGCGAAGATTCTCTGGATGTTCGCCATGCTGCTAAAGGAAACCAGTCCGGTTCGCTTCTTCGGCACCATCGCTTGCGCCTTCGCGGCCCTTGCCCTGGTTCTGATGACACCAATTCTGTTCGAATATGCGGCGACCGGCATGGTGCCGCGCATGCCGACCTGGGTCCTGTCGCTCGGCTTGCTGATGTTTTCGGCCCTGATGGTCGTTGCAGGTCTGATACTCGATTCAGTTGCACGCGGGCGTGCCGAACAGAAGCGGATATTCTATCTCAGCATGCCCGCGAGACAGGTGAACCGCCAGCCGAGCACCATCACGCAAGCGACGGCCAAGCGCGGGGCTGGTTCACGCGCCGCATGAAGCGCATCGTGCACTTTGCCATGGTCGGCGGCATCGGATTCGTAGCCGACGCCGCTGTTCTTGCGCTGCTGATCGCGACAACGACGCTTGGGCCTTTCGTTTCGCGCCTTGCTTCTATCGGATTTGCCTTGACTGTCACCTGGCTGGTCAACAGGAGCGTCACGTTTGGGCCCTCTGGCCGCAGCATCGCTGCCGAAGGCGCCCGCTATGGCGGTGTCGGCATCGCTACCAGCATCATCAACTATCTTATCTACTGCGGCCTGCTGATTGTACTGCCAGGCCTGCCGGTGCTCGCAGCAATGGTTGTGGCCTCGCTGTGCGCCATGTCAGTGTCATACCTCGGTTATTCGCGACTGGTCTTCGACCGCTAGGCATTGCGCCTGACGCGGATTGGCAGAAGGCCCCGCAACCCCTATATCGCAGGTCGCCAAGACACTCCCGGAAAGGAACTCCCAATGCCGATGAACGTCGCCGTGCAGATGGACCACATCTCGACCGTGTCGATTGCCGGCGATACGAGTTTCGCGCTGTCACTGGAAGCACAACGGCGCGGCCACCGGCTCTTCCACTATACGCCGGACCGGCTGTCGATGCTGGGAGGAAAGGTTTTCGCTCGCCTGGAAGAAATGACCTTGCGTGACGTCAAGGGTGACCATTTCACGCTGGGGGATGGGGTTCGCACAGATCTCTCGGAAATGGATGTTGTCCTGCTCAGGCAGGACCCGCCTTTCGACATGAACTACATCACCACCACCCACATTCTGGAACGCATTCAGCCCAAAACGATGGTGGTCAACGATCCGGCATGGGTGCGCAACAGCCCCGAGAAGATCTTCGTCACCGAATTCCCCGATCTGATGCCTGAAACGCTGATCACACGTGATGCGCGCGAAGTGGCGGCCTTTCGCAAGGAACATGGCGACATCATCATCAAACCGCTTTACGGCAATGGCGGCGCCGGCATCTTCCACCTCAAGGATGATGATCGGAATCTAGCCTCGCTGCTGGAAATGTTTGCTCAAATGTTTCGTGAGCCCTTCATCGTGCAGCGCTACCTGAAGGACGTGCGCAAAGGCGACAAACGCATCATCCTGATCGAGGGCGAACCGGTCGGCGCGATCAACCGGGTACCAGCCGAGCACGACTCGCGCTCGAATATGCATGTCGGCGGGCGCGCCGAGAAAAGCGAACTGACCGAGCGCGAGCGCGAAATATGCGCCCGAATCGGGCCTTCGCTTCGCGAGCGTGGCTTCATACTTGTTGGCATCGATGTCATCGGCGACCTGATGACGGAGATCAATGTCACTTCGCCGACCGGCGTTCGTGAGGTTCAGCGCTTCGGTGGCGCAGACATCGCTGCCTTGTTCTGGGACGCCGTAGAAGCGCGAAGAGCCTGATCGGCCGACCTACCGTCGACTGGCAGCTTTCTTGGAAGCTTCTGGCACGTTCATGTATTGTTCTTGCCTGACCAGCCAATCTGTGCTTTCGTGACTCTCGTTCTGCTTCGGGGACTTGGGCTGGGCCGCAGCGCGGCTCGACGGAGGGCGGCATGGTATCGCGGGTACGCACAGTTGCTTTCCAGGGCATCGAGGCGGTGCCCGTCGATGTTCAGGTCATGGTTGCGCCAGGCAAAGTCGGGATGCACATCGTCGGGCTGCCCGACAAGGCGGTAGCGGAAAGTCGCGAGAGAGTTCAGGCGGCACTACATGCCTCCGGCCTGTCTATGCCGGCGAAGAAAGTCACCATCAATCTCGCACCAGCAGATCTGCCAAAGGAAGGCAGTCACTATGATCTGCCGATCGCGCT
>JBBSOT010000072.1:0-17121 GCA_038259455.1 Hyphomicrobiales bacterium | reverse complement strand
TCGATCGGCCGGCTGCGCCCCGTTGCAATGACTGCGAGCGCCATCAGCCATCCGGCGGCAAAGGTTGCGCAGACAGCGCCAAGCATCGTCATGGCGTCGACCTGGGCCGGAAACGTCAGAGCGATGGAAACGGCAATTGGCACCGGGCCTGCCAGAAGAAGACCGATCAACCGACGCTGGTGAAGACGCAAGCGTGGCTCTGTGACGGAGCGATGCACCAGGCGTTCGCAGCCTGCCGCAATATCGCCGAGCAACTCACCGGTTCTGGTTCCAGACAAACGCAACGCAACTCACTCGCAAAACTGACCCCCTGATGGGGTCGCTTTTGTTCGATCTCGAAACTCTCATTCAGCCTTTAAGGAATGAATAAGGCGCAGGCTGCGTTGCCACCCGAGACCGACAAAATTGCAGTGCGGGAGGCTAATCGGCCGGGGGATTCACCGTATGGTTAACGGAGCCCTAGCTTTCACCCGCCTCAGTTGACCTTCGGTCAGTTTCACAGGCTGCGGTCCGTTCACCGAAACGCGCAACAAAAACAGCAGTTTATATGGTTAGCGAAAGGTTAACGCATCGCGTTGCTCTTGTATCGAGTTTCAATCCATTCCAAACCGATAAAATTGGAATCAAATTTTCTGTAAATGCTGCGCTTTCCTGCAAGCGGGAATTTGCTCGGCCGTGCAATTGTCCTCACATGAAAGGCGCTCGCCAGCGTTGCTTGGTCGACCGGCGAGACACGAGGACAGGCAGATGAGTTTTTTGATCCGCATGGCATTCTGGTTTTCGCTGTTACTTCTGGTGCTGCCGCTGGACCCTGCAACAGGTGAAGGTTCGGTCGACAGTGTCAGCCCGGTTCAGGCCTTCTTCGCAGCCCGCGAGGCCGTGGGCGACGTGATCGGCATTTGCGAACGCAAGCCCGATGTCTGCGAAACCGGCAAAGCGGCCATGCACACGATCGGCGTCAGGGCGCGCGAAGGCGTCAGGCTCGCCAGCCAGTTCCTCGATGAGGATGGCGAGACCGTTGTGGATGTTGCGCCTACCGGCAGTGTCGTACCGTCGGCAAACTGACCTCACCCGCCATCGTTCATCCGAGCACACCGGCAATCTTTTTCCGTGACGTTGCCCGGCACGCAAACTATATCCGGGTGAATGACCCAGACCATCCAGTCTATCCGTGACGACTTTGCCTTTCTCGACGAATGGGAAGACCGTTACCGCTATGTCATCGACCTCGGCGAAGCCTTGCCGCCTTTCCCGGACGAAGCCCGCGTCGACAAGTACAAGGTTCCGGGCTGCGTCAGCCAGGTCTGGCTGACCACCGATATTGGCGAGGGTGCCGATCCCGTCATCGAATTCCACGGCGATTCTGATGCCCACATCGTTCGCGGTCTCGTCGCCATCGTGCTTGCACTGTTCTCCGGTCAGCATGCCAGCAGGATCGGCGAGATCGATGCCGAAGCTGTGCTGCGCGAACTCGGGCTTGACGAGCATCTGTCGCCGCAACGTGCCAACGGCCTGCGCTCCATGGTCAAGCGCATCAAGCGTGACGCTGAAACCGCCCTTCAGCAGACCGTATAGCCCCTTCCTTCCAAAGCGTTCAGTCAGCCGTGGCTTGGACTTTCCCAGTCATTCCTAAACCTCAAGGCTCGGACGATAATCGCCGGTCCCCCAGTGCAATAGCTTCGGATGCGATCGCCGATCGCGCGAGCCGCCAGGATCATAGTGGCGGGCGAGTGAGCCCAGCCCTGCCTTGAGAACCACCTTGGCCGAGCGGGCCGGCCAGCCGCGCTCGATCTCGACCGTTTCCATCCCCTTCAGAAAGCAGCAGACGTCGATCAGGATGCCTGAAAGCTCGGGACCGACGGCCGTGATCGCTTTCTCGACACGCAGCCGGGCGCCGAGTGCGGCATCGGTCAGATCGGCAATCCCGCCATCGCGTCTGCCTGACGCCACGCTCGCCGTCCAGTTGGCGCCGAGCCTTGGCATCATCTGGCCGCGCGTGAAATCGGTACGCAGCCTTTCGCCGGCCTTGAACTCGTCATCGCTGAGAAACGAGGCGCCGTCCCTCGTCTTGCGCCGCATCAGCTGGGCCAGCGGCGATTCTGCCCAATTGACCGTCACCCTATCCGAACCCGCCTCGGACGCGATGGTGGCCGTGTCGAGGTCGCGATGCTGGTTCTGGAAGCCGGCGCCCGGCCCCTCGCCTGCCAGTTGCGCTTTTGCTGACAGAGAGAGCATCCCGCAGCACAATCTGACCGAGTCCTCGCGGATCAGGTCCCGAAGCACCGCCCGGTCGACCGATATGGTGCCCCGATCGCCGCCATCGAGCAGCATGCCGGCTGCTGACGATCCCGCCGTCGCGGCAACCGGACCGTGAGAGAGAAAGCGCTCGATGCGCGCTCTTTGCTTTGCCGGATCCCGATGTGCCATCTTCATCCCGTGATCCGGTTGCCGAAGGCAGCGAGTGCAACCCGTTCTGTCGCTGCCACCACGCTGTCGAAATCAGCGTCGTCGCGCAGATCCTCGATCAGATGGCAGGCATGCAACACCGTCGTGCGGTCGCGCCCGAAACCGCGACCGATGTCTGTCATGCTGAGACGAAGCGTGACGTGGGCGACATACATGGCGATCTGCCGCACCCGGGCGACATCGAGTCGAGAGCGGCCGGACTTGCGCATCTCCTTGCCAGAGACATTGAACAAAGCGGCCGCTACGTCGATGATGCTCTCGCACAGTTCGAGAGCCCGCTCTTCGCGCGCTCCAATATAATCCTGTCCGCAAAATCTCGCCGCCGGCAGCCATGCCGAAAGATCCCGCCCGCCTGGTCTTTGCGCTCTTCTGGTTGATGTGGCTTGCACCGAACTTATCCCTCTACTTGCTGAAAATAGGAATAAGTTCTTATATCTGGCTATGGCTCCACTGTGAACAAATTAAGAACGTCTTTCGGGCCTGCGCGAGACCAAGAGTCTGATCTTGCTGCAATATTTTACGAGCAGATGTCTTTTTTGATGCCGTTTTATCCACGCGTCCGGCAGCGGCCGAATAATTGGGCCAAGGCATCGAAAGGCGGGCAGTACATGACAAGCGGGCTAAAGCGGGAGATCACGGCTTTTCTGGAAGCGCAGCAATCGCTGGCTGCCGAAGCAAGACAGATGGCGGCGCTGCAGATCGCCTGCCATTTCGATCTGGCCGAGGCGCTGGCGGCCAGTCCCGAGCAGCGACGCCAGATCGTGGCGCGTCTCGAACGGACCATCGAGAAAGAGCGACAGCGTGGCGCTCGACGACACTGGAGTTACGACCTCAACCGCCACATTGCCCTGAAGCAGGTGCTGGACAGGCTCCGTGGCACCGTCTGCTGTGGCGGCGTTGGAAAGCGTGCGCCTTCAAAAGACAACGGCGCCCGAAGGCGCCGTCGACATTCCGCTCAATGAGCCATTTGTTACCTGGACTTGCGCTTGCGCCCCAGGCCCATCTTTTTGGCGAGCTGCGAACGAACTGCCGCATAGGTCGGTGCGACCATGGGATAGCTTGCATCAAGACCCCATTTCTCGCGGTACTGGTCGGGCGTCAGGCCGTAATGTGTCATCAGGTGACGCTTGAGGGACTTGAACCGCTTGCCGTCTTCGAGGCAGACGATGTAGTCGTCGTGAACCGACCTCTTCGGATTGACCGCAGGTTTCTGCTTGTCGGCAGCCGGCGTTTCGCCAGTTGCGCCGACACGTCCGAGGGCGGCGTGTATTTCGGAGATCAGATTAGGGAGGTCCCCGGCAGGTACCGGGTTGTTGCTGACATAGGCGGCCACAACATCGGCCGTCAGTTCAATCAGCATTTCATTGTTTCTAGCAGCTAGATCCGTGTTTTCCATTTTCTAAAGGCCCCAACTCAAGTTTCAGGTTGTTTGCCCCTGTTGTTTTGACTAGGGGCCACGTGCGATTTTTTTTGACAGGTACAAGCCCACGACTCGCATCGTGCCTATTTAATGAGCCGAGCGCAAAAGTAAGTCAATTGGTTAGATCACCTATTTGACAAGATAACTCGACAGATCCGTGTATATTTGTCTGAGTTCTTCCACCAACAACGTGCTTTACATCTTCATTGGGACAAACTGTGGTCAACCTTCCCCAACGTAAGGACGAGTGGTTTTCTGCCCAGATCATCCGCCCTCAACTAGGGAGCGGTGTCGTCAGCCTTCGACTCTTTGAGATCGTCGCGCTTTGACTTTCGCCATAGAGGGTAGCCGGCGCCATGCGACGCCTTTGCCAGAAGATGCGAGGAAATCGGAACCGTCAGCAGGAAGAACATCACGCCGGCCAGTGCGCGTAGTGCTATGGCGCTATCGTTGGCCTGCAGGGCCAGGGCAAGCAGCATCACACACGACCCCAGCGTTCCGGTCTTCGATGCGGCATGCATCCTGGTGTAGAGGTCAGGCAGGCGGAGCAGGCCGACCGACGCGGTCAGGGTAAACAGCGCACCGATCAGGATCAGGATACCGGCACTATAGTTGACCAGAGACTCAATCATCTTGCTTATCCGCCGCCGTTTCGTCGGCGTTCTCCTGTTCCCCGTCGTCTTTGCCTCTGATCATGATGAAGCGCGCGAATGCAACGGTCGCCAGGAAGCCGACCAGCCCAAGGGCAATGGCAATATCGACGTTGAAGGATGCTTTCGTCGCGATGCCGGTCACAGCGATAAACCCGATCGATATGGTCACAAGCATATCGAGTGCCAGAACTCGATCCGGCAGCGTTGGGCCTTTCAGCACGCGCAAAACTGTCAGCAATAGCGACATGCTGAGCAGGCCAAAGGCGACCAAGATGCTGTACTCGACAAACAATGCTCCGGTCATCGCGCGAATGCCTCGATGATCTTGCGCTCAAATCCTTCCCTGATGTCCCTGCGTGCCTCCTCAATATCTGAACAGTCTATGGCATGGACGAACAGTATGCGCCGGTCTTCCGACACATCGACGGAGAGCGTTCCCGGGGTCAGCGTGATGAGATTGGCAAGCAGCGTTATCTCGAAGTCGCGCTCTACCTTCAGTTCATACGAAAAGATGCCCGGCGCCAACTTCATCTGTGGCGAGGAAACAAGCTTGGCGACGCGCCAGCCCGACAGGATCAGTTCACGGATAAACAGCAACACCAGCGACAAGATCCGGCGAAGCCTCACCATGGTGCTGATCGCGCTCGATTGCTCGCTGGCAAGATAGAAAACCGCGACGCTCAAAACCAATCCGAAAACGAAATTGGCCAGCGTGAAGCTGCCTGTGAGCGCTGCCCAGGCCAACGCCAGCAGAACGTTGTTCACATAGCGGGTCAAGAGCCACCTCCTGCCAGCGGGAAGACAGCGCGAAGATAGGCACCGGTGTCAAGCAGCCCGGCGGCGGCTGCGTCGCTGGCCCGTATGAACGGCTCCGGGAACAAGCCGAGAATGGCAACCGGGATCGTCAGCATGATCAGCGAAGCGAATGCCGAGGCGCCCGTCGTGCATTCGGTTTCGTCATCGGGCAACGGTTCCGCTGGTGAATTCCGCCAGAAGGCGAGCGCAAACACCCGACCAAGGGCAATGGTGGTCAGAAAACCGCTCGCCAGGATGCCGCCGACCAGCCAGCCCTGGCCAGCATCGATAGAAGCCCTAGCCAGCATGATCTTGGGCCACAGCCCCGATCCCGGGGGAAGTCCCGCGGCAGCGAGAAACAGGATAAGGGCCAGCGCCGTCAGAAGAGGGCTGGCGCGGTAGAGGCCTGCCAACTGGTGCAGGTCATAGCTGCCACCATAGTCCTTCATGGCGCCGGTCAGCAGATAGAGCGCCGACAAGGCCAGCATGGAGTGCACGGCATACAGGATGGCGCCGGAAATGCCGGCGGCATTACCAAGCGCCAGGCCGGCCAGCATGATGCCAACACCCGAAATCACAAGGAATCCCATGATGCGCCTGATATCGCTCTGGGCCAATGCGCCTAGCGCGCCAAGCATCATGGTGGCGATCGCCACCCAGCCGATCACGCCCGACAGTTCCAGGCGTTCGGTCGGGAACAACATGACGAGCGTCCGCAAGAGCGCGTAGACGCCGATCTTTGTCAGAAGGCCACCAAACAACGCCCCGGTAACGATGCGCGGCGTGTGATAGGAGGCAGGAAGCCAGAAATAGAGGGGAAATGCTGCCGACTTCATGCCGAAGGCCAACAGGTAGAGTGCCGCGATCGTCATCATCGGCGCGGTGGCGCGAAGACCGTCTGCCTTGCGGGCAATGTCGGCCATGTTGAGGGTCCCGAAAGCACCATAGAGATAGGCTGTGGCCGACAGGAAGAGCGCCGTGGCAAGCAGATTGAGGATTGCGTATTTGGTGGCGCCATCGATCTGCTGTTTTTCGGACCCGAGGATCATCAGTCCGAAGGAAGCGATCAGGAAGACTTCGAACCAGACGTAGAGATTGAAGATATCGCCGGTCAGGAACGCGCCATTCACGCCCGCCATCATCAACATGAGAAACGGGTAGAACCCGTAGCGCCGTCCAACTGCGCTCATCTCGCGAACCGAATAGACCGTGCAAATCACTGCAACGAAAGTTGAGACCAGCGCAAAGCCAGATCCCAGCACATCGGCGACGAAGGTGATGCCGAAAGGCGGCAGCCAGTTGCCCATGGTCATCGCCACGGGCCCCTCCGTCAGGGTACGGGCGAACAGGGCCACATTGGCGGCCAGCATGACACAAAGGGCAAATATCGAGAACGCGGCCTGCCAGCGCAGATGGTGGCGAAACATCAGCAATACGGCGCCAGCGGCCAGCCCTATCACGACCGGCGCCACCAACAGCCAGTCGCTGGCGGCAACCTGGTCTGCGATCATCGCAGCCGCCCTGTTCGCGGCAATCCCGACATCCCCGGCCATCTTGTCCTAATACCCCATCGGCGGCAGCTGTTCGCCATGCGGTTCTGCCACACGCATGCCCAGCGTATCGTCGACGCCGATCTCCTGATAGGCGCGCGAAACAAGCACCAGGATGAAGGCAAAGAACGAGAACGAGATGACGATCGCGGTGAGGATGAGTGCTTGGGGCAGCGAATTCGCCGCCTGTGCAGGAAGCAGGTAATCGCCCTGCGGAATGATCGGCGCGGTGGCACGCACAATGCGCCCGCTTGTGAAGATAAGCAGGTTCACCGCGTTGCCGAATATGGCAATGCCAAGCAATATCCGGATCGTGTGCTTCGACAGGATCAGGTAGATGCCAACCGCAAAGAACAGGCCGACCAGAACAGAAAAAACCGTTTCCATCAGTCGTCCTCCCGCCCTTCCAGCGCAAGCGCTATCGAGGTGATCGAGCCAACGACGACGAGATAGACGCCAATGTCGAAAAGCATCGGCGTCGACAAGTCGACCGTCAGGTCACGGATGGTGATGGACGTCCACAGGCCGGTCAGCAATGGCACGCCGAAGGCAAACGAGATCAGGCCGGCCAGCATCGCCAGAAACAGACCGAAACCAGAAATCGCCATCGGGTGAAAATACAGGGTACGACGCACCTGACGGACACCGAAGGCAATACCGTGGATGGCAAATGCGGACGCGGCGATCAGTCCACCGATAAACCCGCCGCCCGGCTCGTTGTGACCACGCAGCAGCACGAAAACCGAAAACAGCAGCATCAGCGCGGTCAGGGTCGGAGCGGCGGTTCGAAAGATCAGCGTACGCATGTCAGCCCCCCTTCCCGGTTGAAGACTTTGGAGGCGGCGTCGTAACGCGGGTCAGCGCCAGGATGGCAAGACCTGCGATCATCACGACCGCTATCTCACCCAGCGTATCGAGACCGCGGAAATCGACGATGATGACGTTGACGATGTTGCGGCCGTGGGCGATGGCCAGCGAATGCGTCTCGAAGAATTTCGATAGTGTATCGTCAAACGGGTTTTCGACCACCTTGAGCAACAGCAACCCGAAGCCCAGGCCGCAGGCCCCTGCAATCGTAATGTCGACGGCCTTTTCGCGTGCGTCTCGATGATCGGATGGCGATAGCCTCAGTCGCGTCATGACGAGTGCCAGGATGACCACGGACAGTGTTTCGATCATGAACTGGGTGAACGACAGATCCGGTGCGCCAAACAGCATGAACAGCAACGCCACTGCCAGTCCCTGGATACCGAGCGAGACGATCGCCGTCAGCCGATCCCTGGCATAGACAACCGCACCCAGTCCGATGACCGCAATGGCGACGATCGTCCATTCGTGCGGCAGGAGCATCGGCAACTCAGGCATCACCGGCAGTTCGTCATAGAGGAACATCGGCAGAAGCAAGGTCAGCGCAACCATCAAGAACGTCACTGTGAGATAGATATCGAGGCGACCGCTCTGGACGGTCTTCGTGACAGAGAAAGAAAGCCTCAGCAGTCCCCGCATCGCCTGGTCGAACCCCATGTCCGGGCCCCAGCCGAAAGCGGTCAGGCCGCGCGCCACGACGTTGCGCAAGCTGTCGCGGACAAGGTAGGCCGTGACGCCGAGCGCAATCGTAACAAGCGACAGCAGAAGCGGCAGACCGATATGGGGAACCGTTGAGGCGTGGACAGCGACGGCAGTGCCGGCGACGGCACTCGACATCGGACTTGAAAAGACGAGATGGACAGGCTCTGAAAAGACCGCCGCAACCAGGCCCGACAGGCCGAGGACAAGAGGCCCGATCCACAACAGCGGCGGTCCCTCATGCGGCTTTTTTGGGGTTTCGCCACGCGCACCGATGAACGGCCTGAGGCCGACCATGAAGGCGATTGCAAACATCAGCGCATTGCCGGTCACGGCGACCGCCGTGAGAAGGGTACCCCAGGCCGTGCCTGTCGGCAGGGCAGCATAGATTTCTTCCTTGGCCAGAAAGCCGAAGAACAGTGGCAGGCCGCCCATGGAGAGCGCCGCCAGAAGACCCGCGGCAAAGGTGAGCGGCATGGCCCGGCCAATACCACCCAGACTGCGTATATCGCGCACGCCGGTCTCGTGATCGATCAGCCCGGCAACCATGAAGAGCGCGCCCTTGAACATGGAATGCGCGACAAGATAAAGCACGGCCGCCTCGATCGCCCTTTCCGAGCCGAATCCGGTCAGCATGACCAGCAGGCCAAGCGAAGCAACGGTGGTGTAGGCGAGCATCAGCTTCAAATCGGTCTGACGGATTGCCAGCACTGTTCCGACCAGCAGGGTCACGCCGCCGAATGCGGGAAGTATCGTTTCCCATGCAGTCGTTCCGCCAAGTGTCGGGTTCATGCGCATCAGAAGATAGACGCCTGCCTTAACCATCGTGGCCGAATGAAGGTATGCCGATACCGGCGTCGGTGCCTGCATCGCGTTTGGCAACCAGAAGTGCAGCGGAAACTGCGCCGATTTGGTAAAGGCGCCGCCGAGCACCAATACCAGTGCCAACAGATAGAGCGGACTTGCTCGCATGGCGTCGCCGGAAGCGAGCAGAGCCGAAAGCGAATTGAGACCGGTCGCGTTCCAGATGACCAGCAGGCCGGCGAGCAGCGACAGGCCGCCGAGCCCGGTAACGATCAGTGCCTGCAGGGCGGCGCGGCGGGCGGCCTCGCGGTCATGATCGAAACCGATCAGCAGAAATGAGGTGATCGAGGTCAATTCCCAGAACACGAACAGCATCATGAAGGAGTCAGAGACGACCAGTCCCTGCATCGCGCCCATGAACATCAAAATGAACGAGAAGAACCGGCCCTGCTGGGGATGGCCTTTGAGGTAGCCGCCCGAGTAAAGCACAATCAGCGTGCCGATGCCGGAGATCAGCAAAGCGAAGGTCAGCGACAGCCCGTCGAGATACCACGAAAAGCGGACCCCGAAGCTCGGGATCCAGTCGAGGAAACCGCCAACGGCCTTGCCATCCGAAACGGTTCCGAGGAAGCCGGCGAAATGGATGAATATCCAGAGCGGTATGAGAGCAAGCACCCAGGCCGCATTGTGTTTCAGCACGCGGGTCAACAACGGAGCGACAATAGCGCCCAGAAACGGCAGCAATAGCGCAAGTAGTGTGAGCGATTGCGCTCCCGTCCCCATTCAATCGTCCCAATCAGATCGCCGGTCAGAGCCGGCTTTTTTTCATTGACTTGTGAGATAGACGGTCGAACCGGGCAGGACAAGGCGACCCGGTCAATTTATCCCGTCACCGATCCGGGCCGGTTCGCAGCCAATCAATACGGAGTGATGTACTTTCCGTAGACCCAACCCGTAACGAAATTGCCGTTCTGTGCAGGATCGTGCCAGATCTCGCACCAACGATAGCGCACGGCTTGCTTCTGTTTCCATTCGGCCTGCGTCGAAATGTCTAGGAGGTTGACCCCGCCGGTGCATTTGCCGGTCATCTGCAAAACGGTCCCGTTCGGGTAGGCCGCCTGCTTCTGAGAGCTGTTTGCCGGATACTTGCGAACATTGAGCGTGTCGCCGAACGACACATTGGCTACCTGCCAGGCCGCGAAAACCGTCGCATTGGCATTTGATGAAACCATCATTGTCGTGGTCGCCACTGCCAGTGCAGCGGCCGTCATTCCCAGAAACCTCATCATCTCTCTCCTCCGGAGCGCCGGTTGTCATGAAACTTCGCGGAAACTGTGCTTCGACCCTTGAACCGGCACTGAGCGCCGTGTTCATACAGCATTCAAGAACCTCCAGCAGCGAGACGCAATGACCCCCGGAGCCAAATTTCCAAAGATCGCCCCACCCCTTACCGAAAAGCGCCCGCTGGACGACACACGCCACGGCATTACGCGCACGGACGAATTCGGCTGGCTGCGGGCCGACAACTGGCAGGAAGTGTTCAAGGATCCGTCGACGCTCGATCCGGCCATCCGCAACCATCTGGAGGCTGAGAATGCGTACCAGTCGGCGATGATGGCTGACACAGGCGACCTGCGAAAGCTGCTGTTCAAGGAGATGAAGGGACGCATCAAGGAAGACGATTCAAGCGTGCCGATGCCCGACGGACCGTTTGCCTACGGTTCGTCGTTCAAGACCGGTGGCGAGCAGCCGCGCTTCTTCCGGATGCCGCGCGACGGCGGTGAGCGCGAGATCATCCTCGACGGCGATGCAGAGGCCGAAGGCAAGGCCTATTTCCGCATCGGCGGCAGCGACCATTCACACGACCACAAGCGGCTCCTGTGGGCCTTCGACGACAAGGGTTCGGAATTCTACACGCTGCGGGTGCGCGACCTGGGTACCGGACTGGACCACGACGAGACAGTGTCGGATTCAGGTGGCTCCGGTGTCTGGAGCGCCTCCAGCGACGGCTTCTTTTACGCCCGGGTCGACCAGAACCATCGGCCCTCAAAAATCCTGTTCCATGCGCTGGGCACGGATGCCTCGGCAGACCGCCTGGTCTACGAGGAAAAAGATCCAGGCTTCTTCATGGGGGTCGATGGCTCGCGGACCGACGCGTGGATACAGATCTCGATCAACGACCATGAAACCACCGAGACCCGGCTGCTCGATGCGAACGATCCCTCCGGTGTGCCGAAGCTGGTCGCGGCGCGCGAGAATGGCCTGCAATACGATCTCGAGGATGGCGGCGATGTCTTCTTCATCCTGACCAATGCCGATGGCGCCAAGGATTTCAAGATCATGACGGCGCCGGTATCGGACCCGTCGCGCGGCAATTGGCGTGAACTCGTGGCGCATGAGCCGGGGCGGCTGATCCTCTCGGTTCTGGCGTTCAAGAATTTCCTGGTGCGTCTCGAGCGCTATGAGGGCCTGCCGCGCATCGTCGTGCGCGAGCGCGCCAGCGGCCAGGAACACTCGATCTCCTTCGATGAAGAGGCATTCTCGCTCGGCCTTGCCGGTTCCTATGAATACGACACCGAGATCATGCGGTTTTCGTACTCGTCCATGACGACGCCGGCGCAACTCTTCGACTACGACATGCGCAGCCGCGCCCGCACGCTTCTCAAGACGCAGGAAGTTCCCTCCGGCCACGATCCGGACCAGTACGTCACCCGCCGCCTCATGGCACCTTCGCATGACGGCGAACTGGTGCCGGTATCGCTGCTCTATCGCCGCGACACGCCGCTTGACGGTTCGGCGCCGGCCCTGCTCTACGGCTATGGCTCCTATGGCATCGCCATGCCTGCCGCCTTCAACACCAACATCCTGTCGCTCGTCGACCGGGGTCTGGTTTACGCGATCGCTCACGTGCGCGGTGGCAAGGATAAGGGCTACGCCTGGTATGACGATGGCAAACGGCAGCACAAGAAGAACACGTTTCTCGATTTCATCGCGGTTGCGCGCTATCTCGTGGCCGAGAAATACACCGCGCACGACCGCATCATCGCCCAGGGCGGGTCGGCAGGCGGTCTGCTGATCGGCGCGGTCGCCAACATGGCGCCGGAGGCTTTCGGGGGCTTCATTGCCGAAGTGCCCTTCGTCGATGTCCTGACGACGATGCTCGACGACACGCTGCCACTCACGCCACCGGAATGGCCGGAGTGGGGCAATCCGATCGCCTCGGTGGAAGACTACGGGACAATCGCCGCGTACTCACCCTATGACAATGTCGGCGCATTTGACTATCCGCCAATTCTGGCCGCGGCCGGGCTCACCGACCCGCGCGTCACCTATTGGGAGCCGGCGAAATGGGTCGCACGGCTCAGAGACCGAAAGACTGGCGAAAACCCGGTGCTCTTCAAGATCAATATGGATTCAGGCCATGCCGGCGCGTCCGGGCGGTTCTCGCGACTGGAAGAAATCGCCTATGTCTACGCTTTCGCGCTGAAGGTTGCCGACCGTTCCGAAAGTGCGTGAGCCGATTGCTTTCACGCGGAACCATCTTGCGCTTTGCACATTCTGCATAGTGCAAGATGAATTTGCATTTTGAGGGGAAAATCACATGGCATCGTCGGCCCTGATCGGCATTCTGATCACATTTCTCGTTATTGTTCTGGTCCTCTATCTCGTCCAGCGGCTGCCGCTCGACGGCAGGTTGCGGCAGATCGTCCAGATCATCGTCATCATCATAGGCATCATCTCGCTGCTCAAATATCTCGCGGTGTTTTAGGCAATCGATAGGCCGTATGGACGATCGCGATTGCGGTCGTCCATACGGCGCTTGCATCAGATAGCGTCTCAAGGTGGCGCGCTATCCCAAATCATTATTGAACATGGCTCATCGGCGGGTCCTTGACTTTTATCCAAGCCTCAATCAATTGATTGATTGATGGCCAAGGTTGATCAGCAAGACAGCGTCAGGGATCGCCGCCGCACGGATATTGCCGATGCGGCACGGGCGCTGATTGCCCAGCACGGGCTGGAAGGCTTGCGGACGCGCGACATCGCGGCGAAGGCCGGGATCAACATCGCCACGATGCACTACCACGTTCCCAACAAGGAGGCGCTGGTCGAACTGGTTGCAGAATCGCTGCGCGACCAATTCATCGCCCAGCATAACAGCCGTTCGCGCGTGGGGCTCTCGGCGCTGGAACTCCTTCAAATTGAATTTGCGGATTTTCGAGACACCAGAATCCACAATCCCGATCTTCACATGGTACTCGCCGAGCTGTTCGAAAAATCCAGGCGCGATCCTGCGATCGCGGCCGCAGTGCGGCCCATGCAGGTCTTCTGGCATGAGCAGATCGCCGCCATACTGGAGCGCGGTGCTGCCGAGGGCAAGTTCCGTTCGAACGTTGACCCGAAGGCCGGCGCAACGATTGTGATCGGCGCGCTCATCGGCTCGATGAAGCAACCAGACGCCGGCCTTGCGCACTATGACCGGGTCACCGCCGAAATCGAACGCAGCCTGTTGAAGCCTCAGTAACTAGCCGGTTCGAGAGCCATCATCATGACTAACCCTGATCAGTCGGCTTTGGAGCCTCACCCGGAGCGTTGGATCTCGCTCGCAACCCTCTTGCTCGCCGGGTTCATGAACCTGATCGACGTGACGATCGTCAACGTGGCCCTGCCAAGCCTGCAGGATGGCCTGGGCGCTTCAAACACCCAGATCCAATGGGTGGTGGCGGTCTATATACTGACATTCGCGCTTGGGCTGCTGCCGTTTGGCCGGCTGGGCGACCGGATCGGGCGCAAGCAGGTGTTCCTTGCCGGCGTTGGCGGCTTCACACTGCTTTCGGCACTGTGCGGTCTCTCTCCCAACATCGAGTCGCTTGTGGCGGCGCGAGCCTTGCAAGGTCTTTGCGGGGCGATGATGATGCCTCAGGTGCTGGCAATTGTGCAGGTCACCTTTCCACCGCACGAGCGCGGATTTGCGTTCTCGATGTTCGGCCTCAACGCCGGGCTCGCTTCGGTTTGCGGTCCACTCATCGGCGGCTTGCTCATCAATGCAAACATTGCCGGCCTGGACTGGCGGCCCATCTTTCTGGTCAACATTCCCATCGGCATCGCGGTGATCGCGACAGGACTGCGTTTTGTCCCGACCGTGCCAGGCAATCGCGAAATCACCAACGATTGGGGTGGCATAGCGATTGCCGGTGTTTCCGTCTTTCTGCTCGTGTTCCCTCTGATCGAAGGCCACGCCTATGGCTGGCCGTGGTGGACATTTGCATCCATGGCCGCTTCCGCTGTCGGCTTCGGCGCCTTCTACCTGCATGAATCCAGCCGATCGCGGAATTCGCAGAGCCAACTCCTGCCCGTATCCCTGTTGCGTGATGCCAACTTCCTGACAGGCATTACGCTGACGATGATTTTCTTTTCGGGGGTCGCCGGCTTCTTCATGGTGCTGGCGGTGTTCCTGCAAAGCGGCTTCGGCTTCAGCCCCCTTCAGTCCGGGTTGACGACCGTACCCTTCCCGGCCGGTGTCTTGATCGCTTCCGTCTTCTCCGGACGCGCAAACGGACGGTGGCCGAAGCAAAGGCTGGCCTGCGGTTCAATGATGCTCGTCTTCGGCATGCTCGCCCTATTCTACATTGTTGGCGGTATCGAGGACGAGGTCAATCACTGGCTGTTTGTCGGGCCTTTGGTCGTGTGCGGGTTCGGATTGGGCACCGGTATTTCGTCCCTTTTCCAGACCGTGCTTGCCAGCGTCCCGTCGCGCGATACCGGATCGGGGTCGGGCGCCCTGCAATCATTCCAGCAGATCGGCGGGGCCATTGGTGTCGCAATCAGCGGCCAGATCTTCTTCTCGTCGATCGGTTCTCGCCTGACGCAGGGCGAACTACCGCATCCGGCATTTGTTGCCGGACTTCAAAACGGGTTGATCTATGAAGCGGCGGCATTTTTTACGGCCGCGATCCTGGTTCTTTTCCTGAAAGCACCCCCCTCATATCCAAAAAAACGCGACGACCGGGCAGACGCAAACGTCACTGCGCCTATCGAAGCTTAGGCCAAGCAGAACTGGCTCTATCTGGCCGGTGGATAGCCGTTTGGATGCGACGGAATAGCCTTCAGATAGGCGGCAATGGCATCACGGTCCGAAGACGTGAGCCTGGCGATGTTCTTCTGCACCTCGACCATCGTTCCGCCTACCGAATCGAAGTCCGGCGTGAAGCCCGTCTCCAGATAGTTGGCAATGTCGCTGGCGGACCAGCCGGCAAGGCCACCCTCACCGGATGTAATGTTGGGTACGATGCCGGCACCTTCCGCAGCTGTCGCCCCGGCCAGCCATTGCTGTTTTTCCGATCCGCCGAAAACGTCGCGTGGCGTATGGCATTCGCCGCAATGCCCCGGGCCCTCAACGAGGTAGCGTCCGGCCAGCATTGGCTCCGGAGTCCCTTCCGCAAAATCGACAACGGGCGTATCGCTCAGATAAAGCAGTTTCCAAAGTCCGATGCCGCGGCGCAGCGTAAAGGGGAAGTTGAGCCGATGGTCGGGTGAGGCTTGCGCCACTGCCGGCAACGTTTTCATGAACGCATAGAGGTCGCCAATATCCTGCGGTTTCATCCGGGCATAGGAAGCGTAGGGGAACGCCGGGTAGAAATGCTCGCCGTCTGGCGAAACGCCGCGCAGCATCGAGTTGGCGAAATCCTCGGCCGACCAGTCGCCGATGCCGGTCGCAGGGTCCTGCGAGATGTTTGGGGGCACGAACACGCCGAATGGCGTGTCGAGCTCGGCTCCACCAGCAAGTTCGAGCCGCGCGTCACCTTCCGACTTCGGGCGAGAGTGGCACGATGTGCAGCCACCCGCCCAGAAGATCCGCTCGCCGCGCGAAGCATCGCCTGCGCCAAGTGACGCAACGATCTCTGGCGAGAGCCTGTCGGGCATCGTCAAAGCCCAAAAAGCAGCAGCCCCGGCGCCGCCCAACAGCAGCGCCGCCAGGGAGAGCTTCTTCAGCAGGCCCATGCGGAGTCGATCAGCCCTTCTTTACGCGAAACGCCTCATGGCATCCGCTGCAATTGGACGCAACCGAACCGAACTGAACCTTCAATGCGTCGAGATCGGCCGGGGCAGCGGCGACAGCTGCCGCCGTATCGGCCCTGAACTTGTCAATTGCGGCCTGGAACCCGGCCTTGTCTTCCCAGATCTTGGGGGATGAGGTGCTGTCGCCGGTATTGCTACCTTCGGGCCACAAAACCGCAGCGTCCATTTTCTGAGCGTCTTCCGCCAGAGTGGTCAGCGCCTGCATCACCACGGCGGCGTCGAAATCCTTCTCGCCCTTAACGATCGGCGCCAGCATTCCCATCGCTTTGCCGTTGGACTTCATCAATGCTTCGCGTTCTTCCATAGGGTCGGCCCAAACAACCGACGTCGCCAGCGCGAGACCACAAACGGCGAGCAGAAGATTTCTCATATGAACATACCTCCGGGTTGATAATTGCAGAATGCTACAGGACGCCAGCGACGAGACCTTTTAAAATCTATGGGGCTCACATTCACGCTTGCGTGATCGCCGACCAAAAAAAAAGCCCGCTTGCGCGGGCTTTTCAGATCAGGCCTTGGCCTTCTCGTACATTTCCAGAACGTAGTCCCAGTTGATGAGGCTATCCACGAAAGCTTCCAGGTATTTCGGTCGCGCATTGCGGTAGTCGATGTAATAGGAATGCTCCCACACGTCGACGCCGAGGATCGGCGAAGCGCCGTGAACCAGTGGGTTTTCACCGTTCGGCGTCTTCGAGATGGCGAGCTTTCCGTCCTTGACCGTCAGCCATGCCCAGCCCGAACCGAACTGCGTGGTCCCGGCGGCAATGAAATCGGCCTTGAACTTGTC
>JBBSOT010000071.1:0-17242 GCA_038259455.1 Hyphomicrobiales bacterium | reverse complement strand
GTAACCGAGAATTGCTGGCCGACCTCTTCAAGCGTGTGGTCGGTGTTCATGCCGATGCCAAAACGCATGCGCAGGACGCGCTCTTCGCGTGGCGTCAGCGACGCCAGCACGCGCGTGGTCGTCTCGCGCAGATTGGCCTGGATCGCCGCGTCGATCGGCAGGATCGCCATCTTGTCCTCGATGAAATCACCGAGATGCGAATCTTCCTCGTCGCCGACCGGCGTTTCGAGCGAGATCGGCTCCTTGGCGATCTTCAGAACCTTGCGAACCTTTTCCAGCGGCATCGCCAGCTTCTCTGCCAGCTCTTCCGGGGTCGGCTCGCGGCCGATCTCGTGCAGCATCTGGCGCGAGGTGCGCACGATCTTGTTGATCGTCTCGATCATGTGCACCGGAATACGAATGGTGCGCGCCTGATCGGCGATCGAGCGGGTGATCGCCTGCCGGATCCACCAGGTCGCATAGGTCGAGAACTTGTAGCCGCGGCGATACTCGAACTTGTCGACGGCCTTCATCAGACCGATATTGCCTTCCTGAATCAAATCAAGGAATTGCAGGCCGCGGTTCGTGTACTTCTTGGCGATAGAGATGACGAGACGCAGGTTCGCCTCGACCATTTCCTTCTTGGCAATTGCTGCCTCGCGCTCGCCCTTCTGGACCTGGTTGACGATGCGGCGGAATTCCTGGATCGAGATCGCGGTCTCGGTCGCCAGATTCTGGATTTCCAGCCTCAGGTCTCGGATCGTGTCCTTCTCGCTGCGGGTGAATTCCTTCCAGCCGCGCGCCGACAGGTTGGAGATCGACTTGATCCAGTTCGGATCGAGTTCGGAACCCTGGTACTCCTCGAGGAACTGCTCGCGCCGAACGCCGTAGCTCTCGGCCAGCCGAAGCAGCTTGCCCTCGTTCTGCACCAGACGCTTATTGATATCGTAAAGCTGTTCGACCAGCGCCTCGATACGCGCATTGTTGAGCGACAGCGACTTCACCGCCTTGATCAGCTGTTCCTTGAGCTCCTTGTGGCGGCGCTCCTGGCTCGGAGACAGCGTTCCGGCGGCAGCAAGACGGTTCTCGACCTGCTGGTCCTGCAACTTGCGCAGCTTCTTGTAGGTGTCGGCAATCGCGTCGAACGTCTCCATGACCTGGGGACGCAGTTCCGCTTCCATGGCGGCCAGCGAAAGGCTGGCCTCATCCTCGTCGTCATCGTCGTCCTCGAGGCCGCGCGTGTCGACGGTCACGTTGGTGACATCGTCATCGTCGCGGTTCGGGCGGCGGAAGCGGTCGGCGGCGTTGGCGGGCTTCGCCTCTTCCTCAGTGCGCGGCGGGATCGCCGGCGCCTGCTTGGCCTCTGGGCCTGCATAGGTGGTTTCGAGATCGATGATCTCGCGCAGGAGGATCTTGCTTTCGTTCAGTTCGTCGCGCCAGATGATGATGGCCTGGAATGTCAGCGGGCTTTCGCACAGGCCGGCAATCATCGTCTCGCGACCGGCCTCGATCCGCTTGGCGATGGCGATTTCGCCTTCGCGCGACAGCAACTCGACCGATCCCATTTCGCGCAGGTACATGCGGACGGGATCGTCGGTCCGATCGGTCGGCTCCTTCTTGGTCGTCGTCGCCGCGACCGCCGTTCCGGTGCGCTCGGCCAGTTCGTTGGCGTCTTCCTCGACCTCCGAATCCGACTTCTCGGTCTCCGCCTCGTCGCTGGTCTCGTCATCCTCGACGACGTTGATGCCCATGTCCGAAAGCATGGACATCGTGTCCTCGATCTGCTCGGAGGTCACCTCCTCCGATGGCAGCACCGAGTTCAACTCGTCCATTGTCACATAGCCGCGCTTCTTGGCGGCCTTGATCATCTTCTTGACAGCATCATCGGAAAGGTCGAGCAAGGGCCCATCGGTGGTGCCTTCGCGTTCCGTTTCGACCTCTTCCTTTTCCTTAGTCGCCATACTTTGCTTTCTCCAAGCGGCGGTTCCTGCGGGCCTGGCGGCCGGGAACCGGAATAATCAAACGTGCTCGCGAACCTGCGCACCGGGCAAGTATCAGTACGTGTCTTAAGTACCGATTAACCTTGTCAAATGGGCCGGGTTCCCTTCCCGTCCAGCCTGAGCGGCATTTAGTTTACCGTCGAGTTGGGGCTTGTGCGATCTTCGGTCCGCGTTTCGAATCGTTCTGATTCCGGCATTCTGCCGAAACGTCAAGCGCCTGTCGCATGATTCGCGGCAAAAAAGCGAATCAATTGGTCAGAAACCGCGCCCTGCCCTGCCCGACGAAATGCCGAAGCCTTCAATCAGCGCTTCTGTCGCCTGCACATCGCGAAACTGAGTCTGTATCTCCACCAGATGACGGTAGTTTTCATCGGTCGGTTCGGTAGCCAGCGCCATTTCTGCCGCCTTCAGTTCCTTATGTAGCGTTCCGGCGCTGCGGTGCAAGTGCAGCGCTTGGGCGAAAGCGTCGCGGGCGTCGTCGAGGGCCGCATCGTCGAGCACCGGCCATAATCGTGCCCTGCGGATCAGGGCGACTGCCCGCTCCCAGCGCTCCAGATGGCCGGCCCGCTCGATTGTTTCGATCACTGCGGCGCGATCGTTGGTTGCGCCATGCGCCAGCGCGTCGATCAGCGCGGCATGCAGGCATCTGAGATCCGGATGCGACAGTTCCAGCATCTCGCAATGCTCGAAATTCTCCTCGATCAGGCCGGGGTGATTGACCAACGCCACGACGATCGCCGTTTCGCGCAGCGGCATTACGCCGCCGGCCCGCTTGACCAGGGCCGAACGGGCCAGGCTTTCCGATACGGCAAAACGGCTTGCTGCCGCTCCGGGCTTGGCAAACTGGCCGCCTTGAGCCTTATCCGGCTTGTTCCATTCGCCAGGTTTGCGCGGTTTTTCACGCGTCCTGCCGAAAAAGGCCTGCACCCGTTCGCGCATTTCCTGCTGATAATGGAAGCGCAGGCTCTCGTCCTTGATCCGGCCGGTCAGCTCACGAAGCCCCTTTTCGAGCTCGGCCTTGCGCTCCGGCGTCTCGAACAGGCCGCCCGCGGTCTCGCGCATCCACAACAGGTCGGCCAGCGGTCGGGCATCCGAAAGCACCTTTCGAAAGCCTTCGGCTCCTTCGGCATTGACCAGATCGTCCGGGTCCTTGCCTTCCGGAAGCAGCGCGAACCGTGCCGTTTTCCCCGGCTCCACCATCGGCAGCGCCATGTCTGCGACGCGCCAGGCGGCCTTCAGCCCGGCCTGATCGCCGTCGAAGCAGAGCACCGGCTCTCCCGTCATGCGCCACAGAAGCTGCAGCTGGGTCTCGGTCAGCGCCGTTCCCAACGGCGCCACCGCATTCTCGAAGCCTGCCTGCGCCAGCGCGATCACGTCCATGTAGCCCTCGACCACCAGGATCGTGCCTTCGCGTCCCTGTGCCTTGCGGGCACGGGCAAAATTGTAGAGCACGTTGCCCTTGTGGAAGAGTTCGGTCTCGGGAGAATTCATGTATTTCGCCAGCGCGTCGGGGGCCAGCGCACGGCCGCCGAACGCGATGATGCGTCCCCTTGAATCGGGGATCGGAAACATGATCCGGTCGCGGAACCAGTCATAGGAAACGGGAATATCGTCGCCGTGCCGGACCAGCCCGCAGGCCTCGATATCGGCTTTGGCGATACCCTTCGAGGCCAGATGCTCCTTCAGGGCGTTGCGGCTTTCGGGCGCATAGCCAAGACGAAACGCCTGCTGCGTCGCCGGCGTCAGTCCCCGTTCGCGCAGATAGGCCCGCGCCTTGGCGCCATCCGCCGACTGCAGCCTTTCCTCGAAGAATTTGGTCGCCATCTCCATGACGTCCTTGAGGCTGGCGCGCTCCAGCTCGCGCTTCTCGGCAAACTCGTCGCGGGCCGGCATCGCAACGCCGGCAAGCTCTGCGATACGCTCCACGGCCTCGGGGAAACTGACATTCTCAAGCTCGGTCAGGAACTTGAAATGATCGCCCGAAACGCCGCATCCGAAGCAATGGTAGCGGCCCTTCCTGTCTTCGCAGTGAAAGCTTGGCGATTTTTCGCCATGAAACGGGCAATTGGCCCAGTAGTCGCCGCGCTGTGCGTTGGTCTTCTTCCTGTCCCACGTCACACGCTGGCCGATCACCGATGAAATCGGCACGCGGTCGCGTATCTCGTCGAGAAAGGAATTTTCGAAGCGCATGAGTGATGTCTCTGTTGGCGCCTATATAAGCATGCCCGACACGCCCGACGACTCCTATCGTCAGGCATGCCCGGTATTCACAGGACAATCGGCGGCCACAAAGCGCGGTGATCGGACAGTTCTGCCGCACTTGGCTTCCTGTCGAACCGGCCTATATCGAGAATGATCCATTTTTTGGCCCAACGGCCCGAAACTCATGGACGAATAATATTACCCGGCTAATGTATAATGAAACCGACATGATCCCGATTCGCGAACCCCTGCTTCCCCTTGACCGCTGCTCGACCGCAGCCGGCGCCGCGCGCCTGGAGTGTGCGCAATGAGCGGTTCGCTGGTCCTGTTGCATCTTGCCGGCGCGGTCGCGCTGCTGCTTTTTGCCACCCGTCAGGTGCGAACGGGAGTCGAGCGCGCCTATGGCGATGTCCTTCGCTACAAGCTCCGCGCCGTCCTCAAGAACCCGCTCCTGGCCGTCGTCGCCGGTGCCGTTCTGGCCATTTGCCTGCAAAGTGCCACGGCCGTGACGCTGATTGTCGGCTCCTTCGCGGGCTCGGGCATCGTCGGTGGGGCCTCTGGCCTGCTTGCCGTGCTTGGCGCCGATGTCGGCTCGGCGCTGGTGGTAAAGCTGCTCAGCTTCAATCTCGAGGCGCTGGTGCCTCTCTGCCTTGTCGCCGGCACCGCCCTGTTTATGACGACCTCGCGGCGCGACCTGTTGCAGCTCGGCCGCATCTTCATCGGCATCGGTCTGCTCATCCTGTCGCTGCGCATGATTGGCGAGGCGTCTGAACCGCTTCGCCAGAGCAACATTCTGCCGGTTGTCGTCAACTACCTGTCGGGCGACCCGGTCACTGCATTCCTGCTCGCCGCCATCATGACATGGCTGTTCCACTCAAGTGTCGCGGCAGTCCTGCTGATCGTGGCGCTTGCCGCGCGCGGTCTGGTGCCTGTCGAAGTGGGCGTGGTGCTGGTGCTGGGCGCCAACATTGGCGGCGGCATCATCGCCGTGATGCTGTCGCGTGCAACGCCGTTGAAGGCCCGCATCGTGCCGCTTGGTAATCTTATCATGCGCGGGACAGGCGCGCTTCTCGCCATGATTGCCGTTGTGTGGCTGAAGCCACCGCTGGCCATGCTGGGATCGTCGGCGCCCGAACAACTGGTTCACGCACACATCGCCTTCAACCTCATGCTGGCGCTTGTCGGCATGCCGCTTGCGGGCCTCGTCTTCCGTTTCGCCGAGCGCCTCACCATGATGAAGGCACAGGCCTCCCCGGATGATCAACTGGCCGCCGTCGAACTCTCGGCGCTGTCCGAAGCTGCGCTCGATACGCCAAGCCAGGCGCTCGCCAATGCGACGCGCGAGGTCGTGCGCACCTGTGAAACCGTCGAGGTCATGCTCAAGCGGATCATGGAACTTTACGAGCAGACCGACGATGACAAGATCAAGGCGCTTGCCTCCCTCGACGATCGGGTCGACCGCAAGCATGCAGCGATCAAGCTCTATCTTGCGAAGGTGACGCTGCGCACGCTGAACGAAACGGAGGCGCTGCGCTGCCAGGAACTCATCGGCGCCTGCGTCAAGCTCGAGCAGGTGGGCGACATCATCGTTCGCAACATGCTGGTGCATGTCAAAAAGAAGTTCGACCGTGGGCTCGAGTTCACGCCGGAAGGCTGGATGGAACTTTGCGCCTTCCACGCCTCGGTCATGGCCAATGCGCGCATGGCGTTCAACGTGCTTGTCTCACGCGATCCCGAAACCGCGCGCCAGCTCGTTGTCGAGAAGGACCGCTTGCGTGATCTCGAAAAGATCACCAGCCAGAATCATTTCCTGCGGTTGCGCGACGGGACTGCCAAGAGCGTCGAGACCAGTTCGATCCACCTCGACACCATCCGCGACCTCAAGCAGATCAATTCGCTGCTTGCCTCCATGGCCTACCCGGTGCTCGAGGAACAGGGGCTGCTGCGCGGCTCGCGGCTGAAGGCGAGCTGACGGACAGACCGTCAGTGGCGGCTGCCGCAAGCCGGCTGCCGGTCAACGTTCCAGAACCATTCAGTGATCTGATCGACCGGACAGAATTTCTGGATTGTCCCGCAGCCGCGTTCGTGATTTCACCGCGCCTTCCAAGCCGTTGCCCTGCCGAGGTCTTTCCATGTCGCTGCCCCTCATCGCCCTTTTCATCGCAGCCTTCGCTTTCGGCACCACCGAGTTCGTCATCGCCGGCGTCCTTCCCGAGGTCGCTCTTGGGCTGAATGTCTCGATCCCGTCGGCTGGCTATCTTGTGTCGGGCTACGCGATCGGCATTGCGCTGGGTGGTCCATTGCTGACGCTTGCGACCAACAGATTTCGCCGCAAGAGCCTGATCCTGGGGCTGACGCTCGTCTTCACGGCAGGACAGGTGGCCTGTGCGATGGCCCCCGATTTCGCGACCATGCTGCTCTTTCGCGTCGCCATCGCCGTGGCGCACGGCACCTATTTCGGCGTTGCCATGGTAGTTGCGGTCGGCCTCGTTCGGGAAGAGCAGCGCGGCATGGCAGTGGCCCTGATCCTTGCCGGCCTCACGGTGTCGGGCGTCGTCGGCGTGCCCATCGGCACAGCGATCGGCAATGCCTGGGGCTGGCGCTGGACGTTCTGGGCGATGTTTTGTCTTGGCCTGTTGGCTATGCTGGCGGTAGCCCTCATGCTGCCGCGCAAGACGGGCGCCGCCAGGACGAGTGTCAGCTTCGGCAGCGAAGTCAGGGTTCTCGGCCGCCAGCAGGTCTGGACCTCGTTGATCCTGATGCTGATGCTGATGCTTGGACAGTTCGTGCCCTACACCTACATCGCGCCCCTGCTGCAGGACGTGACCGGCCTTGATGCCGGCGTGATCCCGTTGGTGCTGCTGCTGAATGGCATCGGCGCAACTGTCGGCGTGTTCATCGGTGGAAAGCTGTCCGCCGGTCGATTGCTCATGCCATCGCTGATCACGATGCTTGCGTTGCAGGCCGCGACACTGGCGCTGGTTTATGCCGTCAGCCCCTACCCGGTGCCCATGATTGTAGCGCTGACCGCCTGGGGCGGCCTCAACTTCGCCATTGGCACGCCCATCCAGACGCGGATCCTGACCTGGACTGCCGATGCCCCCAATCTTGCCTCATCGCTCATCCCCGCCGGGTTCAATGTGGGCATCGCGATAGCTGCTTCGCTCGGCTCGGTCGTCCTGGCCGCCGGCTACTCCTACAGGGTACTGCCGCTGGTCGGTGTGGCAGCCATGAGCTTTGCAACGGCAGTGGCGCTGATTTCCTACGTTTGGGAATCGCGCAGCAGCATGGAGCGACCGCAACCGGCCGGCGTCTCAGGCTAGACCGCTTCACCCCCACGGTGACGGTCGTCCCCGTTTCCTCGCCGCCACCGATAGTGGAAGACCATTCCAGTTCGCCCATTGCCGGCGATGGATTTGAACCTTGCCGCACCCGTCCCCCTGAGCCTAAACCTTGGTCTTTCGATCCAGTGAGGTAACGCACGTGGACACAAGAAAGCGAAGTCTTGCCAAGGCCATCAGTTGGCGCGTTACCGGTTCCATAGACACGATGGTCATCTCGCTGATCATCACTGGAAGCGTTAAACTGGCGGCGGCTATCGGTATTACCGAGGTTCTCACAAAGTCGGTGCTCTATTATCTTCACGAGAGGGCATGGCTGAGGGTTCCCTATGGTCGCGGAACGCCCCCCACACCTGCCGAGAAAGTGTGACGCCGTCGCGCCTGGCTAGATCATGGGCAGGCTGTGAGGCCGTTTGCCGCGCGCAAAGACCTCGTCGATCCGACGCACCTCATCGGCACTTAAATTGAGTTCACCGGCCGCCGCATTGTCTTCGGTATGCTTGAGGCTGGATGCCTTTGGGATGGCGAACACCGACGCGTCGCGTGTCAGAAAAGCCAGCGCCACCTGCCTCACGGAGGCATCATGCGCACCGGCAATGTCCTCCAGCACTTTTCCGCCGCGCGATTGCGGGTCCGGAAAGCTGCTATGACCGAAAGGACTGTAGGCCACCACGGCGACGTCGTTCTGCTCGCACCACGGCAGCACCGCGTGTTCGATGGCCCGCTCTTCCAGATGGTACAGCACCTGATTGCAGGCCATCGCGCCCGGCCCGGCTATGTCGAGCGCCTCCTGCAAATCATCCTCATCGAAATTGCTGACGCCCCACGATTCGATCTTGCCCGCCTTCTTCAGTTCCTCGAAGGCGTCAATCGTTTCTTCCAGCGGATACTGGCCGCGCCAGTGCAACAGGTAGCTGTCGAGACGGTCGGTTCCCAGCCGTGCCAGCGAACGCTCGCAGGCCTTGATCGTCCCGGCGCACGAGGCATTGCTCGGCAGCACTTTCGACACGAGGAACACCTCATCGCGGCGACCCTTTATCGCCTCGGCCACCACCAGTTCGGCTTCGCCATACATCTCGGCGGTATCGATATGGGAAAGGCCGAGGTCGAGACCTTTGCGCAAAACATCCGCGGCAGCGGCATGATCGGCTCCGTCGATCAGCCATGTGCCCTGACCGATCACCGAAACGTCTGTTGCAAGACTGCCGAAACGCCGATGCCGCATTGTTTCCCGAACTCCCGTGCTTGCCTTACTGAAGCAGGCCCTTGACGAGGCCGCTCGCCTTGCCGAAATCCATCTGGCCCGGATATTGTTCCTTCAGCGCGTTCATCACCTTGCCCATGTCGCGCAGGCCGCTGGCTCCGGTCTCCTTGATCGTCCCCGAAATCGCGGCGCGCATCTTGTCATCGTTCATCTGGCTCGGCAGAAACCCGTTGATGATGACGATTTCGGAATTTTCCTTGGCCGCCAATTCGGGACGGTTTCCGTCCTCGAAAGCCTTGGCCGACTCCTGGCGCTGCTTCACCATCTTGGTCAGTATCTGCAGGATATCGTCGTCGCTGGCAGCCTCCTTGCCGGTGCCGCGATTGTCGATGTCGCGGCTTTGTATGGCCGCGCTGATCATGCGCAGGGTCGAAACGAGTTCCTTGTCCTGTGCCTTTTGCGCCGACTTCAGCGCCTCGGCGATTTTTGCGCGCATTCGATGGCTCTCCTGTGGAAGGCGCAGAACATAGCCGCGCTCCGCGCGGGAAGCAAATCGCATCTCCTTGCCACAACGTATTGATTTTCAACGATTTAACAATTTTCCGCAGCACTTTTCGGAATCATTGACCGACAAGGGTCCATCGCCTATGTACTGAGCCTTGCATGGAATGACTGTTGTTGAGTGCGGAGGCCGCGCGATCGCTGCCCCACACCGCGTCGCGCCCTGACTGCCGAGCAGGCGGGACGGGTCGCACCACCGTATCTGGAGAATACTTATGGCCGCATCGACCGCCCCCTGGGCCACGGAAAAGCCGACCGCCCTGCTGGTGCTCGCCGATGGCACCGTGATCGAGGGCCGCGGTGTTGGCGCGACCGGCACCGCCGTTGCCGAAGTCTGCTTCAACACGGCCCTCACCGGCTATGAGGAAATCCTCACCGATCCCTCCTATGCGGGGCAGATCGTCACCTTCACCTTTCCGCATATCGGCAATATCGGAACCAATGACGAGGACATCGAGGACCTGACGCCGGCGGGGCGCCATGGCGCTGTCGGTGCGGTGTTCAAGGCAGACGTCACGCAAGCGTCGAACTACCGGTCCACGGAAGGTCTGGACGAATGGCTGAAGCGGCGCGGCATTGTCGCCATGTCCGGCATAGACACCCGCGCGCTGACCGCATTGGTGCGCGAAAAGGGAACGCCCAATGCGGTCATCGCGCATGCGCCCGACGGCATCTTCGACATTGACGACCTCAAGGCGCGTGCCGCGGCATGGTCGGGTCTCGTCGGCCTCGACCTGGCAAAGGAGGTCACATCGGGCCAGTCATCCGTCTGGAACGAGACACCATGGGTGTGGAACGAAGGCTATGACGCCCAGGGCGAGCCCTCCATGCATGTCGTTGCCATTGACTACGGCGTAAAGCGCAACATCCTGCGGCTGCTCGCCGGCCTCGGGGCCAAGGTCACCGTCGTTCCGGCCAGGACCAGCGCGGATGTAATTCTCGCGATGCAACCGGACGGCATTTTTCTCTCCAACGGGCCCGGCGACCCGGCCGCCACCGGCGACTATGCCGTTCCGGTGATCAAGGATCTGCTGAAGACCGAAATCCCAGTTTTCGGCATCTGCCTTGGCCATCAGATGCTGGCGCTGGCGCTGGGCGGCAAGACCGAGAAGATGCATCAGGGCCACCACGGCGCGAACCAGCCGGTAAAGGACCACACGACCGGAAAGGTCGAGATCGTCTCGATGAACCATGGCTTCGCCGTCGATGCGGAATCCTTGCCGGAAGGCGTCGAGGAGACTCACGTATCGCTGTTTGACGGCTCCAACTGCGGCATTGCCCTGACCGGCAGGCCCGTGTTTTCGGTCCAGCATCACCCGGAAGCGTCACCCGGCCCGCAGGATTCGCATTATCTTTTCCGGCGTTTCGTCAATCTCATCAATGAGCGGCGGGGCGAGCCTGCACTGGCAGAGCGTTGAACTGCGGAAAAAAAAGGCGACCAGCCCGATATTTTCGCGCAATTCGCTGTTTTCGACCTAGCTTTGTCACAATTGTTGTCGATGAAGGAACCGCAGGTGGGGGCTTGCGTGGAGTATTATCGTGAAAAAGCCCCTTAAGCTCGCCTCCCGCCGAGCCCCGAAAGTTCAGTCACTCGCCCTTCCGGCACTGCCCGCTGTCCCGCAGCGGACGCGCCGTATCGCGGTCCTGTCCAGCGCTTGCGCGGTTGTTCTAAGCGTTGGCGCCGGCAGCGCAATGTTCGTCGATTATCTGGCTGACAGGGCCCTGGCCCGCGCTGCGGACACTGTCCCCGTCAAGCCGATACGCGAAATTCGCATCGCCTCGAATTCCGCTGTCGCCACTGACGCCGACCCGACCGGCGATACCCGGTTACCAGCCGTCCGCCCCCCGGAGATCGTTGCGAAACTGCCGATCGTGGCAGCGCCTGACAACGCCATCGAAATGCCGCACGACGATCCGACCGCGGAGCCGGTTGTGAACCTCGATCAGGTCGAGACAGCATCCCTTCAGACGGAAGATGATATGACAGACGAGGTCGTCGACGACGGCCCGACTGCATACCAGGAAGAAGCCGACCCGGAGACTGTCGACGCACCCGAAGCTGCGATCGAAGCGACTGCCAAGGCTGCCGAACCGGCGGAGACAGAACTTGCCGCACTTCCAGGCGTCGATGTCGGCGGTCTTGCTGGCCAGCCGGCGGGCTCGACCGCATCTGCCGGATCTGCCAAGACCGCGCGCATCGTCAGCGCTGTCAACATGCGGGCGCGAGGCCAGAAGGGCGCCAAGGTCCTTGGGGTGGTTCCTGCCGGCGCGACCGTCAGCCTGTTCGGCTGCGATAGCTGGTGCGAGATCAGCTACGAAGGCCGCAAGGGCTATGTTTACAAAAGCTTCGTAGGCAAGGCGAAAGCATCCCCCAAGCCTGAAAAACAGGCTTCCGCCGCTACCGAGCAGGACGCACGCGGTGTGCAATCACTGCGGGGAAACGACCGCTGAGCAGCCTTAAAGCGCTTCAATCCGACCGTGAAGCATTCTAGATCGGGTTGTTGAACGTGTCGCAGGACTCCAGCTTGCCCGATTTCAGGCCCGCCGCCAGCCATTTCTGCCGCTGCGCCGATGTGCCATGGTTGAAGCTCTCGGGCACAACATAGCCCTGCATCTTCTTTTGCAGCGTATCGTCACCGATCTTTTGCGCCGCGTTGAGCGCCTCTTCGATGTCGCCCTGCTCCAGGATGCCCTTCTGCGCCGTGAAATGCCCCCAGACACCGGCGAAACAGTCTGCCTGCAGTTCAACCCGCATCGACATCTCGTTGGCGGCGGCCTCGGTCATGTTCTGCCGCATCTGATTGAACTTGGGCAGGATTCCGGTGAGATTCTGAACGTGATGCCCAACCTCATGCGCGATCACATATGCCTGGGCGAAATCGCCGGACGCACCGAACTGGGACGACAGTTGATCGAAGAACGAGGTGTCCAGATAAACCTTGTTGTCGTTGGGGCAGTAGAAAGGACCGGCCGCAGACGATGCATAGCCGCAGGCCGACCTGACCTGCCCGGCAAACAGCACCAGGGTTGGCTCTTCATACGTGAGGCCTTCGGCCTGAAAGACGCCGTTCCAGACGTCTTCGGTCTCGGCAAGCACGGTCGCGACGAACTGCTTCATCTCGTCGGAGGCCGGCGCCTCGCTTTCCGAAATCTGGCCGCCACCGCCAGGGGCAACGCCGCCCCCTCCGCCTGCCAGTATCTGCATGGGATCGATGCCGCAGGCTTTCAGGACGAAAAACAGAACGACCAGAATGATGATGCCCGATAGTCCGCCGCCGCTGGCGCCGCGTCCTATCGGCAGCCTTGTGGGATTGCGGCCAAAGCCGCCGCCACCGCCGCCGCCTTGCCCGCGACTGTCCTGAATGTTGTCGCTCTGGCGACGGCCTCTCCAGCGCATTTTCGGTCCCTCAATGTGGCTGCTGACCAGTTTGGCCGAGCGTACGGAAAATCTATCTCAACCCATTGGGCGAGTCACAAGGTTTTTGAACGCCGCGCTGCACCGTCGTCACGCGACGACACGGGGCTTGTGGAAGGAGGCCAGTCCAGCGGGACCTATCGCTGTTTTGTCCCGGCGCTTTTCCCGTCGGAGCTTTTCGAGCGCTCCTCAAAGCGCTTTTCGCCCTTCTTCAGGTCGTCTCCCTTGCGCACTTCCGTCTTTTTCTCATCGCGCGCTGCCGCCTGTTTCAATCCCTTGGCCGCTTCCTTGCCTTTTGCGGTTGGTGCTTGCTTGACTCCCATTGCCTTCTCCTCCTTCACGCCTTCAGAATCCTGGCGCACCGCTAAACGAATTCAGCCGGCAAGCGTTCCCCAGCGGACGGCCAGATCGGATAATCAGGACCAGTCTGTCGGATTAGTCGTTTCGCCTTCGTCCTCGGGCAAGGCAACCAAGCTGATCCAGCCCAAACGAGAAGGAGATGATATGCGAAAGATTATCTGCGCCGTGTTCGTCAGCCTTGACGGTGTCATGCAGGCGCCCGGTGGGCCCGATGAAGATCCGACCGGCGGCTTCAAGTTCGGCGGCTGGACGGCCGGCTACTGGGACGAGGAGACGGGCAGCGCCATGGAAAGCCTGTTCAGCCAGCCCTTCGACCTGCTGCTTGGTCGCAAGACATACGATATTTTCGCCGCGCACTGGCCCCATGCGCAGGGAGAGCCGATCGGCGAAACCTTCACGCAGGTAACCAAATATGTCGCCACGCGTTCGCCGGGCCGGAAGCTGGCCTGGCAGAACAGTCGCACGCTCGGAAGTGACATCGTGGCTGCGCTGCGAGAGTTGAAGCAGACCGACGGGCCGGACCTCCTGATACAGGGATCAAGCGACCTCAACCAGACGCTCATCGAGAACGATCTGGTCGACGAGTACCAGTTGCTGATTTTCCCGGTTCTGCTTGGTAACGGCAAGAAGCTGTTCGGCGCAGGGTCGGCACCGGCCGGGCTCAAGCTCCAGACATCCTCAACGTTCTCGAACGGCGTGATACTGGCGAGGTATCGGCGCTCCGGCGATGTCTCGACGGGCGACTTCGGATTGGCCGAGCCGAGCGAAGCCGAGATGGAGCGGCGCAGGAACCTGGACTAAAGGACCGCAATGCCGCGTGCCTCTCCATGCAGGGAGAGGCACAACCCCGCCTCCAGTTGGCCCTGTCGTCTGGGTGATTCCGGTAGCCCAGGCGCCTCAAAAGGCTCTCGATCACCTGAACCTGGCTTGCCCCACAGTTTTTTCAATGCGCCTCAGAGGTCAGGTTTCTGTCTCGACCCTGGCTTGTGAACAGTGTGGCGCGACAGTCCGAATCTCTAGTCACGCCTTGCTCCACGCTTGGTCCGGCTCAGGTCTTCAGCCACCGTTTCGAGCGCCGCTATTCCCATCGGCGCGTCGCAGGGCCACCGTCCATGTCGCAAACAGGATTGTGACCATCGGCTAAATGTTTCAAGCTGCACAATATTTAATCACCTGTCGTCAGCTTTCCGAAAGGAGAAACACCATGGCCGAATCCGTGCACACCGCGCCGCCAGAAGAATTTGAGCACAATCTGGAAGTCGGCCAGGATAATGTTCAGGTCTTGGGTCTCGACATACACAATCCGGTCTTCTTTATATCTGCGATCGTCATTATCGGATTCGTCATCGTGACTCTGATCTTCAGGGATTCGGTCGGGCCTGCCCTTGGCAGCCTGCGCGTCTGGTTGACCTCGACCTTCGACTGGCTGTTTCTCATCGCTGGCAATTTGTTCGTTCTGTTTTCTCTGGCGCTCATCGTTTCACCGATGGGCAAGGTCCGGATCGGCGGCGCCGACGCGTTGCCCGACTATGGGTACATGGGCTGGTTCGCGATGCTGTTTGCCGCCGGCATGGGCATCGGCCTGATGTTCTTCGGTGTTCTTGAGCCGATGTACCATTTCAACAATCCACCGCTTGGCCTGGCCAGCCCGATGGGCGCCGATGGCGTCCTCGTCCCGGAAGCTGTCGATGCAGCGCGCGAAGCAGCCATGGCAGCCACCATTTTCCATTGGGGCCTCCACCCGTGGGCAATCTACGCGGTCGTTGCTCTGTCGCTGGCGCTCGCCGCCTATAACAAGGGTCTGCCGCTGTCGGTCCGTTCCGCCTTCTATCCGATTTTCGGCGAGCGTATCCGCGGCTGGACCGGCCATTGCATCGATATCCTTGCCGTTTTCGCCACGCTTTTCGGCCTGGCGACTTCGCTTGGTTTCGGCGCCGAACAGGCGTTGGCCGGGCTGAACTTCCTCTATGGCGTTCCGGTCACCGACACTGCCAAGGTGCTGCTCATCGCCGGCATCACCGGCGTGGCATTGCTGTCAGTTGTCGCCGGCCTCGACGCGGGGGTTAAGCGCCTTTCCGAGATCAACATGGTGCTTGCCGTGTTGCTGCTCGGCTTCGTCATCCTGCTCGGACCGACGGGCGAACTGGTCACGGGCTTCTTTGCCAACACGGCCGCCTATGTCACCAGCCTGCCGGCGCTGTCCAACCCTTTCGGCCGCACCGACAGCGATTTCGTGCATGGTTGGACCACCTTCTACTGGGCCTGGTGGATTTCCTGGTCGCCCTTCGTCGGCATGTTCATCGCCCGCATCTCCAGGGGGCGCACGGTACGCGAGTTCATCATCTGCGTGCTGCTGGTGCCGTCCTTGGCGTCGATTGTCTGGATGACAGCCTTCGGCGATACGGCGATGACGCAATTGCTCGCCAACGGCTATCAGGGCGTCCAGGAAACCGTCGTTGCCTACAAGCCCGAACTGTCGCTGTTCAGGATGCTCGAGCCGCTGCCGCTTGCCGGGATAACCTCGCTCATCGGCATCGTCCTGGTGCTGGTGTTCTTCGTCACCTCGTCCGACTCTGGCTCCCTGGTCATCGATACGATCACGGCTGGCGGCAAGGTCGACGCGCCTGTGGCGCAACGCGTGTTCTGGGCAACCTTCGAGGGACTGGTGGCAATCGCCCTGTTGCTCGGCGGCGGATTGGCCGCGCTCCAGGCAAGCGCCATCGCGACGGGCTTCCCCTTCGCGATCCTGCTGATGTTGATGATGGTCGCGACCTGGAAGGCGCTACGCGCCGAACCGCACTAAGGCCGGTCCGCTTCAACGCGAAAAGGCCGGGCATTCGCCCGGCCTTTTTCCATGCTCGGCGCGTGTCCGTGCCGCAGGCGGTTCAGCCGTCCTTCGGAACAGCCAGGCCTTCGGTCTTCTCCTCGTCCGTCGCGCCGGGGCGGCGCGCTTCCTTGGCGTCCTTCTCGGCGTCCTTCAGGGCCTCGCCCTTCCACTTGCCGTCACGGTCCATCTCGCGCAGATCGGCCTTGTCCTTGCTGGTGCCGCCTTCGCCATGGGTTGTCGGTGTCTGGTTGTTGCGCATTGCGATCTCCTTGCTGGTTGGTCGACCAACGGATGGAGCCGCGTCATGTTCCCTGACTGGCGCCACAAGAGGCGGGGACCACTGATCTTTGGGGGTTACGTTGCGCGGAATTTTCCCTATAAGGCGCCCTTAGCCTGACACCACAATCGTTGAGCGCAACCGGCCGGGTCTCCCGTCCCGGTGTTTTGCGCAACACGCCTGACGAACGGATTTGTCCATGCCAAGACGCACCGACATCAAGTCGATCCTGATCATCGGGGCCGGCCCCATCGTCATCGGCCAGGCCTGCGAGTTCGACTACTCCGGCACCCAGGCCTGCAAGGCGCTGCGCGAGGAAGGCTTCCGCGTCATCCTGGTCAACTCGAACCCGGCCACCATCATGACCGACCCGGAGCTTGCCGACGCCACCTATATCGAGCCGATCACGCCCGAAGTCGTCGCCAAGATCATCGCCCGGGAACGTCCCGACGCCCTTCTCCCCACCATGGGCGGCCAGACGGCGCTCAACACCGCGCTGTCGCTGCGCCGCATGGGCGTGCTGGAGCGCTACAATGTCGAGATGATCGGCGCCAACGCCGACGCCATCGACATGGCCGAGGACCGGGCGCTGTTTCGCGAGGCGAGGAAGCGCATCGGGCTGGAGACGCCGAAGTCGATGCTGGCCAACGCCACCCAGCCCAAGGACGAGGACCGCAAGCGCCATGAGAGCGAGCGCACCGCGCTGAAGGCATCGGGCACGCCCGACATGGACGCAGCGCTCGACGCGCTGGAAACCCAGTGGAACCTTGGCGAGGGCGACCGCAAGCAGCGCTACATCGGCCACGCCATGGCGGTCGCCGCGCAGGCGCTCGACACGGTCGGCCTGCCGGCCATCATCCGCCCGTCCTTCACCATGGGCGGCACCGGCGGCGGCATCGCCTACAACCGCGAGGAATTCTTCGACATCATCGCGTCAGGGCTCGACGCCTCGCCGACCACCGAGGTGCTGATCGAGGAGAGCGTGCTCGGCTGGAAAGAGTATGAAATGGAGGTCGTGCGCGACAAGGCCGACAATTGCATCATCGTCTGCTCGATCGAGAACATCGACCCGATGG
>JBBSOT010000070.1:0-17535 GCA_038259455.1 Hyphomicrobiales bacterium | reverse complement strand
GAATCGCAAGTCCGCCAGATGCAGAAGATGGAGGCGGTCGGCCAGTTGACCGGCGGCATCGCGCACGATTTCAACAACATGCTGGCGGTAATCCTGAGCGCCATGAACCTTATCCAGCGCAAGCTGGCGCGCGGCGAGAGCGACATTGGCAAGTTTGTCGAGGCGGCGACGGACGCCACACAGCGGGCCGCCAAACTGACAGCACGGCTGCTCGCTTTTTCGCGTCAGCAGCCACTGGCGCCCGAGGTCGTGGACGCCAACCGCGTCGTCACCGGAATGTCGGAGCTGCTGCGCCGCTCACTGGGCGAGACGGTTGCCGTCGAGACAGTGCTTGGCGGCGGATTGTGGCGGACCCTCGTCGATCCGGGACAACTGGAAAACGCCATCCTCAATCTCGCGGTAAACGGCCGTGACGCCATGCCCGAAGGCGGAAACATGACGATCGAAACGGCCAATGCCCATCTCGATGATGCTTATTCGGATTCCCACGACGATGTGCAGGCCGGGCAGTATGTGATGGTGGCGGTGACGGACACGGGGACGGGCATGACGCCCGAGATCGCGGCGAGGGCCTTCGACCCTTTCTTCACCACCAAGGCCGTCGACAAGGGCACCGGGCTTGGCCTCAGCCAGGTCTTCGGTTTCGTCAAGCAGTCAGGTGGGCACGTCAAGATTTATTCGGAGCCTGGCAAGGGCACGACGATCAAGATCTATCTGCAGCGCTATTTCGGGGAGCAGCCTGTTCATCGCGAGGCGGTGCCCGCCAAACAGGACGACATGCTCCCGACGGAACTGGTTCTTGTAGTCGAGGACGATCCACGGGTTCGCGCCAGCAGCGTCGATGCATTGTGCGAGCTCGGATACACGGTCATCCATGCGGGAGACGCCGCAGAAGCGCTGCGCAAGCTGGACGAACATCCCGACGTCGCACTCTTGTTCACGGACATCGTGATGCCCGGGATGGACGGCCGCAAGCTGGCCCAGGAAGCAACGTCGAGACGAGCAGGACTGAAGGTGCTGTTCACGACCGGTTTCACCCGCAACGCCGTCGTCCACAATGGCGTACTCGACCCTGGCGTGAATTTCCTGCCCAAGCCCTTCACGGTCGATCAGCTGGCGGCCAAGTTACGCGAAGTCCTCGCACGCTAGACTGGCTAACCCGGCGCCAGCATGGCCTCACCCGACAGGTCGGAAATTGGCCACTGGCGCCGATTTGCTATCGTCTGTTGCATAAAAGGAATGGCAAGCTGCGCGGGCATTTGTTAGTCGGGGTGCAGGCAACCGACAAATGGCGTCCATCCGAACGCACAGAATGAACCATCAGCAAACCCTGATCAGTCAGAGCTTTTCAGCGCCCCTGGCACTGCTTCGCAACGCGGCGGTGCTGTTCCTGATGCTGGTGATGGCCGCCGGCTGTTCGACAACCGGTACGCTCGAGCCGCCGGCCCCGGTCAATCTTCCCGGGCCACAGACGCGCTATTCCGAGCTTGTCATCGATGCATCCACCGGCGCGACGTTGCAGCAGGTCAATGCGACTGCGACGCGCTATCCCGCGTCCTTGACCAAGATGATGACGCTTTACCTGCTGTTCGAAGCACTGGAGCAGGGCCGGGTTTCCAAGTCCAGCCAGATTCCTGTGTCATCGAACGCGGCACGACAGCCGCCGAGCCGGCTTGGCCTCAAGACCGGCCAGACGATTGACGTCGAGACCGCGATCGAAGCGCTGGCCGTCAAGTCGGGCAATGACACGGCTGTTGCGGTTGGCGAGTTTCTTGGTGGCGGCAGCGAGGAGCAGTTCGCAAGGCAGATGACGGCAAGGGCGCGACAACTCGGCATGTCGGCCACCACGTTCAAGAACGCATCGGGACTGCCCGACGACGCACAGCGGACAACGGCGCGTGATATGGCCGTTCTCGGCCTGGCACTGCGGTCGCGCTTTCCGCAACACTACCATTATTTTTCCAACCGCCAGTTTGCCTATAATGGCCGCACCGTGCGCGGGCACAACGATTTGCTTGGACGGGTCGAAGGCGTTGATGGCATCAAGACCGGCTACATCAGGGCCTCGGGCTACAACATCGTGACGTCGGTGAAGCGCGGTTCGCGCCGCCTGATCATTGTCGTCATGGGAGCCGACAGCGCCCGAGCCCGCAATGCACAGGTTGAAGTGCTGATCGACAGATTCATGACGCAACCGTCGTCAGACGGTATGCTGGGCGCACTTTTCGGCAGCAACTGACGCATCGTCAGGGATCACGCCATCTTGATGCGCCATCGGCAGGTGGCCGGTACTCAGCCTGGCACGCGGCTTTGATCGTTAGCGTGCCCTGACTTCATCCTCCATCAACCATTGCCCAGAGATCGACTGCCCTGTGACGTTAGCGCGCAACGGAGGATTAAGATCGACTTGGCTGCGGGTAAGGCGCAATAGTGTACAGGCCAGCCGCGACTTGACTGCGCGGGCTGGCGATCGGAGCGTTGCGAACAAGGAGCGCTGCAATGGGTTACAAATCAATCCTGGTAAACGTCGATATCGATGGTCCGGTGACACCTCTCATTAAGCTCGCGGGTGATCTTGCGCACCGCCATGGCGCACGACTGATTGGCTGTGCCGGTGCTGACATCGTACCGCCGCTCACAACTGTCGACGGAATGGTGGTCAACGGCGAAATCCTGGAACGTCAGCGCGCCGATATCGAGGCGCGCCTTGAAGAGTTGAACACGCAGTTCATGCAGGTCTTGTCCGGGCAAAACCTTGCGGTCGAATGGCGCGGTGACGTTACGACGCCCTCGAGGCTGGCGATTGGACTGGCCCACCTGGCCGACCTCATCGTCACCGCTTCGCCGGAAGGTGCGGGTGCCAGCAATGCATATCGTTCGATCGATCTGGGCGAACTTCTTCTGCAGGCCGGCCGGCCGGTCCTCATCGCCGCCGCCAATGCCGAGCAGGTGCTTGCCAGAAAGGTGCTTATCGCCTGGAAGGACACCCGTGAGGCCAGGCGGGCAGTCGCCTGTGCAATTCCGCTCCTCGGCGATGCGCACGAGGTTGTGGTGGCCACCGTGGCGCCCGGCTCCGCCGGACCTGAGAAGCAGAACCTTGAGGACGTATCTGCATATCTGCAGTGCCATGGCATAAAGGCCCGTCCGGAATTGTTGGTCGAAAAACACGAGGCCGCGGCTCTCATCGATTTTGCCACGTCGATGAATGCCGACCTGATTGTTTCGGGAGGTTTTGGCCATAGCCGCCTTCGCGAGCTGATTTTCGGCGGCGTAACGCGCTCGTTCCTGAACGAAACCGGGTTCAACCGTCTGATGTCGGCCTAGCGCCAGGAGAGGTTCATGATCATCAAGGAAATGACGCAGGCTGAGTGCGAGACCGTGGTTTCCGAATCCCGGATGGCCAGACTCGCCTGCAGCCTCGATGGTCAGCCTTATGTCGTGCCGGTGTATGTTGCTTTCGCAAAGCCCTTTTTCTACGGTTTCTCGATGCCCGGTCAGAAGATCGAGTGGATGCGAGCCAACCCTAAAGTCTGCGTGCTGGTGGAGAAAGCTGACACAAAGCGTGGATGGCGCAGTGTCATAGCCTACGGCACGTTCGAAGATCTTCCCGACAAGGTTGGCTGGAAGCGCGAGCGCGAATTTGCATGGTCGATGCTTGAAAAGCATGCCGACTGGTGGGAACCAGGCAGCCTGAAGCCGGTCCCCGGACCGGTAGCGACGGCTTCTACCCACCTGTTCTTCCGCATCCAGTCACAAGAGATGACTGGCAGGCAGGCAGTAAACGACGCCGACTGACCCTAGAGTGCTTCAGTCTAACCGTGAAGCGCTCTAGGTGATGGCCTGCCGTACCTTTGCCGAGACCCATTCAGACACCACAACGGTACCCAGGATGACGACGAAGATCAGCGTCACCTGTGGCCAGGCCAGCGTGTTGAGCGACGCCTGCAACTGCAGCCCGATGCCGCCGGCGCCGACCAGTCCGAGAATGGTCGATTCGCGGATATTGATATCCCAGCGGAACACCGAGATGCCGAAGAAGGCCGGCAGCACTTGCGGCACGATCGCATAGTCGATGATCTGCGCCCTTGAGGCACCGGTTGCCGAGACGGCCTCGACCTGGCCCTGATCGATCTCCTCGATCGCCTCATAGAGCAGTTTGGCGACAAAGCCGATCGAGCGAAGGCCGATGGCGACGATGCCGGCCAGGATGCCCGGTCCGATGATGGCGACGAGCAAGAGGGCCCAGATCAGCGAATTGATCGAGCGCGATGCGACAATGATGAAAAGTGCGACCGGCCGAACGAAGTAAAGCGACGGCGTCGTGTTGCGGGCCGCCGCAAAGGCCACCGGCACGGCGAACAGGATGCCCATCATCGTGCCAAGCGTGGCGATGTTGAGCGTGTCCCAAAGCGGCCACCATAGAGTGTTGATATAGGACCATCGCGGCGGGAACATCCGGTCGCCGAGATCGGCGGCCTGCTCCGGCGCGTCCTGCACGAAAGCCCAGATCGTATCCTGGGTCATCACCTGCCACGAGTAGACAAACAGGATGGCGAGCGCGAACCAGCCCGCCCACAGCGTCCATTGCGCAGCCGTCGTGCGCTTCCTCCAGACTGCCACGGACCCGTCCTGAACCGGCATTACTGCACCCACTTCCGGACAAAGCCCGACGAATATTCGGCCAGCATGACGAGGCCGATGATGAGGATGAGAATGGCGCCGGCAGAGTCATATTCGTAGCGGTCGATCGCCGTGTTCAGCGTTGCGCCGATGCCGCCAGCGCCGACGATGCCGATGACCGACGATTCACGGAAATTGATGTCAAGCCGGTAGAGCGAGAGGCCGATCAGCCTCGGCATGACTTGCGGCTGGACTGCATAGTTGACGACTTGCCACCATGAGGCGCCGGTTGCTCGCACCGCCTCGGCCTGACCCTCGTCGATGTCCTCTATGTCCTCGGCGAGCAGCTTGGCCATGAAGCCCACCGTGGCAAAGGTGAGCGTCAGAAAGCCGGCAAACGGACCGAAGCCGAACATCGCCACGAACAGGATGGCGACGATGATCTCCTGGAGGCTGCGCGATATGGCAATGACCGAGCGGCAGACGAGATAGATCGGCAGCGGCGCCAGATTGCGGGCCGCGCCGATGCCGATCGGAATCGAAATAAGGACGCCGACGATGGTCGAAGTGACGGTCATGGTCAGGCTTTCGGCGAGCCCTGAGCCGATGTCGCTCCATCGCGATGTGAAATCGGGAACCAGGAAGCCTTGCAGGAAGCGCCAGCCGCGCTCCAGCCCCTCATAGACGCGCGTCCAGTTTACCTCGACGCTTGAGACCGCGAGCACCAGATAGATGACGGCGAAGGCATAGATGCCCCAGCGCCAGCGCCAGTCCTTGATCAGGATCGGCGGTCGTCGCCATGTGCGGACGGCCTCGGACGTCATCAGGCAAGGCCCGCCATGCGCTCGGCATCGGTACCTTCGGCGCCGTGATCGTCGCTATCCTTACGGCGCATCGCGGTCCAGTCTTCCTCCCCATAGATGGAGGTCAGCACATCATCGGTCAGTTCGTCGGGCGTGCCGTCGAATACGACTTCACCTGCCTTCAGGCCGATGATGCGTTGTGTGAAGGCTTGCGCCAGCACGACATCGTGAATGTTGATGATGGCCGGCAAGTTGCGCTCGGTGCAGATTTCGCCGATCAACCGCATGATCTGGCGCGATGTCTTGGGGTCGAGGCTGGCTGTCGGTTCATCGATCAGGAGCAGTTCGGGATCCTGCTCCAGCGCGCGGGCGATTCCGACACGCTGGCGTTGGCCGCCGGACAGCGCGTCGGCACGCTTGTCGGCGTGGTCGGTCAGTCCGACCCGCGCCAGCAGCGCAAAGGCCTTGTCGACGTCGGCCTGCGGGAAGCGGCGGCTGAAGGAACGCCAGAACGGTACATAGCCGAGCCGCCCGGACAGCACGTTCTCCATGACAGTCAGCCGTTCGACCAGCGCATATTCCTGAAAGATCATGCCGATGCGGCGGCGCGCCGTGCGCAGGCCGGAACCCGAGAGCGCTGTCAGTTCGGTGTCCCCGAGGAATATCTGGCCGGCTGTCGGTTCGACGAGGCGGTTGACGCAGCGGATCAGCGAGGATTTTCCGGCGCCCGATGGGCCGATCAGCCCGACAACCTGGCCGGCCTCGACGGTAAAGCTGACATCGGTGAGCGCCCGGTCGCCGGTCTTGTAGGTCTTGCCCAGATTTTTGACAGTGAGCACGTTCGTCCCTTCATAGGTGCGCAGGTGCAGGCCGGGTTGCGCCCGGCCTGCAATGGGAACGGCGGCGTGCCTTTACTGGCAGGTGTACTCGACGCCGCTGGCCTCGTCGATCTGGCGGATGACGGCCCAATTGTCCTTGAAGGTGATCGGAATGAACTTCGCCTCGCCGGACTTGGAAAACTCCTCCGCCAGCTTCGAGCCTTCCCATGGGAAGGAGAAGAAGGCGTCCTTGATCTTGTCCTGCAGTTCCGGCGTGAGATTGTTGGCCAGACCGTAGCCGGTAGTCGGGAACGTGTCGGACGTGTAGATCGTAACGATCTGCTCCGGCTTGACGACTCCCCGCTCAAGCATGCGCGACATGACCGAGTTGGCGATTGCCGCTGCCGGATAGTCCTTGTTTGCCACGCCGAGAATCGAATTGTCGTGCTTGCCGGAAAACACCGGCTCGAAATCGGTGCCTGCGACCATGTTGTACTCGGCCTTGAGCAGCGCCGACGGCGCCTTGAAGCCCGAATTGGAGGTTTCGGAGGTGAAGGCGAGCTTCTTGCCCTTGATGTCTTCCACCTTCTCGATGCCGGAACCCGGATAGGTGATGATTTCCATCTCGTAACCGAAGCTGTCGTCGGCCGATGCCATCATCGCGAAGGGGCGAAGTCCGGCGCAGGCCACGGCCAGTGGATTGGAGCCGGTATTGAAGCCGGCTATGTGAAGGCGCCCGGCGCGCATAGCCTCGATCTGCGCGGCGTTCGACTGGACCGGGAAGAATTGCACTTTCTTGCCGGTCTTTTCCTCCATATGCTTGAGGAACCCGTCCCACACCTCGGCATAGACAGCCGGATCCTCAACGGGGGTATAGGCGAAGATCAGGGTTGAAGGATCAGCCAGCTCGCCGGCATCAGTCGGGATATCGGCAATCAGATCGCCGTCCGCGTCCTGATAGCGGCTATCGAGCTTGAACTCGGCCTGGCTTACAATGGTGGTAGCAAGCAGCATCGCAGCTGCGGCGAGCAGTTTCTTCATGAATTCCTCCCTTTAGGTCAGCGATGCCCGCCGGTTCGGAACGGCGCTTTCGCAATGGGCAACAGTTTTGTGGCACCGGCTTACAATGTCCACCCCAAAACTCGACAACCGTCGAACAATCTTTGCTTGCCGGTCACCCCGAATTCTTCGGCGACCTTCGCATCGGCCCTTTCAAGGCGCGGGATGCATCTGCTATCAGCGGCCTCGACTTGAGCCAACAGCACAGGCAGGACCCGATGGAAAACGACAACTCAACCCGGATGGAGTTCGCGACAGAGCTTGCAAAGCGCGCTGGCGAACTGGGCATGGAGTATTTCCGTCGCCTCGACACGCTGACCATAGAGAGCAAGGGCCATCAGGACATGGTGTCCGAGGCCGACCGCGACGTCGAGACATTCATCCGTGCCGCGCTCGCAAAGCAATATCCGGACGACGCCATTGTCGGCGAGGAGCATGCGCCAACGACCGGCACCTCCGGCTATTCGTGGGTGATCGACCCGATCGACGGCACGGCGAATTTCGTGCGTGGCATCCCGGCATGGTGCGTGGTGATCGCGGGCTTCAGAGACAGCCAGACCGATGTCGGCATCATCCACGAGCCGTCGGTTGGCGAGAGTTTCTACGCGCGGCGCGGCGGTGGTGCATTCCTGAATGGCAAGCCCATCCGGGCAAGCCAGGCTTCCAGCCTCTCCGAAGGCTCGCTTGGAACCGGCTTTTCAAATCGCGCCGAGGCGCGCAACGGTGTCGGCCTGATCGACAATCTGCTGGACCAGGGCGGCGTCTACTATCGCAACGCATCGGGTGCGCTGATGTTGGCCTATGTCGCGTCAGGGCGCCTGCTTGGCTATATCGAGCAGCACATGAATGCTTGGGACTGCCTGGCTGGCATGCTGATGATCGAGGAGGCTGGCGGCAAGGTAGCGCCGCATCCGACCGATGTGCTGACGAAGGGCACGCCCGTCATCGTCGGCGGCAGCAAGATCTTCGACAAGATCGACGCACTCGCCGCCGCAGCCTTCAGGGGCTGATCAGAACCGGTCCGCGCTCCGGAAAGCCAAGGCCGACCGGCTGGCCGGCCCGTAAGCCGGAATCCACGTCTGGCGATACCACGAAGACTTCGCCGAATTCGGTACTGACGACAAATTCGAGATGGCTGCCGACATAGGTGGCCTTTTCGAGCTTTCCGGGCAGCGTGCCGGGCGCGCTTGCCTCGCCGATGCTGATCCTGCTCGGGCGCGCTGCCAGCCGCGCGGGACCTGGCGTGTGGCCACGCGCCGGCAGCGAAAGCGTCACCTGCCCGAGGCTGACCGTCGCGACATCGCCCTGGACCTCGGTTACCTTGCAGTCGAAAATATTCGCCTCGCCGATGAAATCGGCAACGAAGGCGTTGGCCGGTGCCTCGTAGAGTTCGCGTGGTGTGCCATCCTGCGCGATGATGGCATTGTTCATCACGATGATGCGGTCGGAAACCGCCAGAGCCTCTTCCTGGTCGTGCGTCACGTAAACGACGGTCAGGCCAAGCGTCTGCTGGATTTCGCGGATTTCCTCGCGCACCCGGCGGCGCAGTTTGGCATCGAGGTTGGAGAGCGGCTCGTCGAACAGCAGCACTTGCGGCTCCAGCACGAGCGCGCGCGCCACGGCGACGCGCTGCTGCTGGCCGCCGGATAGCTGGCTCGGCAACCGGTCACCGAACCCGGTCAGGCCGACCAGTTCCAGTCCGGCATCAGCCCGCTCGACAATCTCCTTTTTCGGGAAACCGGAGAAGCGCAAGCCATACTGGACGTTCTCCATGACGCTCATATGCGGAAACAGCGCATAGGACTGGAACACCATCGACACGTCGCGATCGGTGGCAGGCAGTGACGTCACATCGGCGCCGCCGATCAGAATCTGGCCGCTGCTCGCCATTTCCAGGCCGGCGATCATCCTGAGCGTCGTCGTCTTGCCGCAGCCGGATGGACCAAGCAGCGTGACAAGCTTGCCAGCCTCGACATTCAGCGAGACATCGTTGACCGCTGCCACCTTGCTCTTGCCGTAGAACTTGGAGACGCTGCGGAATTCCACCGACGCGGCGTTGCTTTTGATCTGGGCCATCAGCCCCCTCCTGAAAGTGCCGGTCGCGTCTGTCCTGTCCGGGATTGGCTGACATTTGTTCGCGATTGCGACAGGTCGTTATCGTTGCTGGTGCGCCGGCCGATATTGCGGCTACCGACGGCAAGCTGCATGAGGCCGATGACAGCCAGCATGACGGCGATCAGCACCGCCGAATAGGCGATGGCGACACCGTATTCATTGTTTTCGACGCGGCCGATAATGTAGCTGGTCGACATGTCGTATCGTGCGCTGACCAGGAAGATGATGGCGCTGATGGCGGTCATGGCGCGTACGAAGGAATAGACCAGCGCGGCCAGGATAGCCGGCCGGAGCAGGGGCAGTATGATCTTGCGGAAGGTCTGCCAGGAGTTGGCCCCGAGCGTCAGCGAGGATTCGTCGAGGCTGCGGTCGATCTGCGACATCGATGCAACGCCGGCGCGCACGCCGACCGGCATGTTGCGGAAGATGAAGGACAGAACCAGAATGACGCCGGTGCCGGTCAGTTCGATCGGCGGCACGTTGAAGGCGATCACATAGGAAACGCCGATCACCGTGCCGGGAATGGCAAACGAAAGCATGGTGCCGAACTCGAAGGCGCTCTTGCCGGAAAAGTCCTGCCGCACCAGCAGGTAGGCGGTCAAGAGACCGAGCATCGCGGTGAGCGGCGCCGACACCAGCGCAATAGTGATCGTCGTCCAGAAGGAACTCCAGGCAGCGCCCTTCCAGTGGATCCCGAACTCGTTCCAGCCGATGGCAAAGGACTTTACGTAGTGGACAAAAGTGAGGCTGTTGTCGACGCCCCACAGCTTGACGAAACTGCCGTAGAAGATGGTTGCGTAGACGAACACGGTGAACAGCGCCCAGAAGCCTGCGATGGCGAACACCGTATAGCGCAGTCCCGCCGGCAGCAGCGGGTGAACCCCCGCGTCGCCTTTGCCCGACACGGTGGTATAGGACTTCTGGCCGAGCCAGAAGCGTTGCGCATAGAAAGCGCCGAGCGTGAAGGCCAGAAGCACGATCGCCAGAACGGCAGCCTGCGCCTGGTCGTTCTGCGCGCCGACGATGGCGAAGAAAATCTCGGTCGACAGCACGTCGAAATTGCCGCCCAGGACCAGCGGGTTGCCGAAATCGGCCATGCTCTCGATGAAGCCGAGCAGGAAGGCATTGGCCAGTCCCGGCCGCATCAGCGGCAGCGAGACTGTGCGGAAGGTCTGCCAGCGGCTGGCGCGCAGCGTCTGCGCAGCTTCCTCCATCGACGGGCTGATGCCCTCGACGACGCCGATCAGCACCAGGAAGGCAATCGGCGTGAAGGCGAGCAGTTGCGCGATCAGCAGGCCGGGCAAGCCATAGACCCAGCGTGTCGCCTGGACGCCGAAGAGCTCGGCGAACATCTGTGTGACGGCACCAGACAGGCCGAACAGAAGGATGATCGCAAGCCCGATGACAAAGGGGGGCGTGATGATGGGCAGACCCGTCAGCGCCCTGAGACTGCGTCCATGCCGGAAGCCGGTGCGCGTGACGACCAGCGCAAAGACAAGACCGAGCAGCGTTGTCAGGATACCGACGAGTATGGCGAGGAACAGCGAATTCCATGCAACGCCACAGCCGACATTTTGCGTGACACAGCCCAGCCCCCACAACCTGTCACTGAAGATCTTGCTGGCGAAACTGGCCAGCGAGTAGGTGCCTTCCTGCGTGATCATGGCGTTGGCCAGCATCTGAAGGATAGGCATGAAGATGAACAGGGCGACGACACCGATGACGAATGCGATGGTGCTGACGACGAAGACATCGCCTCCGACCGCGCCGCGACCGGCGAGCCCGATCGAAAACAGGAACAGGAACGCACCGGCGCACAGCATGGCGCCATAGCCCATGCCGAACTGGCGGTCGCCAAGTTCGCCGAACATTGCGGTCAGCCATTCGAAACGCCAGCCGCGCAGGCCGATGGCAAAGCCCTGCAGCATCACGTAGGCCAACCCAACGGCACCGACTGCAACAAGCAGGCGACCGAACAGCGGATCGGTTTTTTCCCGCCCCCATAACAGCAACGGAACCAGGAGCATCAGGCCTGCGGGTGCCAGCCATGTCTTCTGGCCCTGCAGCGCCAGAAACAGCGCCGGCGCCACGTCGCTGTCGAGCGGGTAGCCGTCAAGCAGCCACGACAATGTAAAGAAATTCGAGTCCGTGCCGTACCAGGGCAGCACGGCAAAGCCGATCAACCCGACCGCCACCCAGAGGATGACGGTCGGATGAAGTCCCCGTACTTCTTTATGCTGCCGCATCGTTTACTGCGGCAGCGTCGAAACCTCGTCGTCCCACTTCTTCAACAGCCGCTTGCGTTCGTCGCTCGAGCCGTACTTCACGAAGTCGTAGTCGATCACTTTGATCGTCGACAGGTCGGGCGACAGCGGCGAAGCGGTCGCGCTCTTGTTCGACGGCAGCTGGTAGGAATTGGCATCCTTCGCCCGTGACTGCATCTCGGCCGATAGCGCCCAGTCATAGAACTTCTTGGCGTTCTCCGGGTTGCGAGCGCCCGCGATCAGCGACATGGAGCCGATCTCGTAGCCAGTGCCTTCGCAAGGCGCCACCGTGACGATCGGAAACCCGGCCGCGGTCTGCGCAACTGCGTCATGCATGAACACGATGCCGACTGTCGTTTCACCGAGGCCGGCCGCCTTGATGGGCGCGGAGCCCGACTTGGTGTACTGGTTGATGTTCTTGTGCAGGGCCTTCATGTAGTCGAAGCCCTTCTCTTCACCGAACAGCTGCACCATCGTTGCCAGCGTCGTGTAGGCGGTGCCCGACGAGTTCGGGTTGGCGATCTGCACCTGGCCCTTGAACTCGGGCTTGGCCAGGTCGTCCCAGCACTTGGGTTCGGGCAGCCCGTTCTTGGCCAGAAGATCCTTGTTGTAGCCGAAGCCGAGCGCGCCGGAATAGACGCCGATCGTCTTGTCGCCGGCCGCCTCGGCCTGCTTTATCGCCCAGGGCTGCAACTGGTCGCGCATTGGCGAGACATAGGCTTCCGTGAGATTTTCCTCCGCCGCCTGGAGATGCGGGTCGCCGGTGCCGCCCCACCAGACATCGCCCTTGGGATTGCTGGCCTCGGCCTTGACCTGGGCGAAGGTCTCGCCCGAGCTCTTGCGTGTCATGTCAACCGTGATGCCGGTTTCGGCCTCGAAATTGGTCTTGATCTGCTGGCACCATACTTCGTCGGCGCTGCAATAGAGCGTCACGCTTTCAGCGCGCGCCAGTGCCGTGCTCGAAAGAAACACGGTTGCCAGCGCGAAAGCGCGAAAATATTGCTTTTCCATATGCGATTTTCCTCCCAGATTGGTTCGCCGTCTAACAAGTAACAAATTTTTCGGTCACGGCAACCGCTCAAAGGCAATTGGATTATCACGCAGACACGTTCATGAAGATCGCGCGGAAACTTGCGAGGCGGATTTGCGGTCCGCGAACGACGGTTTGAGAGACAATGGAGGATCGGACAGGGCGGGATGGTCAAGCAAAAGCGCATTGTGGAGAAAGCCAAGAGGGGCAAGCCGATCCGTCAGGTCGCGGCGATACCGTTTCGCCTGGGTGAAGATGGCAATGTCGAAATCCTGCTGATCACGTCAAATACCACCAAGCGCTTCATCGTGCCGAAGGGATGGCCGATGAAGGGAAAGAGCGGCAAGAAGGCTGCGATGATCGAAGCCGAGGAAGAAGCCGGCGTCTCCGGCAGCATGATCAAGGCACCGCTCGGCACCTATGATTACTGGAAGCGGCTGAAGACCCGTTTCGTCAAAGTGAAAGTGACGGTCTATCTGCTGGCGGTAGAAAAGACCTTGCCGGAATGGAAGGAGAGCGCACGGCGACATCGAGCCTGGCTGTCGCCACAAGATGCTGCGACGCTGATCGACGAGCCCGAACTGGGGACGCTGGTGCAGTCCAGGAACTTTGTCGAGCTGGCAAAGGCCAGCTGACGCAGCCTCCGGATCAGGCTTGCAGCAAGATCACTTAGCGGATCGCTGCGTAAGACTGTATCGCCTGGCGCGCCGCGGCAAATCTCTCACGCCGGCCGGATGGGACCTCGTGTGGTATGACATGACGTCCATTGCGCTCGAAATGGATCGGTCTTCCGACCGCTTCGGCGGCCAGTGCCGCTGTACCGATGGCGGTGAGTTCCGGCTGGTCCGAAACGATGATCTCGCGCTCGAGCGTGTCGGCGAGGAACTGGCCGAAATAGCGGTTTCCCGCCATGCCGCCATCGATCGAGACGGGGCTGGCAACGCGCTGGCTGGTTTGCATCGCATCGATAACCTCGGCCATGCGCAGAGCCACGCCTTCGAGAAGGGCCTGCATCATGTCGGCTGGCGAGGAATCGAGCGAAAGCCCGAGCCAGGCGCCGCGCGCGGACCGGTCCCAGTGCGGACAGGCAAGTCCGGCAAGCGCCGGAACGAACGCGATACCGCGATCGATCGCCGGACGGGCATCGAAAAAGTCGATCTCGGAAAATTCCTTGAACAGGCCAAGGCCGCGCGCCCAGTTGACGGCGGACGAAGCGCTGTAAACGCCACCGTCGAGCGCATAGGTTGGCTTTGCGCCTGATTTTTGCCAGGCAATGGTCGGCAGCGGGCCGCCGGCCGCTGTGCGCATCATGTCGCCGGTGACAGCGAGCGCGAAAGCTCCCGTGCCGAACGTGATCTTGGCGTCGCCAGGCGATCGGCAGCCATGACCGTATAGCGAGGCTTGCTGGTCGACCAGGCTGGCGGCGAGCGGCACGAAGTGTTCGCCGACCTGCACCCCGCCGAAGTCGCCGGTGCTCGGCATGATCTCGGGCAGGGCGTCCATCGGGACGCCGAACAGGGTGCAAAGATCAGCGTCCCACTGGCAGGTCGAAAGATCCATCAGCGAGGTGCGCGACGCGGTCGTTACGTCGGTGACGAAGCGGTCGGTCAACCGATCGAGAAAGAAGGCGTCCGTGGTGCCAAGCCGCAGTCGACCCTTAGCCGCAAGCTCTCTGGCCTCGGGTATCTCACGCATGATCCAGCCAAGCTTCGAGGCCGAGAAGTAGGGGTCGAGCGGCAGGCCGGCACGCTCCAGAACCATCGCCTCGATACGGTCGGTTCGCAACCGGTCGATATCTGCCGCTGTGCGGTCGTCCTGCCACACGATCACCGGGCTGACGGCACGTCCGGTGTCGCCATCCCAGGCAAGGCAGCTCTCGCCCTGGTTGTCGATGCCGACAGCGCAAAGGTCCGGCACGGCCTGCGCGGCATCGAGGCAGGCTAGCAGATTGCCGATCAGTTCTTCCGGATCGTGTTCGACCCAGCCTGTTTGCGGATAATGCTGGCGGTGCGGCAGGGAGATCAGTGGCGTCACCCCGCCGGACTCTGCCACGATCAAGGCGCGCGTGCTGGTGGTGCCTTGATCGATGGCCAGCGTGTTCATTCGCCGTCTTCCTCAAGGAACAGCTCGGCCACACCCTGGCGACCGGCGGGCAGCTTCGAGGCCGGCAGGGTTAGCCGCCGTTCGGGCAGCGCGGACAGCTTCTTTGACCAGATTTCCTTGTCGTCAATGCGCAGGCTTAGCCGACCATCGACAGGCCGCGTCACGCGAAGTTGCAACGCCTTGGCCGACCAGGGGCTGCTTGATTTGTATGCCATGCGTTGCGGCAGGGCATATTTCAGCGCTTCGCTGCGCACGACGACGTGCAGTCCTTGCTTCGGCTCCGGCAACCCTTTTTTGAGATCATGGGCAATCGTCCTGCCAGCGCGGTGTCCTTCCGCCCAACTCCATCCGGCCGTTTCAACAGCGCGCAGCAGATTGCCGGCGGCGAAGTATGCCGGATCGGAGCAGCGTCCGAACTGGTCAATGTCCGGGCCTCCGCTTGCCGGATCGACTTCCAGATGTCCGGCTCTGAGCAGCGCCGCCTCGGGCAGGAAGCTGCCGCTGATGATGACACCGTCGGTTTCGATGTGTCGGGCATTGCCGTCCGGACCGACAATGTCCACGCCGGTAACCCGTGTCTTGCCGTGAATGGCGGTCAGCTGCGTGCCGAGCAGAAGCGGAATGCGCTGCAGCTTTGGCAGCAATCGGGCCGGCCAGCGCGCGGTGACGCGGTCATTTGGTTCGACCATGGCGACCGGGCGGATCGCCATATGGCGGCAGGTCAGGAGCGCTGAGAAGGAAACCAGTTCCGTGCCAAGAATGACGGGACGCTCGAAAGGTTTCTGCTGCTTGAGATAGACCATGCCCTGGAGAGCGCCGGTAGACAGGACGCCGCCTGGCTTTTCCCCGCCGATCAGGCGTGCTGCGCGGCTTTTCTCGCGAACACCTGTACACAGAAGGACGCGCCTGGCCGTCAGTTCGCCGACGCCGTCCGGGGTCGCCAGGCTGAGCCGTCCGCCGGGATGCAGCGCAGTAACGGTAACGGAGGTCCGCAGGTCGACGCCGGCATTTGTGGCGCGGGCAACCAGCCGCGCCGCGTAGTCCGGCCCGCGCAGGACACGGCGAAATTCGCGCATGCCGAAGGGGAAGTGACCGCAATGGCGCGGAATGCCGCCAGCCTCCGCTTCGCGTTCGAGAACGACGACCGAGGCGACGCCGGCCTTGCGCAAGGCGCATGCAGCTGCGAGCCCGGCCGGCCCGCCACCGACAATCGCAACATCGCAGTGGTCGGACAGGTCAGCCGGCATTCGATCCCTCTGCCATGTCCACGGCGAGGCGGTCACGGGTAATCTCGGCAAGCTGCGCCGAACAGTAAAACCCCTGGCAGCGACCCATCGTGACTCGGGTGCGGCGCTTGAGCCCGCCAAATGTCTGCGCTGCCAGCGGTCCTTCCATTGCCGCCTCGATTTCGCGGCGCGTCACCAATTCGCAGTGGCAGACAATGCCGCCATTGCCGGAACACTGCCAGTCGCGCTTTCCCTCGTCGGTCATCGCAGGCAGGCGCGGCCAGGCCGGCGCGGCAAGTGTGCTGGCCGGAAGGCCGAGCCGCACTGCCAGCGCCTGGACGTAACGCGCCACGCCAAGCGCCGAGCTCAGCCCGGTCGAACGGATGCCCCCCGCTGAAATATAGGCCTGTCCCTCTCGCGCGCGAATCTTGTAGTCCTTGTGGTCGGTTGCCGGGCGCAAACCGGCATAGATCGCCGTCACATCATGGCCTGCCAGCGCCGGCAGGATCTCCTCGCCACGCAGGCGCAGTGCTTCGAGCGTCTCGGACGATAATTCCGCCACGTCGCGCTCCTCCTGCTCTTCGGCGGTCGGGCCGACGAGCAGGTTGCCGTAAATGGTGCGGCACACGACAATGCCCTTGGTGGTCTTACTCGGTACAGGCAGCAGGATATGTGTCGTGAGGCGCGCCGCCGTCTTGTCGTAAACGACGAACTGCCCCTTGCGCGGCCGAATGCGAAAGTCGCTTCTGGCAGTCAGCCGCTCGTCGACAATGTCGCCGTAAAGACCCGCCGCATTGACCACCAGCCTGGCCTGCACACCGCCCTGGCTTGTTTCCAGCCGCCAAACGACGCCGTCATAGATGCCCCCCATCACCTCGCAATTGCGCAACAGTGCGGCGCCGTTCTCGATGGCCTGTAGAAGATAGGCATGCGGCGCCGACCAGGGGTCGATGAGATATTCCCGGGGAACGCGAAATCCGGCCCGCAGACTTGGCGACAGACCGGGCTCCAGGGTTCGGGCCTCCGCGGCAGTCAAGGGCTGCACGTCGACGATGCCGTTGGTCCGCGCCTGTTCCATCAACTCCGGCAATGCTGCGTCCTGCTCTTCGGTCCAGGCCAGCACCATCGCGCCCGTGCGCATCAGGGGAAGGTTCAGCCGCTCGTGAATGTCCAGGTACTCGGCATAGCCTGCCTTGATGCAGGCAAGTTCCAGCGAGCCCGTCGGCGCGTCAAACCCGGTATGCAGGATGGCGCTGTTGCCTTTCGATGCGCCATCCAGGATGTCGAGAGCCTTTTCAAGCAACACGACACGCGCACCTTCCAGCGTGAACCGCCGCGCGATGGCGCAGCCGATGACGCCGCCACCGATGACTGCCACATCGAAAACATCAGAAGGATTGTCCTTCGACATAGGTGATCGACTCTCCTGCCTGGCGGCGGGCCATGTGTGCGCTTATTGGGCAGAAATGCCCACGGAATGACCAAATAGTCAATCTT
>JBBSOT010000069.1:0-17720 GCA_038259455.1 Hyphomicrobiales bacterium | reverse complement strand
CGGATCGACGCCTTTCTCGAGAATTTCCCGGTGCAGCCGATCGCGCAGTTCGCGCCATTCTGCATGCTCGCCCAGCAACTGAAGGCCGCGGTCGAGCGCCACCCAGCTCATCATCTTGCCGTGAACATAGTGGCGCGGATCGCCCCGTGCCTCCCACAATCCCTGATCAGGCTCATCGGCATGCGCCGCGACAAACGAGACAAGGCGCTTGATAAGACTTTGATCCTCCGCATCGAATTTTCCGCCCAGAGCGATCATCAGGTGCGCCCAATCGACAAACTCGCCGTAGACGTCTGCCTGGCGCTGGTTGTAGGCCGCGTTGCCAATGCGCACTGGCCGACTGCAGGCGTAGCCTTCGAGATGATCGAGCAGGGTCTCGTGGAGATCCATCTCAGCGCCGATGCCATACATGATCTGAATTTCCGCGGGGCGCTCGCGGCAGACGCGCCGGAGAAATAGGCTGAAGGCCTTGGCCTCGCCGCTGTAGCCGAGGATGGCGAGGGCGTAGAGAGTGAAGCTGGCATCGCGCAACCAGCAGAACCGATAATCCCAGTTGCGCTCTCCGCCGATCTCTTCCGGCAGCGATGTCGTCGCGGCAGCGACGATGGCGCCGGTCGGCGCATAAGTGAGGAGCTTCAGCGTTAGCGCGCTACGCCGCACAATATCGCGATACGGTCCGTCATAACGGCAATAGGCAATCCATTCGCTCCAGAATGCGTGCGTTATCGCAAGCAGGCGCGCGATCTGATCGCCAGAAACCGATTCGGCCATCGGCGACATGCTGACAATCAGGTCTTGCCGTTGGCCAGCGCCGATCTCGCATCGCGCACGCGCCAAATCGCCATCGAGCACGAATTTCATCTGCGACTGCAAGGCACCGCCGCCCTCTGCGAAGAGGCCATTCGTTGTCGCGGTCAACCGCGCGGGAGTGCGCGCATAGTCGACCGACGCGCAAAAGCCGATGTCCAGCGAGACGCTTCCGCTTAGCCCCTCGATCGTGCGGATCAGCAGTCCAGGTGCGGCAAGGGAGACATAGTCATGTATCCCCGCCCCGCGACGACGGCCGACCGGCATGTGGTCGACAACCGCGACGCTGCCGGCAGCCGTTTTGAAGACGGTGCGCAGGATATTCGTGCCATCGACATAGGCGCGCTCAACCTCGAAGGCATCGGTTGGCGTAATCGACATAAACCCGCCCTTGGCGGCATCGAGGAGCCGACAAAACACGGGCGGCGCGTCGAACCGGCCCAAGGCGCACCAATCGATACTGCCGGTGCGCGAGACGAGGGCGCAGCCATGACAGTCGCCGATCAGCGCGTAGTCGCGGATCGGCAAATACACCGACGGCCCCTGCCGTCCACTCGCGGCTTTCGCGCTGCCTTCCGCTATCGGTGATCGTGGTTGGGTAGACGTCTGATTCATCGAGTGACTACAGCACCCTCTCTTAAACAGTCATTGACGCACGGATCATTTGGTCTTTCCTCTCGCGCTCAATGGCGCAGGAGAGCTTCGCGATTGTTGCCCGACTTCGGAAAGGGGTTCCGCAGTCCGCCTCCCTGCTCCCCTCGTCGGTGTAGAAAGGGGCTGGGACCGGCTCAGCGGGCTCCATGCGAACTGCAAGACGCCCCGCCGAGCACGCAGAAGCGGGCGCAGTACCGATGGTTCAGCTTTACCGGCTGAGCGGCTTCGGCAAGGGTTGCCCCCAATTCGAAGGCTCCGTCATAGGGAAGGAGGGTGCACGAGACGACCGTCGGCCGATCCGCACCCTTGCGCTTTATGACCATGCGCGAGCTGGCGCACATCACCGAATCCGGGCGTTTCCCGAGTATCCCCCAGCACAGCTCGGTGATTTCGGGAACATCCTCGTCCGCTCGCATTTCCGGGAACAGCACCAGTTGGCCGGGATCGTTTGCGTCGATCGCTAGATTGAGTTTGGTGAAAAGCGAGCCGTATCCGGCGCGCATGCTTGCTTCGGTCTCGCTCCAGATCATGCGGCCGGCGACGGATATGTTGAACCGGCTACTCACGAGCCACAGCAGCCCGTCGATCGTACATTGCCAACTTCGCGGGCCACGCAGCCCTTCGTGGGCCGCAGCCTCATAATGATCGAGCGACACCCGCAGGGTCAGCCGGCCGGGAAATTGCTCGTTGAGACCACGGAGCGCGGCCTTCAGCCGCTGCATTGGTTTCATCGCGTTGGTCAACACGAGCGCCCTGAAGCCCGCGGCGAGGCTATCCTCGATCATGCCGAGGATCTCGGGGTTCATAAAGGGCTCGCCGCCGGTAAAGCCGATTTCGGCGGGAGGCGGCTCGATTGCCGCTGCCTCAACGAGGAAGCGCCCCACTTCCTCGCGTGTCAGATAGACAAGCCGGTCGTTTGCGGGACCAGATTCGATGTAGCAGTTCTCACAGGCGAGGTTGCACAACGTCCCCGTGTTGAACCATACCGTTTCAAGCGCCTTAAGCTCGACGCGAGCGCGGCGCTCTCCGTTCGCCGTGATGTCCGGATCGCTGAACTTCGCAAACAAGCGAGCCCGGGGTCCCGTTTCGACCGGTGAACCAGACGAAGCCGGCCACCTCAGATCTCCGGCTACACCGGAGGTTCGGAGCTTCGCGCTCGATCGCTGTACCGCCATCGCATCTGGCATCGGTTCCACCTTCCAGGACAGCCTTTCCTGTTGGTCCACCTTGAGGTTCGCTCGCCGCAGCCAAAAAGTTTCGGGCCCCTTGAAGATATTCGTAAACGCAGGCGCTCGGGAGCAAAGCCGCCGGAACCGCAACCGAAAGTCAGTTCGTCTGCTTTGGCCGTCAGCCCGCGAGACCGCGCCGACCCTCACCCATGAAGTGCTGCTGGCCGAAGCGTGCAATACCGGCTTGCGAGCCGCTGATCCGGCGCGACAACCCGGCGCTGCGCCGCTCGCGGCTGAGCTGGGTGCGCCAGAACTACATTCGGGCCGAGACCCTGACCCGAGCCAACGCCGCCCTGGTCGCCTCGCAGAACCGCATCCCGCTCGCCCGTGCCTGGGGTGGCGGCGACGTGGCATCCGCGGATGGGCTGCGCTTCGTCGTGCCAGTCCGCACCATCCATTCGGGTCCGAACCCGCGCTACTACGGCCAGGAACGCGGGGTCACGTTCTACAATCTGGTCTCCGACCAGTTCACCGGCCTGAACGGCATCACCGTACCCGGCACCCTGCGCGACAGCCTGACGCTGCTATCGGTCGTGCTGGAGCAACAGACCGAGCTGCTGCCGACCGAGATCATGTCAGACACCGGCGCCTATACCGGCACGATCTTCGGCATCTTCTATCTGCTCGGCTACCAGTTCAGTCCGCGCTTGGCTGACATCGGCGGCATCCGGTTCTGGCGCGTGGACGGCAAGGCAGATTACGGCGCCCTGGATGAGTTAGCGTCCCAGCGCATCAACACCGCGCTGATCGTCCAGCATTGGGAGGACCTGCTTCGCCTGGCCGGCTCGCTCAAGCTTGGCACGGTGCAGGCCGCGGGCCTGATCCACACCCTGCAAACTAAGGACCGTCCGACCAAACTGGCCCAGGGCGCTCGAAGAACTCGGCCGGCTAATCAAGACGTTCTACCTGCTCCGCTTCATCGACGATGAGGCCTACCGGCGGCGCATCCTGGTGCAGCTCAACTGCGGCGAAAGCCGGCACCAGCTCGCTCGCATCTGTTCCACGGCAAACGGGGCGAACTGCGGCAGCGCTACCGCGAGGGTCAGGAGGGACCAGCTCGGGGCACTCGGTTTGGTGGTGAACGTCATCGTGCTTTGGAACACGGTCTACATGGACGCGGCGCTGAACCAGCTCCGGGCCGAAAGCTTCGACGCGCGCGACGAGGACGTGGCGCGGCTGTCGCCGCTCGGTTTCGACCACATCAACATGCTGGGTCGCTACGCCTTCATCCTGCCAGACCAGATCGCCCGCGGCGAACTTAGGCCGTTGCGCGACCCGCAGAACGCCGATGATGATGGCTGAATCGAACTTTCGGTTCCGTTGCTACTGGACCCCCAATCCGCGTTCCACCACCGAACGCAGAGCGATCACCGTCGGGGCTTGAAATCTCTCGTTCAACGCCTCTTGGCGGCTTCATAGGCATCAATTGCACGTAGCTCGCAATCGATCGCGTTCAGCTTTTCTCGAAGCTCATCTTGCTGTTTATAAATCGCAGCATGCGCGCCTTTGAGGCGCGCACGATGAGCGTGAACCAATTGTGATACCGATACCGCAAGCTTTGTTTGTGGCTCAGGTCTGATCGTTGCTTCGGTGATCACTCGGGTGGCCGGCAACGGCGAAGCGCTGAGTATCCTAGGTTTTCGTATTGGTGCCCCGGCCAGGGGCGGATCAGTTGGTAGGTACGGCTCAACAAATCGAGGTTTGGGACGAAATAGTGCCTCGGCTTCTTTACGCGTGTTGCTAAGCTGATGACGATCGTCGGTGTGAAACTGGCGGTGATGTTCTGACTGCTTCAGCAAGGATATGCTCCTGATAACGGCCCGTCGACACGTTCAAGGTTCGCGGGGGTAGGGCATCCTGTTTAGCCGGAACGCGGCGGTAGTTGCCATGTGAGGCAACACTAGGATGATGTACCGATCTTGTGGGCCGGCTCCTATTTTCAAGACAGGCTGGGGAGCAATCAAGCACTCCCTAGTTCCGACGAACTAGGCGGCACTCAGAGCAAGCGTGCACGAACGCACTGGCCGTCGCGACATGTCGGACATCATCGGTCCGGTCATCATGGCGAGGCTGCCGCTCACTTCGGCCATGAAGTTTGGCGACCCGTTAGCGCGAACCGCTGTCACGGATTACCGTGTCCGGGATCACCATCAGCCGCTGCGCCGACGGCAAAATAGCAGAGTCGTGGATCGGATTCGATACGCAGGATTTAATGCGGCAACTCGGCGTTGTTGTTGACTAGGATATACTCTGCAGCAAGCACCGCTGATCTGGGCGAACAACAAGGTTGTATTCGGGTTCGGCATGCGAGACGCCGTACCGGGCCTGATGTAGATCTACGAGGGCGAGCGTGGCAAATTTGCCTGGCGACCCGCACGAGGCGAAATCCGCCGAGGGTCCGCCGGCACGTGATTGAGATTGCACGCAGCTTCCGCGGATTGCGGGAAAACGATGTCGCATGACGGTTGTGGTGTTGGCACGCGGGGGCCAGCCTCGCCGTTTACATACGGCGATCGCGACGACCCAACTTTAGACGGATGAGTCCCGCCAGAATGTCGACCAGCCGGACACCATCCCTCTGACGGGCAGGGCCGATCACCGGCCCTTGTGCTCGGCGCTGATATCTCGGATCTGAGTGGCGGCGTTCCTCAGCTCCTCATCGCGCAACTGCGACGCCACTCCGTCCTCCTCGGCCAGCGCGAGTAGCCCGCGGAACCGAAGCGGCTTCTCGAAAAATGTCATTGTGGCATCGAGCGGACTTTGCCCCCTCCGCTGCAGGAAGCGGGATCTGATCGGCGAGACCCGGCCGGATGTGATAGTGGGCGCCCATGCTGAAGGGGTCGAAACGCAGCGCCTGCTCGCGCTTGCCGGCCACGGCAACCACGATTGAGGGCCGTTCGATCTGGTCCGGCTCACGGCCGGCGGGCCGGCGGTTGGGGTGGAACAGTATCTCGAGATGCAGGCCGGCATCGATCCGATGCCATCCGCTCCGGTCCTCGGGCATCGTCTGCTGTATCCGCGATCGTTCCATGGCGTCCTCCGCTTTCAATCGACATTTCCCCGATTCCGGGTGGATTGTGCGGCCAGGATCGCCGCTTCGAGCGTCTTGGGCAATGGTAAAGCGCCCTCTGCCGCGCGGGCAGGCGGTCTTTCCGAGAGTCTCGCCGACCCTCCGATTCCTCTATCAAAGTTGGACCGCATCGGAGGTAATCGTAGAACCGCGAAACTGGAGCATCAGGGCGGCGGTCGAAATCGAGGCCAGAGCAAAAACAGCGAGGAAGCGGAGCCCCGCACGCCAGCCATCCCACTTCGGTTACGTCCCGCAGAACGTGGCCGTCACCTGTTCGTGTGGTTGCGGGGGTTGGGCGTAGCGCGCGAATTCCGACTGGTCCTCGTAGGGCCGGGAGAGGACCGCGAGCAGCTCGTCCATTCGGCTGAAGTCGTCCTGCTCCACCGCCGCCGTGATCATCGCTTCGATCTGATGGTTGCGCGGGATGTAGGCCGGGTTGACGGCATGCATGGCCGAGCGCCGGGATTCTGCGTCCTGCGTCTCGTGCCTCAGGCGCGTCCGCCAGCGAACGAGAATTGTGTCGCAGCCGACCGGATCCTGGAACAGCGAGCACAGCGCCGCGTCCCCTGCTCCTTCGACCTGAGCATCAGCAAGCCGTCGGAAAAACAGGGTGAAGTCCACCTGGTTCTCGGCCAGAGCGCCCAGAACCGCAGTCGCGAGCTCGGCGTCTCCCTCCCGGGTCGTGAACAGCCCGAGCTTGCGCATTAACCCGGCCTCATATGCCCGCTCAAAGCGGGGACGAAAGGCAGCGAGCGCCTCTTCAGCCTCGGCTATTGCTACGCCTTCGTCCTCGGCCAGCAGCGGCAGGATGGCTTCGGCCAGCCGGGTCAGGTTCCACAGGGCGATCCGCGGTTGGGCGCCGTAGGCATAGCGCCCCATCCGATCGATGGAGCTGTAGACCTTGTCAGGGGCGTACGCGTCCAGGAAGGCGCAGGGCCCGTAATCGATGGTTTCACCGGCGACCGACATGTTGTCGGTGTTCATCACGCCGTGGATGAACCCGACCAGAAGCCAGCGCGCGATCAGGTCGGCCTGGGCTGCGACGACCGCATCAAGGAGCGCGCGATGGGGCCGCTCCGCGACGGCTGCCTCCGGGTAATGTCTCGCGAGAACATAGTCGGCCAGCAGGCGCACTCCCTCCGTGTCGCCCCGCACGGCGAAATACTGAAAGGTCCCAACCCGAACGTGGCTCGAGGCCACGCGGGTGAGGACCGCGCCGGGAAGAACACTGTCGCGGATCACTTCCTCGCCCGTCGCCACGGCTGCCAATGCGCGGGTGGTGGGTATGCCGAGCGCAGCCATCGCCTCGCTGACGACGTATTCGCGCAGAACCGGACCGAGAGCGGCACGGCCATCGCCGCCGCGCGAGAATGGCGTTCGACCTGCTCCCTTCAGCTGGATGTCGCGTCGTCTGCCGTCGGCGGCCACTAGCTCGCCAAGGAGGATCGCGCGTCCATCGCCCAGCTGGGGTACGAAGTTTCCGAATTGGTGCCCGGCATAGACGAGGGCTATCGGTTCCGATCCATCCGCCACGCGCCGCCCCGAGAGGATCTCAAGCCCGTCGGGGCTCTCCAGCCAATCCGGAGCCAGGCCAAGCGATGAGGCAAGCTCTCGATTGAGCCGGATGAACTTGGGTGCCGGGAACCGAGCCGGCAACACACAGGCATAGAACCGTTCCGGCAGACGCGCATAGCTGTTGTCGAATAGAATTTGTGCGGTCACGCTACCCCGATCCTCCGCCTTTTAGCCGCCTGCCAGATAATGGCACTCGCAGCCGAATTTTCGCTCCTTGTGTGACGAAGATCACAGAAGTGCAGTGTTCATCGAACTATCCTTCGATTGACCCAAACGGCGGCTTCCCCCCAATCCCCAGCCGCCTTCGGTTCCGAAGCCCTGGCAATCCCCCTGCCGGGGCTTCTTTTTTAGGTTCGGACAGGAAAAAATTGACGGCCTCTCACCTTGTTTGCCGCGCCGCAGGTACTTCTCGTGCCGATAAAAGCCAGCTGCGGTTTCGGCCCGCCGTTCACGAGGCGCCAAGCTCCGCAGCAGTCAATAATTCGCAAGATGCATAATGCTGGTAACCGGTACGCCGGTTACTGAAAACCGTACCTTGGCGGCTTTTTGGCCTTGGCGGCTTTTTGGGTTCCCTTCCCAGACCTGAAGCAGCAAAAATACGCGCATCACGCGAGTGGAGCACCTGCCCATGCCAATGGATTTGGCGGAATTGCTGTCGGAAGTGCGCCGCCCGGATGCGGGCAGTGTGCCGCTCGGCACCGCACGCTGGATGGGCGTTGAGGCGGCGGCGACAGAGTTTCGCTTCCGCATGGAAGCCCCCTCCCCGCAAGCCTGGATCGGCCAGAGCCTCAATCCCGCATCGACGCCGCTCGGCTACGCCGATGACCGTCATGTTTGCCTAGTCAGCGGCACCCGCGGCGGTAAAGGCGCCGGCGTCATCATCCCAAATCTTTGTCTCTGGCCCGGCTCCTGCGTCGTCGTCGATCCGAAGGGCGAGAACGGCACGGTCACGGCGCGCCGGCGTGGACATGGATCGGAATATGCGCGCGGGCTCGAACAAAAAGTCTGCATTCTCGACCCCTTCAACGAAGTCAATCTCGAACCCTCGCTGAAAGCCCGTTACAACCCGCTCGACATTATCGATCTCGACGGCGACCTGGCCGTCGCCGATGCGGGCCGTATCGCGGCCGCGATTGTCGTCCGCGAAAACAAGACCGATCCGTATTGGGAGGAAGCGGCCCGCAATCTGATCAAGGGACTGATCCTTCACGTCCTCACCTGGCCGATCTTCGAGGGCATGCGCAACCTCGTGACCGTGCGACGGCTGCTGACCCAGGGTGACTGGATCGCCATCCAGGCCATGCGCCAAGCCGGCGACAAAGACATCCCGTCCGCGTTCGGCCAGCTCTGGGGAACAATGCGGCGCAATCCGGCCTTTAACGGGGTCGTGTCCGGTGTCGGCGAGCAGATGATCACGCTCACCGACCGTACCCGATCGGGCGTCCTGGCGACGGCGCGGACCAACACCGAGTTTCTCGATGATACGCCGATGCAGCGGGTGCTCGAGACCTCGGATTTTGATCTGGCCGAGCTTAAGACCAACCCGAACGGCGTTTCGATTTACCTGACGCTGCCGCAGCGCTTTATGGAGACCCATTTTCGCTGGTTGCGGCTGATGATCAGCCTGGCGCTCGGCGAGATGGAGCGGATCAAGGGCCGCCCCCGATCCGGCTATCCGACTTTGTTTGTGCTCGATGAATTCGCCGGCCTCCGGCGCATGGAGGTGATCGAACATGCGGTCGCACAGGCCGCCGGCTTTGGCGTCAAATTTCTGTTTATCACGCAAAATCTGCCACAGCTCAAAGTCATATACGAAGATGGCTGGGAGACTTTCGTCAGCAACTGCGGCCTGAAAATATTCTTTCAAGTAGATGATGATTTCACGCGTTCTTATGTAAGCCGATTGCTTGGTGAACATGAAGTACGGCGAACGACGCAATCCGGCTCCCGCTCGAAATCGACCTCGCGCTCGCAGACCTCAGGCGAAAACTATTCGCGCAACACCGGCACGACATCGGGATCGAGTGCCGGCGAGTCTGACGGATATTCAAGAAATTATGGCGGGTTTCTGACGCTGATGCTGAAGGGCCGGGGACGGCAGTCCGGGTCAAACTGGTCGCGTTCCGACAGCACGACGGAGGGAATATCGCGGGGGGCCTCGACGTCGGTTGGCGAGTCCTACAGCGATTCCACCACGACCGGATGGGGCGAAGGGGTCCACAAGCGGGCGCTGCTCAACGCGGACGAGATCGGCCGGTTTCTCTCGCGCATCGATAATCGGGATCAGGCGGCCTATCCCGGTCTCGTGTTGGCGATTACCCCCGGTCGTGATCCGTTGCTGGCACGCCGCGTCAACTATTTCGAGGCCCCGGTGTTCGCCGGCCGCTTCGATCCCCACCCCGACCATCCGCCGCCGCCCACGCTTGCTGAACTGGCAGCCATGTCCCGGCGGCCCGCCGCGGCACCGGAGCTACCGAGTCCCCCTCCCTCTCCCTCCGAGAGTTCGTCGACCGGGATTTTGAAAGCCTGGAAACTCGCCGGACTTGCTGTCGTCGTTGTCGTCGCCCTGGTAATTTGGCTGGGCAGTCTGCCGGAAAGCGAAACAGAACCTGCCATAAATCCCGACGGGCGTCGTCCGGCAGCTGCGGCCCGACCTAAACAACCGGGCGAAACGGTCAACGCGTCGATTCGGCCGCCGCAGCCGGCAAGCCAGCGAATGACAGAAGGGAAAATCTTTCCTCTCGGGGCAAAAGCCTGGGCAGCGCCGGCGGTGGGAGCCAACGATCCGTCAGTCGGCCTTTTTCAGAACGGCACCCGGGTCGAAATCCTCGACCGCGTCGCCGGTCCGCACGGTTGGGACTGGCTGAAGGTAAGGGGCCTCACGACCGGCGGCCAGACGGTCGAAGCCTTTGTGCGGTCCGATCTTGTCGCGGGTACAAATATCAGGCCGCAGCCCGGCACAAGATGCGCCAAGGACAACCTTCTGGAAAAATTCGGACGCACGCCGATCTATGATCAGGCTGTCATCGAAGCCATGGGCGGATTGGAGGATAATTTTCCGGAGCTGGAACTGACCCGATTGCCGCCCGGAACGGTCTTCCGTGTTGTGTCCTCTCTTCGCGGCTCCAATGGCTGGGAATGGCACAAGGTCGCTCTTCAGGGGGGCCGGACCGGCGTCATCCGCGCCGATCAATTGCGCGTCGCCCCGGCGATCTTGCAGAACGGCAGCTGGAATTGCGGCGGATAGGCTTTAGCCGGGAGGGGCTATCGCTCGGGAGCTTCCTGTTCGCGTTCGGGGCTGCGTTCGCGCTGCTGCTCGGCCGCCTCGTGGGCGCGGACTTCCGCGGCAATCTCGCGGGCCTTTGCAAGATCGCTTTCGCGCAGCTCGACCGTTTGCCCGGCCGCCTGCCCCGGCCCGCCCTGTCCAGGACCGCTGCCGCCTGATGCCGCCATGTTACCGCTCCATCCCGCGATCCCGCTCGCGCTCTACTTCGTACCCGCGCGCCTCCGCCGCGATATCGCGCATCTCGCTGAGATCGCGATGTTGCCACATGCGCGCGATCACTTCGTTGCGGTACTTCATCGAGCCGTCGTATTCGAAACTGAACATTGTGCGCGTGGCTTCGCTCGAGTTGATTTTTCCTGACTCGAGACGCTCTTTGACGATTTCCGAGAGAGCCGCGTATCTCGCCTCATGGGTTTCTTGCGCGTTATCGAATCTGGGCTCGGCCTGGCGCGATTGTCTTTCAGACGTGCGCTGCTGGTCGTCAACCCTTTGCTGGGTACGGCGGAGATCCTCATAATGGCGACCGGCCGGCTCTGGTTCCGGCCGTAGTTGATCGTATCGATCCCGCCCGTACACGCGCATTCCCGCGGCTGCTGAAAAGCGTTCCATAGGAACCGATTTTGGCGGCACTGCCTATGTGTTTTTGAAACGCGCCGACGCCGAGAGGCCGTCTAACGCTCCATGCCGCGATCCCGTACGCGGCCAAGCCCTCTTTCCTGGGTTTCCTGCGCAAAGACCTCCGAGGCGATCTCCCGCGCTTCACGCAGTCGCCGGGCCGCCTCGGTTTCCGGCGCCGGACCGCCCTCAGCGTCATTCACGCGGCGGAAACGGTGACGCAATTCCTCAAGCCGCGCGGCATGCGACGGCCTGACCGGGGCGGGCTCGTCGCTCGTATAGAATTGCGAAGCCGCTCGCGTGTCGTCGATGCGGGCCATCTGCCGCGCCAGCTGGCCGAGATCGCGCGCCGTCTCGGTCGCGACAAACAGCGAGACATTCTGACGATGCCGGGTCAGCGCGACATAGCTCGACGCCGCCCGCCAATGCTCGCTGTGATACAGGTACGTCTGGTCGAGCGTGCGCCCCTGCCCTTTATAAATCGTTCCGGCATAGCCGTGCCGGAACTGGCCGAATTCGCCGGCCTGCTGGTCGGTGCCGGCGACGAACGACACAAGCCGCTCCTTCCCGCCAGGTTTGCCGTCGAACGCGACGGTAACGCGGCCATCATCTTCGATCTGCCGGATGGTGCCGACGGCGCCGTTGACGATACCGGCGCGGCGTTCATCGGCGCGCCATGACGTGCCGGTAAACTGGATTCGGTCGTTCTCGGCGAACGGCAAAGGCCCGTCGGCGGTCTCGAGAATATGATCGGGCCCAAGCGCCCCCTGCCCCCGGATCGGGTCCGGGGCAAGCTCTGCCCGCACCTGGCGCAGCGCGGCGTTCAGTTCCTTCACGTCGGCATTGGTGTAGGCAAAGACAAAGCGGCTTTTGTCCGGATCGGCGGCGTTGTCGCGGCCCCATCTTTCGGTCAGCCGGTCAAAGGCCTCCTCCTGCCGGCCGCTCCAGTCAATCGCGCCCGGCTCTCGCGAGAGGATCGCCAGCGCCGGCAGGAACTCGCCCTTGTGCATCAGGTTGAAAGCGCGCCGCTGATCGGCGTCCGACACCCGCACCACCTCGTGCAATTCGGCCGCGTTGTGCCGCTCCTTGAGCGCGCCGAACATGCCGCCGCGCTCGATGCTGGCCAGCTGCCTGTCATCACCGGCGAGGATCAGCTTGGCGCCGGCCGCCCTTGCGTGCTCGGTAACGGCAGCCAGGTGCTTGCTCGACAGCATGCCGGCCTCGTCGACGATCAGCACCGTGCGGGCGTTCCATTGCGTCGCGCCGGTCTCGAGCCGCTTGAGCTCGGCGGCGATCGTCGTCGCATTGCGGAACCCGTCATGCCCGAGGTTCTGCACGACGGCATTGGTCCAGGCCATGCCGATGACTCGGTAACCGTTTCCTTCATAAGCATCGCATACCGCCGCCAGGGTCGTGCTTTTGCCGGTCCCGGATTCGCCGGCAATGACGGCAAACCCGTCCTCGTCAACTGCCCGCCAAAACGCCGCGCGACGATCGCCGGTGGCGTGCGGATGCCGCCGCAGAACCGCTTCGCCGTCGTCCCTGGCAATGCCGTACCGCTTCTGTGCGGCGAGCTCTGCGGCGCCCTCGATGATGCGGGCTTCGTCCTGCAAAACATCTCTGGTCGTGTAGCGCGATATCGGGGCTTCGGCGGTCTCCTTCAGCCCGATCACATCCGGCAAAACCAGGATTTGATTGGTCAGCGCCGCCCGCTCTTTCGGGTCGATCACGACCTTCTCCAGCGCGCGGTTGAGATCGCCGCGGCTGAAGGTCGCCCGCCGCTCGGTCAGCGTATCGAGGATCCGCGGCGGGCTGTGTGTCCGCACCGCCGCGCGCAATTCGCGCTCGGCCTCCCGGCGCTCCCGCTCTGCCGCCAGATCGATGATCTCGGCCGAGACCCCCGCCTTTTCGTTGCGCAACCGGTCGCGTTCGTCATTGCGCGCCCTGGCCGCGCGGTTACGGTCCCCGAGATCGGTCCCCTCCCCGGCCCGTTCCATGCCGGCGGCGACCGGCCCCAGATGCACCGTCGCGTCGCGATCAATGCCCCGGTCAGCGTAGCTGCGGCAATCGATCACGATGTCGAGACCGGCCTGCCGCAGCGCCCAGTTGCCGATCCGCTCCCACTCGCGCCGGATATATTCGATTTCTCCGGGACCGGTCTTGTAGTCGTCAAGTTCGCGCGTCTTGGCACCAAACCCCGCCGGGCCGATACGCCGAGTCGTCATCAACAGATGCGCGTGATAGTTCCGCTCGTCGCTGTGCCGGTCCGGTGCATGGATCGCAAAGTCGACCGCGACGCCATACCGTTGTGTGAGCGACGTGGCGAACTCGCGCACCGCCGCGACGCGCTGCTCGTGGGTGAGCTCGTGCGGCAGCGCCAGAATGATGTCCCGTCCCGTTGCCGCGCTGCTCCGGCGCGTCGATTTATCCTCGGCACGCTCCGCCGCGTTCCACAATTCCGCGCGATCCTGCACCCATTCAGGCGCGTCCTCGGGGGCAATTATCTCGCTGTGCAAAACCCCTGACTTGGCCGTGAAGTCCCACATCACGCCAAGCCGGTCATCACCGAGCTTTTCGCCGGCACGGTACGCAGCGGCCGCCACAACGCTGCGGCCGGCGCTGCGTGACACCATCTTAACGTGCAGCGAATAGATCGCCATGCCGAGTCTCGCAGAGGGTGGCCGCAGGCCACGCCGGTGCGCTTATCGCACCAGCACGCGGCCTATAGCCGCCAACACGCACGCATTGCCGCAGGTAATGCATAAGTGCGCCCTTGGCTAAATCGCCGGGATGGTAGCAGAGAAGATCGGATTCAACAACTGCCGATTGCGGACAGCGATAATCCTGTGAGACGATACCGGGCGCACAACTGATTCCAGAACGCCACCCATGCCACGCCTTAGCACACAGGAACGGGCCGAGATACTGCGCCGCAAACGCGATCAGCTCGATGCCCAACTAAAGGCTCTCGACGCCCGCGCCAAACAAGCCGAACGCAAGGCCGACACCAGGCGAAAAGTCATCGCCGGCGCCTTGGCCTTGGAACACTTCGAACGAAATCGCGACAGCGAGTTCGCTAAGATCCTGTACCGACTGCTCGACGAGTATGTCGTCCGCCCCCATGACCGGGCGCTGTTTCCCGATCTGCCAAACCCTGAAATGCAGCCCACGGATGCGAAGCCGGGCCCGAATGCTGAGTTTGGCCGCGCCGGACGCAAAGCCGCTTCGAGCGCACCCCGCCCCTAGCTGGCGCAGTCGCGACGCCGAGCCGGACCGGATTCTTCGGGGTGATAATCAGGCTGCAGCTTGATCCGCCGGTCGGATGTCAACCGCCGGCATGAAACGGATCGCCTGATCAAGCCGCCCGGGCTCGGCGTAATACGCTGCCAGGACGACCGCATTCCCGTCCGTGCAGGTCGCAATCCAGCCGGCGATCTCCGCGCTGTGGTCGTCGTGCTGCGGCGACAACGAGACGATGTCAGCAGCATTGAGAAACCCGCCCGAAGCGGTGCGGAGATACAGCATATTTCTCCCCCTTCGGTTGCGGTGGCTCGTCCCTCGGAACACGGCGGCGAGACGGTGTGCGCCGAGCTAACGCGAGAGCCGCCGGGCACATTCCGATCGCTTTCGGATGCCGCCCGGCAACCCTCTGGACAGCTTGTCAGCCGGTCGTCTGATCTTGCAGGACAGAGCCAAAGGGCGGCCCTTGCGGGGCCGCCCCGGCCTGGCCGGATCAGTCGGTCTTCTTGCTTCTGTCGCGCGACCACACCAGCAGGAGACCCTCCTGGGCGGACGTCACCAGCGCGCAGTTGATCGGCGTTGCCAGCGCCGGATCGTCGAGCTTGACCGAGAGGTATTCCCGACCCTCGTCGGTGCGCTTCTTCCACGCCGCGCCAAACTCGATATCGCCGGCCTTGCTGCTGCCGATGACCCGGTAGTGCGGCGCCTTGTCGGCTTTCGTCTCGCTCGGCTTGAACGCCACCTTGCGGGTCGATCCCGACAGGGTCGCGATTTCGCCGGTGTAGGTGTCCTGCGCCTTGGTGTAAGTAAAGTTGCCGATAATCATCGTCGTTCTCCTTTTCGCTTTGTTGTAGGCCCCGGTATGAGGCCTCGATGGCGACCGGGAACGGCCCGAGGCTTCGGCGGCGGAAAGGGCGAGACGCGGAGGGGGATCACCCAGCCTGCACGAAGCGCAGCGAAGGAAGGCTGGGGACACCGCGGCGAGGGCATAGCCCTTGCCCTGCAGCGCCGGAGGGGGCCGTAGGGAGCGCCATAAATCGAGGTTTTCTCCGTGGGCCCCTTGCGAAAGAAACGCGCCATATCGGCCAGCTTCTACGACAAGGCCGGAGACCCGTTCCGGTAATCGTGGTCCCCTCCCCTGCCCCGCTGGTGTTCCGGCATTGCGGCGCGGCGCCACGCCCACACCGTGCGGTCGAGATGCAAGTCGCCGGCTTTCGCTTTGGCGATCATGCCGTGGAAATAGCCGCCCGGGGTGCTCCGGAAATGCTCCGGTTCCTTGGTCGAGACGATCGCCAGCGCAACCGCGGCCAGATCCCGCCCCATCGTGACGCAGGCTTCGCCCCACAGCGATTTTGAAACCCCGAGGTCGTGCCGCAGCCAATCAGCCGCATCGACGATATCGCGCCAGGTCGGGCGCGGATCGCGCAGATAGGGCTTCAGCTTCGGCGCGAACCGCACCAGCTCGTCCGGCGCAATCCCGTGCACCATCCCCCGTTCCGGGCGTTTCCGCCCCTCCGGCTCCGGCCGCAGGGGGACAGGCCCCTCCCCTCCCCCGCTACACTCCTCGGATGCGATTACTGTATCCTTATTAGGATTAAGTTTTGAGTTGTAGCTGTATATGTGGGGGCCATTTATGGCCCCCTTGGGGTCCGAATCCACTAGCCCTAACACGGTCTCCAGCCGCTCGCGCGCGGCGGTTTGCCGGCGTTCGAGGCTGGTGACCCCGGCCTCCATCTCATCGACCCGCTCGACGCCCCTCAGAGCGCGTCCTATGGCCCCGCTCTCGCGGGCCAGGGTTTGCCACTCCTCCCCCTCGATCGCGTATTCGGCGACCGTCTCGAGGATTTGCGCAATTGCCTTGCGCGCGATCGTCGCGCGACGGCGCAAGCGGCCAAAAGCGGCGCGCTCCGCCCTCCCCTCCGCCGCCAGTCGGCGGAATTCGCCATGACGCATCGCGACCGGAGACAGATCGAACCCGTAGGCCTCGATGATCCGGCCGGTCTGCGGCTGACGCTTGCCGTAGCGCTTGCCGTTCGGGCTGTCCTTCATCGTGACGAGACCGAGCTCGATCAACGACCGGTTCAGACGCTTGACCTGCGTCGGCGAGAGACCGAGCGCTTCCTGCTGCATCGAGGCCGACGGCCATACCACCGGCCGGCTCCCCTCCTCCCAGTCCTGCGCCTGGGTGAAGCGGAACAGCCAGTCGAGTGCATGCACCAGCCGCGGCGGGATACCAAGCCGGGGAGCGGCGGCCTTCAAGGCGGCGAGCAATTGCCCCGGTGACGTCACCCGCTCCGGCAGCCCGGCAAAGCCTCCCGCCGTGCGGTCGGCCTTCAACAGCCCCGGCGTCAGTCGCCGGAACCCGGTCGGCGCGTGGGCATGCCTCCCCTGTGGCGCCGCTTGGGCGCAATTGTCCTGTGCCATCGTGATCCCCCTTTCTGGTTGGATCGCGACGGGCAAACCTCCCCCGTTCACGGAAACGGCAATTCCCGTTGACAGAAGCGGCGACTAGCGGCTAGGTTGGGGGCTGTGAGATCCCCAACGGTTGCTTTATAGGCCCGTCACGAATTTCGAAAGCCCGCCCGGCAAGGCGGGCTTTCGTGTTTCTGGTTCGGATTACTGCTGGGCAGCTTCCCTCCTCTGTTCGATCAGTTGCAGCAGCGCTTGGCTACGGCTACGCAGCCCCTGACGCTGCTTGAATTCGTCAAGAAACGCGACGGTCTCGCGCGGCAACGCAGCGATGATCTGTCGCTGCCCTTCAGCCGCCAAGCGGCGGCGATAGGCGCGCATTTCTTCGGCTTTGGGAGTGGTCGCGAAGCCATTCATCGGAACTGTCGTCCCCCAGAACTAGAGGGAGAGACGGTAAATCTAAATCTGGTGCCTTGTCCATCGCGTACCCGACTAGAAGTCGTGGTTGTGCTTTGGAATCATTGGATTCATTGGCCCGTATCGCAGGCGGATTCATTGCTTGATTCAGCTCTGCACGCCCGACGACATCCCGAATCAACACGACTCGCAGGCGTTGTGCTGGAGGCTCACCCTAAATTCATGAATTCATATACTATTAATTTCATGAATTAATGAATTCATGCTTCATGACGAACGCCGGCCGCGCTTGTCGCGGATTTCCTCCTCCATCACCTCGATACCGAGACTACGGACAGCGCGCAGGATCAGGGCGCGCAGGCTGGCTCGCTCCTTCGCTGCCATGACGCCGAGCTGCTCGCGGACATGTTCCGGGATT
>JBBSOT010000068.1:0-17836 GCA_038259455.1 Hyphomicrobiales bacterium | reverse complement strand
TTTGGAACCCACGTAGCGGAAACCATCTTGGCCAGCGTTCATGTGTGAGCGCACCAACAGGCCGGACATATGAACGCAAGCGATCCGATCAAAATCATCAAAGAGTTCTTGCGAGGAGGGGGCCGTCCACATATGGCACATTGATGCCGTCGGGGGGCGGTCACATCATCAACGCCGATTGCAACCCGCAATGGAACTGAAAAATGCTGCATAATTTCTACGACCTCGTCCCGTTAAAAAACGGGAGGATTACCCGCGGGGCCTAGCTTGGCCCCACGCGGATCGGCGCGCGATTATGTTGGCCGCATCCAAGCGAGCAGCACCAAGCCACTTTCGGCTCAGAAATCGACGGCCCAAACGCGTGAGAAACTCGTTCGTAGTCTCCATGGCAAAACTCACATCGACTGGGTTCCGGCTGTCGCGAACCGCACTGATTCAAAATCCACCGTTTCGACCTGTTGCCGGATCCGCAACGGTTGTCTGGAGATCGCATTCTTCGATCACCCCATCAAGCTCACGGGTGATCGGCACCAGCGCGTGCTTCTCTAAATGAGCTTTCGAGGGCACTTGGCGTCGGGGCGACCAGCCGCAAGGTTCGAAAGTCATCGTGTGCGGTCGTGAAACTGTTGAGGCATTTCTGGATCATGACGCTCAGCGGATGCGGGTCCAGTCTGGCTGCATTCGGGTGCAAGATAAGCCGTGGCCGCATTGATGCGGCACGCAGGGGTTCCGGCAGATTGAAATCATAGGCATAGGCCAAAGTAAATGTCCGGAAAACCAGAGTATTCAGCTGAAAACTCTTCTCACGAAACGCCCCATGCGTCCCGCGCGAATGGGCGACACTCGATCTCATGATCGCTGCGATCCGATTGAATTTTGCGAGTTCGTTTGGCTTGAAGTTCATGCAACTTGCTTCGATGCGGGAGCCGCGTGAAACGAAGCCGATGCAGAGCTCTGACCCCAAGAGACCGGCATGCGGCATGTCGACATGGCCAATGTCGACACCGACAAGGCCCGCCGAGCGCATATGCGCGTCGCCGAGAAGATCGATAACCTCACCGACCCAGGGTTGGTTGGCGAGCGCGGGCAGAAAAGCTGCTTGCAGATGTTTGATTGCGGTCATGGTGGTGTCTCCAGAAAAAGGGTGTTGTGCGATTGGTTAAGCAGCGTTGAAACGTCCGCTGAGAGGAATTCGGGGCGCTTGCAGTCCTTACGCTAATCCCGGCGCTGTCTCGGTCATCGTGATGCATGATTGTCGACCGGCTCGCGCTGCGAAGAAGTTGACAAAGCCGTCCGGTTCAAAGTTTGGCTTTTCAAGAAGCAGACATTCGATGATGTGGTAAATCCCCAAGGTGTTTCCTTTCGTGTCGATGCCGCCGTAGCGGGTGTGATGATTAGGAGATTGATGTGATGCCGAAGCCCAGAAAACTGGTTTGTTCCGGGTGACGTTCTGGCGAGATCACCTATTCTCCCTGGCCCTCGGACCGCGTGGCCCTTTGAACTGGACGGGAAGTGGTGGCGTTGCCGGATCCAACAAAATGCGGGTTTGGTATGTCGGCGTTTGGCATTTTCGGGCCTCCTGTGTTTGGGTGCACAAGACATTGGACCGCTGCAGGATTTCGGAAGAAAATAGTTTGTTTGCCGCACCGTGGGGCCGCCGATCCGGGCCCTAATGTATGAGAGTAGTCATCTCTAAACAACATGCAGGGCAGGTCTTGCGTGATCCGACCCTCCTGTCCGTCTGCGCGCTGGTCATGCCGCGCCGACGGACAGGAGGCTCAGCCACCGAAGCGCCTCCGGAACGCGGCGATTCTCAAAAAAATAGGAGTTGTCGCATGACCGACTGCATTCAGACACCGCCATCGATTTGGCAAACCGCGCTCATACCGGGCGATATCGTCGCCTTCCGTTTCCCGCATGAGCGGCCCAGTTCGGAGGATCCGAAGGTCCGCCCCACACTCGTCCTCGACATTCTGTGTCTCGGAAACGAGTCGTACGCCGTGCTCGCCTACGGCACATCGAGCCCGCGGCGCCGGGCGCGTGATCTTTTGGTGCCCGTCACCTCGATGGGCGAGCTGGACACTGCCTCGCTCAAGGCACCGACGCAGTTCGATGCGGCCCGGCGTGTCGTGGTTCCGCTCTCGGATTCCGGGTTCTCCTGCTGCCGTAAGGTCGGAAGTCCGGTGCTCGGCCGATTGAGCGGTGAGTCCGCTGAGCGTGCCGGGGTCGTGCGCCGCCGCGTTCGGCACGCCGCGGTCGCGCAACGAGCCTCGCTCTACGGCACGCGCTCTCGCGTGCATCAATCAAAGACAGATGGCGTGACGCCCATTGCCGAAACCAGAACTCAAGGTCAGGAGCCCCAGCATGTGTGAGTGCAACCTCGATTTCGACCCGCTCCAGCAGCAGATCCGGCACGCAGTGTCGATCACAGATGACACAGCAAGAGCCCTCGACGAGCTGAGCCCTCATGTCTCCGCCTTCTACCGGCGGCTGAGCGGCGAACTGGTTCGGCGTTTGCATCGTGCCGATATTTTCGCCCGGCGCATGCGGGACGATATGGCGAACCTGATAGATCACCTCGATCAGCAGATTACGCGGGGGGAGCGACGCGAAATAATCGTCGACGAAAGCTATGTCGAGCTCGCCTATACGCAGGTGGTCTATACGGCAGAGGCGATGATACTGAGAGGGCACATGCCCATACTGCGACGGATGTATGGGCACCTCGCGGCAATCGACCAGATAGGCAAAGCCGAAACGCTGGCACTTGAGGTGCGCTCTGGTCGTCAACCTTAGTCATCGCGTGCCGGGCCCGCAGATGCGGGCCCGGCAAAACCAGGCTGCGACAAACCGATGATGGTCGACGCCCCTTGTGAGACCCCGCCCCGTGCACACTGCCGAAGCTCAGGCGCCGGGGAACCACATGTCGGCACTCGGGCAGATCCATGCGCTTTGCGGCAGGCCATCAATTGCACAAAGTCGGCACGCTGTTCCTCAGCGGTAGGCAGGTTCCGCCTGCCGGGCCCGCAATTCGCCGACCCGGCAAAACCCCACTGCAACATGCATAACCCGGCGGGACCGCGCAGATGGTTTGCCGACAGGAGCGCGGCGCGCGCGGATGCTCTGCCAGGCGTTCGGAGCCGCATACCGCATGCGTGATCAGGTGAGCTATTCCGTGGTTTCTCGGTCAGAAATTCGGCTGCCTTTTCCCCGGCGGGGAGGAGTCTCGGCGTCTCACGCCTCAAAGCCTGCAGCGCTCTTCCCTGGATTTTCACAGCTGTTCCGGTCTGCCTGTGACCCCTTCGCCAGCGGCCCGGAATGACGGAGCGATCCCCCGATGCAGCTCCGGAAAAAAACTGCATCAAACCCGCATTTTTTTATTTTTCCGTTTTTCCGAGTGGCCTCACTTCCGTCCGGTCCAGCGCTCAGTCTGGCGGATTTCAATCAAGAACGAGGCATCATCATGCATCAAAACATCACCGTCCCACCCACCATCCACCTGCTGCGGGCCGTTTTGACCCGCGACGACGTTTCCATCATCGCGACCTTCGAAGTCAGCGAGGGAATAGAACTCAGGAAGTTCGTTATGGACATCGACATGCCAAGCACCGGAAAGGCAGCACATGTCGTGGAAGCAATCTGGGCAAACACCTACGAAAGCGCACTCCCATTTGTAGGTGATAATCTTCCCGTAATCCGGCGCCTGCTGTCGAACGCCGCCGCTGATCTCCAGGCGCACGGTTTCGTCGTCTGACCCGGCTCACCAACCCTTTCAAACTTGTTCTGCCTGCCAGAAAAGATCCAACCTCCTCCATAGCGGCCCCGGTTGGCGCCGCTTTCATGTTCCACAAGAAAAGGCAGTTCGCACAATGATCACCAACACCGAAGACCAGTTTTCGAGCGCAAAAGAGCCAAGCCTGCTGGCTGTTGTCCTTACCGCTCTTGAGGCCACAGGGCGGCTCACGAGCCCGCCTCCCGTGAGCGATCTCCCGGCACATTTCAACCGCGACAATTTCCGCCATCTGCACATCGATGAACGTCCCGGCGGTTGGGTGGCGAATGTCGAGTTCCGGGATATTCCCGCGGGAAAACCAGACTGTATTGGAACGCCGGAAAGGGCACCGTTCGCGGACCCCAGGGATGCGTTCCTTGCGGGCGCCGCGCTCGTTTGCAAGATCGCAACAGGCTCACCGGAATTGCCGTTTTTCGTACAAGATGGGCAGCTCATCTGCGTGGCCTACGGCGGGTAAGATCTGCCCAAGCCATGGCCGAAGGCTGCTCACACAATGATCATGAATACCGACGACCCGTTGTTGAGTGAACAAGAGCCAGATCTGCTGGCTCTTGTTCTGACGGCTCTTGTAGCGTGAGGGCGGATCAAGAGCCCGCCTCGGGCCGCGCCTTACCGCCCAGGCTCACCGCGAAGTCCCATCTCATCCAGATTGATCCGAAATCTCGTTTTGCTTGCCGCGCAACATCAAGCTCTGAATCCCACATCTAAAACTGTATCCTCGCTCTACCGGAGGGGCACGTGGACTTGCGGAAAGCAGGATTTAGCCCGGATAATTCACGAGATGGCAGCGGAGGTAGCGTAACCATCTGAAATGCTGTATGTTTTTGGTGCTACCACCAAACATTCAGCTTTCGAGAGGCCGACCTCCGCCATGGTCGAATATACGTGCTCCACGCCCCGTCCATCGCCCCTTGATGGCAAGCCGATCCTGCTTGGGTTTGACGGCGCCGACATGAGTTCAGTCGCCGGACTGACGCTGCTGCGCTAGATCGACCGCAAGGCGGGCCTGGCGCAGCGGCTTGCAGATTGCCTGCCTGATCCGCGTGATCCGGCGAAAGTTCGGCATAGCCTGTGCGACATCATCCGTTTCCGGATCATGATGATCGCGGCTGGGTATGAAGACGGCAATGATGCGACCGCACTGCGGCACGATCCCAGCTTCAGGATCGAGCTGGAGCGTGGCCCTGAAACAGGGTTGGCGTTATGTTCGCAGACGACGATCTCGCGCATGGAGAACCTGCCCGACGCGCGCGCCCTTATCCGCATGGGCCGCGAGATGGTCCGGTTCTACTGCCAGTCCTTTGCGCGCGCCCCCAAGACAGATCGTGTTCGATATCGACGATACCTTTGACGCGGTGCATGGCCACCAGCAGCTGCGCCTGTTCAATGCGTTCTATGACGAATACGGATTTCAGCCGATCGTCGTCTTCGACGGCGAAGGTCGGCTCGTGGGGACACTGCTGCGCCCGGCCCGCCGTCCCAAGGGGGCCGAGAGCGCGGCCCATATCCGCCGGTTGATCCGGGAGATCCGCAAGCATTGGCCCGGGACCGGCATCCTGCTGCGGGCCGACAGCCATTACTGCACAGCCGTGTTTGAAAAGACGGTCAAGCCGAGTTGTCGCTGGACACGATTACACTGACGGCAGCAAAGGTTGGCGCAGGCTTGCCCGCCGATGAAACCACGCCTGTCGCAAATTCGCACGTCACTTCAACGAGTCCGTCGTCCTTAAACTTTGCACTGGCAATCAGAACATCACCACGAGGATCTGAAAGCGACAGCGATCTTCATTGCCATGGCCGGATTTGTGCAAGATCCTCTGAAAACAGGAGCATCCGCGACGCGCAGATCGAGTGGACTGCCCCCATCTTGATCAAGACCTCTGCTCGTCCCTCTCAAATGAGAAATGGCAGAACTATTTTTACCGATAGAACATATGGACTCATCTCCTTTTCGCAGTGTTGAAAAGGAGTTTGTGATGCTGACAACCGCCGAGGCCGCCTACCACTTCGGACTTGAGGCTGCGACACTGCGGCGGAAGATCCGGGCCGGGGAACTGCTTGCGACGCGGGCAGGGCGCGACTATCGCCTGTCTTGGGAGACGATATGGGCCTGCGAGCGCGGACCGATGCCGAAGCGCGGAACGCGTGACAAATACAAGCGTTCACTGCTCTCCAAGCGCCACCTTGCAGACGCCCTGAGCTACGATATCCGCACGGTCGAGCGCTGGATATTCGACGGCTTGCCAACGCGGAATGTGTTCGGGAGCGTCCGGATAAATCCAGAAGATGCGAAGGACTGGCTGAAGGCAAAACGCGGCTTGGAAATCGATGTGCTCGAACGGCCGGCTGGTGATCTCGGATGAGGGTTTGCACTGCGTCCATGTGCCTTGTCCCGACAGGACCGATCGATCCACGACATTTGCAGGAAGGTCCTCACACAGGAATCGGCGTTATGTCCGGGGGCAATTTTGCAAAACCCGGTATTTTCCCGACATAGTGTGCGAATTCGTTTCTCCGAGCCATCTCCCTTCCGGCGCTGGCGAATTGTCGTTCATAGCGCCGGAAACATTGGCAGCGCTGCCGTCGGCGGGGCGTCACAGCTCCTCTGCATGAGAGCTGCGGCACCCCGCCGCTGACAGCGCACAGGGAGAAAAAATGAGTATTCAAAATGCAAACGAGTTCGTATCGCACCGGAAATATAACCTGTCCGACCTCCTGGCGTGGGCCGAGAAGACGGAACAACCCTACGACGCGATTTGTGAACTCCGGAAGGTGCCGCGTCGCATGGGTAAGGTCGACGAGGATCTCGCCGTATTGCCCGCAGAGCTGGCTTTTTTCGAGAAGCATATCGCGTTGGCACCCTACGGCGCGGTGTCGAAAGCCGAAGATCTCGAGGCGGCGCGCAAGCGCGCCAACAGCCGCGTTCGCACACTGCTGCAGCGTTTCATTGAAGCGACCTCACCGCTGAACGCCGTCATGCTTGGACGGGACGACTGGACCGCACTGATCGCATTCGTCGCTGAGCGGGAAGGCTTCAAGGAGTGCGGGGCGGTATTTCCCACTGGAAAATCCCGCAGCCTGACCAGCCTGCGCGCTCGATCCCAAGTGGCTCCGCAAGATATGACACAAGCGGAGGTCAATCGGATCATGAAAGAGGCCACCAGCGAAAAACGCAAGTCCATCCGCAAGGCGATCGCTCTGCTCAACAGGCTGATTACTGAGTTCAGTCATGGCCCGGAGATTGTCCATCTGCTTCCTCCATCGGTCTTTGACATCCCGGCAGGGTCGGACCGGGCCTGCGCTATCGCTTGGGAAAGCTTGCCGACTGCCTTGCGCGCCTCTGCCGAGGAGATCATGGCCGCGGCCGTAGCGGGCCCCCAGGAGCTGATGGCCCGCGCCCGGGCGCGCATCGAAAACGGAGACAATCCGAAAGAGGTGATGGCTGAACTTGACAGCCAGGCGGGGTCCAAGCGCAAGGTCCCGAAGAATGCCCGCGCGGCCAGGGAAGGCTACCAGGCGGCCATTACCTGGTTGCTGCGGGCTGCCGAGGCGCAGGGTCGTGATCGGAACGAGTTCTCCACACTCCACGGCCTCTACGCTCCGGAGATCATCTCAGCTGCTTGCGCAGACCAGATTGCGCGATCTGCGGCTTCCGACGAGTTGCAGGATGCCTCGAAGACGCAAACACTCGGAGCTCGTCTGATGGCCCTGCGCACGCTGGCACAATACGGCATGCACTGCGATGACCTGGTTGCTTTGACCAATGTGTATCGCAAGTTGCACGAGCAACACGTGATCAAGCCGGGCAAGCTGACATCGGAAAAAGCAGATGATGTCTGCCGGTTGATTCAGCAGGCTCCGCATCTGGCGGCGAATTTCGTAAATGCGCCGAGGACCATTGCCGCGAAGGCGGAGGTGCAGATCGCAGCGGCACGTGCCGCGCAAGACGAGAATGCCGAAGCACGGGGCCTGCGTCTCTTTGCAACAGCCGTGGCGTTTGCGGTGCAGGTCTCGCGGCCCGTGCGGACCTCGAATGTCATTCGCCTGCGGCATCGCTCGAGCGAAACGACGGCAGGCAATCTGGAGTGGACCACGCCTCGCAAGCATGCGGTGCTCACGTTCAAGGAACACGAGGTGAAGAACGGCGCTGTCATCACGGTCCACCTCGAGGACGACGAAGCCAAGTTGCTCGCAAAATGGATGGACACCTACCGGGCCCGCTTCATCGAGATCAAAGACCTTGAGGACTCGGTCTATATCATTCCCGGCAATGCGTTGCCCCGGCTGCAGAAGAACGAAAGCAATCTGCCGCGCGGTTGCGTTGCACCGTCGACGTTTGGCGAGATCTGGGCTGGCGGGGCCGACATCATCGGCATCGATCTCACGCCGCAGCAGGCACGACACGCAATTGCGACGCTGATCCTGGCGGTCGAGCCCGGCAATTTTGCGAAAGTGGCGTCCGTTCTGGGCGATACCGAAGAGACGGTGCGCAAGCATTATGGTCGCGACAGTGGTGAAGCCGCCGCGCGCGAAGTGCGCCGGGTGCTGAAAGCCCGGCATCCGCAGATGTTCAGGAAGATAAGAGGCGCGAGATGACACGCAAAACAATTCAGGATCACCTGGCTCCGGCGCCTGCCGCTGTCCGTCGCCGGATGCTGGAGGCTCGGGAAACCCTCGAGCCAGGCGCGGCGGCAGTGGTTGGCCGCTTCTTCAAGGCTTTGACGCAGAGGCGGGAGTCCTTTGACAACCCGTCCCAGGCTCTCTTCAGGACGGTCGCAAAGTCGGAGTCGACGTTGGCAACGCTCTTGCGGGCGCTGACCACATACGCGCCTGAGGTCGCGACGACAGCAGGACGATCACTGCGACGGGAGTGGTATCAAAAGCGCCCGAAACCCGAGGTGATCTCAGCGCGAAGTGCAAAGCCTTTGACGGCGGGTCCGAACGGTCCCGCGACCTGGCCAATCGACTGGCAATTGATGTTCGTGGGCCTGCAGGCGGCTCCAAGGATCAAGGCGTCGTCGCTGAAGCGCTACGTTGCTTCGATCAATCGGTGTGCCGCGGCTCTGATGATGACTGAAGCAGACGGCACCCTGAACTTTTATACCGGGTATTGTCTGGCTGAGCAGTTCCGCGACCAGGGAATAAAGCACCGAACGATTGCGGGGTATCTCGGGGGCCTGGTCTCGCTCGGAAAATACGGACAGGCGCCCGAGAAAGCCCTGAATGGGCTGCGGGTCGTCGTGCAATACCACCTCGATCTCGGCGAGATGGAGGAAAAGAACAAGGAGGAGCGCCTTCGCAAGCTGATGGAGAAAGGCGGCTACGATCATGTGGCCGCGATCACCGGGCAGTTGCGTGACGAGATTGCTGACATGCCCGCGCATGCAGCACGCACGCAGCTCCTGCGCCAAACAGTGGCCCTGTTGGCCGTACATATCAACAAACCTGTCCGGACCGGGGATGCGGCGAACTGGGTGCTTGGACGTGATCTGATCCGCCACCCTGATGGCGTGTGGGAGCTCGAATGGAGCCAAGAAAAGACCATGGTCGAAACCGGGGCTGGGAGGCTGTGGGACGAGGTCAGCGAGATCCTGGACGAGCTGTTGCTCGACGGTCGCCCGGACAGGTTGATCCATCTGATCTACGAACAGATGCAAGGCCTGAACTGGCTCATGCACACGGCCGCGCCCGCTGACCGGCGCGTGCCCAGGGAGCGGATCAAATCCGCCATCGGCGTGCCGTCACATGATCTGCGCACGCTTGCGGCGGATTATCTGCGGCGGGCGGACCCGGCCCGCGCCCCGGGCATCATTCAGACCCACCTGGGTCACAGCACGCTCAAGGCGGGGGAAAGCTACAGACTGCTGTGCGCGAGCGATGTCGCCGCACAGGACTGGCTGGCGATCAAACGCGACATCGCCAACGGGTGCTTGAGCGCTTGAAAGGGCGCTTTGCTCAGCGCGGAGAAGTAGGAAAGAAGCCTCTCTTGGGACGTACTGGTTACGTCCCAAGACTTTCCGAAAAACCGAAATGCCGAGCAGGCTGACAATGAGCGCTCTGCGCTCATATACAGTACGGCTCAAGCTCTGGGATGTAAGGGCATCAGACGTGGCATAAAGCGCGTGTCGGTCCACATAAGATCACCCTCGCCATGGCTGACTTCTACCACAGAGCATGCCCGACAAACCTCAAGGAAGCCGGGCATCGTCTGTGTGGGTTCCACCGCGTTCGCTTTCACCGGCCCTGTCCCTTCAGAATGGACTTCCTGTCTAAATCACGGCACGGCAGCGGTTGCGTGAACCCAGCGCGGATCCGCAAGAAAATCTCTGGCCTGCGGCATGACGATTTCCATGAGTTGGAGCGAGTCGTGCACATCTTGCAACTCGTCGATACAGGCCTGCATGTTGGCATGCGTCCTCTGCAAGGCCGCAAAGTCGCTTGTCTGATGTGGCATCAGCCAGATGCGATGGGACCCGCATGGATAGGGCCCCTCGAGTACCGAGGGGAAATGGTTGGCAATCGTGAAGTCGTGGAATACCAGAGTTTCCACAGTTTGGGATCGAGGTTCAATACCTTGATACGCGCGCCACGATTGTAACATGTTACCCCGGGCATAGGCTTCAATTACCTTGCAGGTTGCCCGATCCTCGTCGCTGATATTGTTGATCGTGGCATAGCAGCCTTTCTCAACTGCAATGAAACTGAATTCGATTTCGGAGAACCCGTCATCGAAATCGTTTGGGCGGACATGTGTGAGTTTCACACCGACCATGGCCCCTTTCTGTGCCGTGCGCATCTCGGGCAACCTTTCGGCGATATAACCGATGCCATCGTCGTAGAGATGCTGCGGCATTTGCCAGGGCGTTGCGTGAACGACGGTCTGGTTCTTCATGTGGAGTCTCCTGCTTCAACTGTGTCGTGGTGTCAGGCTGGGCGGTGGCGCAGACTGATGTCTCGGCGTCGATTGATCCAATTTCTGGCCTTTGATTTCGACGGGATGATAGTGGGAACAGATGGGCGTTAGCAGAAACAGGTTTTGAGAATTATTTTATAACTATTTGATTTGGCGTATTTTATTTTCTGCCTGCGCAGAGGTTCCGAAAATCTTTTGTTTAATATGTGGGCGCATCCTGACGCTTCAAAGGAGCCAACAGCCTTGGCTCTCACGGTGCAGCCGAAGTCGGCTCGGGCGCCGATCCGAGGGGCAAGCGAAGCCTCCTCGTGGATATTCTTAGACGACGGGGGCTGCCCCCAGCCCCTTGAAACTCATCCAAACCAACGAATCTGTTCCTGCCGCCTTTCTCGCACTTTTGTGAGCGGAAAGAGCGGCAGAAACCGCATCGTTTCAACATCACGCAGACGGAAAGGAGAGAGCCGCCGCGCGTGCTTGTGCCGTCGACTGGACGGCTGGAAAGAGGATCTTCCAATGAAGAAAAGAACGCAGCTCCTGAGTGTCCGGAGCTTTCTCGAGGCTCATGACATGGAACTTCAGAATGCAGCTTTGCGGCTGGGCGGACGCGCGGCCCTTATGCGGTTTCATCGGCTGAGACGCAAAGTGAGCACCTCCGTTGCAATCGACTACGGAATACGCCGCGAACTCGACTGGCTCGGCGGATTGCTGGGGCTGCGATATGCTGATGACGTCGACAGTTCCGAGGGCATCTGCATCGCAGATATCGACCTCGACGATCCGTTCATCGGTTTGGCCTGCACGTTGCTGAACCAACTCGACCTGCTCCTGCATGCAATCGCGCCGGATTATGCTCAGGCCGGCCTCGCACCGCGTATCAACGCCGCTTGAGGAAGGCCCTCATGACGAGCTTGCGTGATAGCGCAGCCTGATCGGGATTGTCGTTTAGGGCGATGATGAGCGGCGCGACGCCGAGCATCTGAACGCCGCCAGATCGTCAACATCGGCCAAACAGAGGTAACGGCGGTAACGCGATTACCGTCGTTACCGCATCACAGGAAAGAGAGCCATGAGTACCAGAGTTGAAACCAAACCGAACTGTGGGGCGATGCCCGAGGAGGGCGCTCGTCAATGAAGGCAGCTTACACATTTGAATGCGTCGTAACGGGATCAGGCTACGCATTTACGATGACATCTTTCGACTTTGCGCTGATCGGTGTGACCGCGCTCATCAGCCTCGCTTCAATGGCGATCGGCTTTTATTTGCTCCGGACCTGTGGTTCAGACCGGCAGATCGACGATGCGCTCGTTCGACGCTTCGTCGAAACCGCGCGTCAACATCATGACGTCACTGGCGATCAGGGCCAGCAATCAAAAGACGATAAGAAGTGAAGGAGCTCGAGGCTCTTTCTCGCGCGCGGGATTGCGGTCGCAACCTTGCTTTCCTCGGGGCGCAGATACTGCACTCTGAAGCTTCCTGGAAAATGCGTAAGACAAGTGAGACAGAGCGGGCACCCTTTTTGCAAAACTGGTAATCTGTGACGGCTGGGCATCGTGTTCTCCTGTTCCTGCTTCGTATTTCCGATGAAAGCAGGGTGGGAACAGTTGGTCTCTCGCGGAAACAAAAAGCCGCAATTTCGAGATCTCTCAGTCGCAGGTCGTTTGCCCGGGTTGCTCGGAGACGCCTCTGCAGGAGCTGTGCCTCCAGCATTTCCCTCGCAGACCTGAACTACATGCGGGTGTCGACCCAACGTTGCTGTCACAGTACCTGTTGCACGGGAAAAACGCGCCACATTGGTGGCAGTGGGACCTGTGGTTGTCGCGATCACGGCAAAGCTTGACCCAATCCCACTCCCGAAGGGACCGGCGTGCCATTTCCAATTTCTGGATTTCACTAAGTTCAGATTTCGTCGCATCTAATGGTTATTTATATCAATATCTTACGTGCATCTTCGATGCACGAAAACGGACCGCTGAAGGCTTTTTCCGGGACGCCAGAACCCAGTGACGGGGCGTCGGCTTTCGAAACCGGGCCAGCCAGCTGATCGTGTTTTCTCAATCTAAATTTTGCGCCTGCAGCGGTCGAGACAATCTCCCGGAATATCCAGGAAGGAGACACGCATGTTAAAAGACAATGGCAAAAGTCGCATCTCGGCGGATTTTGCGGACTATCTCAAGCTCGCGCCGCTGTCGCAGGCCGCGGGAAAGCTGCTGCTTGCGCTGACACATCTGCAGCACCTTGAAGAGGAGGGATGGCCGAAGACTGATTTGGACGAGATGGGGGAAGCAATTTATGAAGGCGACGGGCTTCAGACGCACTTTGCGTATGTTGAACAGTTTCGCGCACTCGGTCTGGCAACCAGATCCAACGACGCCAGGCTTCTCATTCAAGGGGTCAATAATTTGCAAGATGATCAACCGGAACTCTTCGACCAGCTTGAATATCACACCGGTGCGAACGGCTATCTCGTCTGGCGCTTTTCATACTTTTCAGCAGCAATGATGGCAGACATGAACCGCTATGCTCTCTTGCATACGACGGATCTGCAGCACTGTTCATCCGAGCTCGACATACCGCTCCTGACGCAGATCATGTTACATCACCGCATGCAGTGCCCGGAATTCTCTCTCCTCCGTGTCAGCCCGCGTGCAGGCTTCAAGTTGCCGTTCGCAGGCCAAAGGTTTTCCGACATTGGTCTGCTACTCCCGCGGCTGAAGCGTTCCCTCGCGAAATGGGCGCGTCTGAAAAACCTGCGCTTCGCCGTCGGCTTGGAGCAGCGCGGGAGCCGTCCGGGTGTGACGGATATCAAGATCCGGATCAGGCATGACCGCACGATCTGGACTTCGCAGCAATTCCGGGAGTTCGATCGAAGAACAAAAGTGTTCGAGATAGGCTCTGCTTGAATTACCTGACGGAAGCTAGCCGAACATGGGGCGGACTAAAAACGGACCGTCGGGGTGGCACCGCACGACATGTTGCGCCCGCTCTCATGAGAAACGTTTTCCAACGGCTCTGATTCAGTCTCGTTGGTCGACTTGTCCAGCCTCGACAGCGGTGTTCGTCAAGACAGTTGTCGCCTGTTTCATTTCAGGCTGCGTGCTCGGCTGGCCCGGCCATGGGTCCGCCGCCGCCAGCTTCATGGGGTAGCGCGTCGGCGGACCCATGGCCTCTGCGCCCGGCATCCGGCCGTTCCGGGTTCAGCCAGACCGACCCAACGGGCTGCCAGTTTCGCGTTGGGCCTGACCAGCGTTCGGGCCGGGCGGCTTGGGCCAACCCGTAGACCTGATGCCGGCTTGCGAGCAGCGCACAATCCTCGCCACGGTGACGCTGGTCGGGGGTCACGAAGCGCAACGCGCTGTGGCGATGGTCGAGGTTATACCAGCGCACGAAGCCCTGAACCCAGGTCCGCGCCGCGTCTATTGTCGCGAAGCCGCGGCCGGGCCAGTTGGGCACGTATTTGCAGGTCCGGAACAGCGCCTCGGAGAACGGATTGTCGTTCGACACCCGCGGTCGGCTAAACGACGCAATCACGCCGAGCCGCTCCATCGTGGACTTCATGGTCGCACCCTTCATGGGACTGCCGTTATCGGCATGGAGCGCCAGTGGGCTGGTGAGGCACTTTTCAGCCCAGACCGCGCGCTCCAGAACCTGCGCGGCGAACTCGGCCGTCTCGCGGTCGTGAACCTCCCAGCCGACGATCTTCCGGCTGAAGATGTCGACGATGAGGTAAAGGTAGAAGAACGCCCCGGTGACCGGTCCGGGCAGCCAGGTGATATCCCATGACCAGACTTGGCACGGCGCCTTCGCCTCGAAGCTGGTCGGTGGCTTCGATCCGGTCGTGGGTCGGGCGCGGCCACGCCGGTGGTTCTGGCCACGTTCGCGCAACACCCTGTAGAAGCTGGATTCCGAGGCGATCCAGATGCCCTGGTCAGCCAGCCGCGGCACGATCTGGCTGGGCGGGAGGCTGGCAAATTCAGGCGCGTTGCAGGTTGCCACGATCAGGTCGCGCTCCTCCTCGCTGAGCTTGCTGGCGGGCGCGGGATGCGCGGCCGAGGGGCGGCGGTCGTCCCGGACCCCGCCCTCCGGCACCGTCCAGCGCTGCAGGGTGCGTGCGGTCAGACCAAGCTCGGCACAAGCCGCAGCCTGGCGGGCGCCTGCCGCCATGGCCTTGTCGATCAGGGCAACGATGTCGCGGCGATCCGGGGTGGAGGTCATTCGTCCTCGCCTCCGCAGCCCCAGATCGCCTCGGCCTTTTTTCTGAGGATCATCAGCGCGGCGGCTTCCGCCAGCGCCTTCTCCTTGCGAGCGAGGTCCCGCTCCAACTCCTTGATCCGCTTCTTGTCGTCCTTCGTCTCGCGGGTAATCCGGCTTGTTGCTGCACGCTCCCAGTCGTTCGCCCGCTCGCAGGCCTCGCGCCAGACATGGAGCTGCTCCGGATAGACGCCCCGGCGCCGACAGTATTCGCCCAGATCCGCCGCGTTCATCGCGGCCGTCTCGATCACCGCCGCGAGTTTGTCGCGCGAGGTCCAGCCCTCCGTCCCTGCATTCGCGTCGGGCAGAAGCTGCCCCTTGGCCCGCGCCTCAGCTCGCCACTTCGCGAGCGTCGCCTGGCTGATACCTTCCTCCTGCCACAGCCGTCGCAAGGGCATGTTGTTCGGCGGAAGCATCTTCGCCAGAACCGCCGCCTTCCTCTCCACTGAATACGCCAAATCGTCATCCTGTCCCGCCCGCCTCAGGGTATACTTTCAAAAGTAGTGCAGGCGACAACTGTTCTGACTGAGGGGGACAGTGGCCGAGGCTGGACTGCAGTTGGTCATGTGTCGCCGTCTTTCCTTGATGAATAAAGCTCGCGATCCTCGGATGCTTCGGCGCATTACCTATTGTTTTGAAATGCTTTTTTAAGACTTTTTCATTCCAGTCTGCGCGCATACAGCAAAGTAATCAAACTTTTTTCTTCCGAATTTTGGCGACCGTCCAATGTCATGTGGACCGAAACGCAGGAGGTCCAAAGTGACAAACGCAAACATACCAAACCCGTATTTTTTCGGATCTGAAAACCACACCACTTCCTGTGCAGCTCGAAAGGCCAAGTGGTCCGAAAGCTAAGGAGTTTGTGTGATCTCGGCGGAAAGTCATCCGGAACAAACCAGCCTTCCGGGCTCCGGCACCACACCAATCTCCTGATCATCACACCCGTTGCGGCGGCCCCGACACGAAAGGAAACACCTTGGGAATTTACCACACCAACAAATGTCTGCTTCTCGATGAGCAAGACTTCTCCCCGGGCGGCTTTGACCCGAAACTGAATCTGGATGATCTCGTCGAGTACGCGTCAGCGCAGGTCGGGGTCCTTGCAGGCACGGACGATGAAATGGATGGCGGCCCGCTGATCGAGGTTCTGGGCATCGTCTCAGAGCGCTTCAATGCTTTCCGCTTGGAGTCCGACGATTACGGCCCGTCTTTTGTCCAAGAGAGCTGGCGCGCCACATTACACAAGGTCGGCACATGCCTCGCCAATGTCGATGCCGACACAATGAATCTGTTTCTGGACACTGGCGACATCGATACCTTGGAAGAAGCGCAGAAAGCGCGCCTGTTCGAGGCCGTGGAGGCAGAGAGATATTACGTGGCGGAGGAGCTTCTCGATGGCCTGAAGGGCCTCGCCGGAAGTGGCTTGCCCGGCTTTGTCAGCGACATGGAGATGACCTGCGGTGGCGACGACGCGGCATATGATGTGCGCCAGGGCAAATACGCGCCAGGCACGCGCGTCATCGTCGAGTACGCGGTGCTCTGGCCATGAACTCATCGGACTTCAGGCGCACATGCCTGAAGTCGTACTCATGCGGCGCCGCGCCGGTATGACACCCGCACTCAGCAAACTGAGAAAATTTCTTTTGGCATTCTGCAATGAGACCAACTTCCTCGCAGAAGCCTATTCACCCAACGAACAACAAAGAAAAGAAAACCAGATGTCCAAGACCAAGAAGAAAGTCGTCAAACCGAGCCGGCACAGCACCGCTCTCCTCGACATCATTATGTCTGCCCTCGCGGCGAAATGGTACATTCCCGAGGAAACGCCGGAGACCGGCTACCCGCATCTCACCCGCGAGGCACTTCGCGCCCTCCATATCGACAAGGTAAAGGGTGGTTATGTTGCGAATGTTGAGTTCCAGGCAGCACCCGGCCTGCCCAACACGATTGGAACGCCGGATGCGCATCCGCTGCCCAGCCGCCGGGACGCGTTCCTCGCTGGCGCCGCCCTCGTAAGCGAGATCGTGACGGGCGAACGAGACCTCCCGTTTTTCGTTTTTGGCGATGAGTTGATTGTCGCGACCGTCACAGCGCAAGGCAAACCTTTGGTGATGCGGCAACCATTTCCGCCACAATGCGCGTAGTCAGGCAGAGCTTCGCTGGGCGCCCGGGAGCCGCGGATATGGGGAGCGTGGGAAACCTTTTTAAGAAAATTGCCGATATCGCTTTGAAATGCCTGCCTCCCATTTCTTCGTTACCGGGGCCACGCAAACCCCATAACACACACTGGAGGTTTCGAAATGACAACCCTCAAAAAAGCTAAGAAGATCGCTGATCTTATGCCAGATCAGCAAGTTCGTGTTCTCGTCGATGCAGCGAAAAAAACGGAAATTCGCTCTGTTCGTGGCAATACTGAAGACATGATGTGATTGCGGCGGTCGCTCTCCAATGGCGAACGAGGTCCGGTATAATGGGCTCTTGGATATAAGCCGTGAGGAGAAGGACCATGAAGAACTATGCCGGATTCGATGTGTCTTTCAAAGAGGTTTCGATTTGCGTTGTCGATGAAAACGGGAAGATGGTAGCGCGTGGCGTGTCACCGGCCGATCCGGACGGGATCGCAGGCTGGTTGAAGAACAGGCCGCTTGCGCCCGAGCGGATCGTGCATGAGAGCGGCCAGCGATCTGCTTGGCGCCTCGCGCCGGAACTCTGGCGGCATCGGGGTGCCGCGGCCAGTCCGCGAGCTATGCCAGGAAATGGGTGACGGTGTTTGAGAAGGCGGCGTATCGTGGCGGGTGTCCAAGCCTGCCAGAACTTCCAGAAGGAACGATACGCCTATGCCGAACGATACCGACATCATCGCCCTGCGTCAGCCGGAATC
>JBBSOT010000067.1:0-18249 GCA_038259455.1 Hyphomicrobiales bacterium | reverse complement strand
GGTACGGCGCCAGCCAACGCTCCAAATCGCCACGCCAATCTTCTGCCATCACCAGCCTCCCAAAAAGCTGGCTCCCTATGAATCAGGGAAATCGCGTCAAGGGAATCCTAAAAATCACACTTCTGCCAAAGTAGTTCTAGGCTGCATCCGCATTCTGAACCCAGTGCTAATTCTCGCGAGCCATTGCGTTGGCTGACCCCGTGATCGGCGTCCCAATTCGATCGCGGGCCAATTGCAGCATGGCCTTTTACAGCCACCAAATCGCCGCGCCATATTGTATGCTGCGCACGACGTTTTGTTGTCTTGAAGGGGTCGGGGTGATTTGAGTGCAAAACGAAAAGGCACAGCAAGAATGAGAGAGCATCCAATGTCCGACTATACGTTTTTCTTCAACCCGATGAGCCGAGCGCAAATAGCCCGCTGGGCTCTGCACGAGGCGGAGGCGGATTATGATCCCGTTTTGGTGTCTTGGCAGAACAAGCCGAAAGCGCTGACTGAAGCGAATGCGATGGCTAAGGTGCCAACGATCATCCATCACCTTGCGGGTGGCGACCGGGTCATCACCGAAGCCGCTGCCGTATGCCACTATCTAGCCGAGGTTGAAATGCCAAACCTTTTGCCAAAGGAGGACGAAAAGGCAGATTATTTCCGCTGGCTCTTCTTTGCCGCCGGGCCACTGGAGCAGGCTATCACGGCAAGGGCGCTTGGTTGGACGGTCAACGAAGATCAGCAGGCGATGACTGGTTTCGGCAACTATGAGCGGACGGTCGACGCGCTGGAAAGTTGGCTCTCTGCTCACGACCACGTTTGCGGTGCGCGCTTCACGATGGCCGATGTGTATGTCGGGAGCGCTGTGGATTGGGGGCTTCAGTTCAAATCCTTGCCGGATCGCAATGTCTTTAGCACCTACCGTGAGCGTATCGCGGAACGTCCCGCTTATAAGGCAGCCAAGGCGATCGACAGCGAGCTGATTGCGCAGATGCAATCATGAATCTTCGCCGTCGGACATAGGGTTTGGCCCGCGAGGGTTGTGTTCATAGGTCGGATGAGTGCAACAAGCCGGCGGTTCTGGTTTTTGGATCGCAGTTGGCGCATCAATCACCCCCCAAGAACCCGCTAGGATTATGTATGGCAAATAAACTCCAGAGTCAGGACGACAAGGATATGTCATGGCGTATTCACCGTTTGATGATTGAGACGGGCATCAGCCGAGAAGCAGCGATCGACCTGATAACGCTTGTAGGTAGCCGAGCCGACAAAATGAGCCAGCCCCCGTTGCTTGCCCGGCCTCAGCACGTCCCAGGCCTGCTGCGCCGCATTGTCGGCAAACAGGCGCCGAGCAGTTCGTCGGGAACATCGACGCCGTCCTGGTCGGCAATGTTAAAGCGCAGCTCGACCGGCATGCCGACCTTGGGACCCATGGCCTTGAGCCGTGCCAAACCAAGGATCAGGTGATGGCCCTGCGACGACGGAATGAAGGCCCCTGAAAACGGATAATCGTTGATTTGGCCCTCGACGCGCAGCCGCGGATGAACAGCGAGCGGCAGCTGGGCGGCGATCTCAGCCGGCAGGTAGATTACGGAATAAAGATACTTTTCATAGTCGAGGGTATCGACCGCCCCCCTCGAACCCGAGGGAATAAAAACTCATCGCCAGTCCTGTTGCTCAACCGGCCTGTTGCGTTGACTTGCCGATGAGATATTCTCGCACTGCACCATCCTCCGTCAAGCCAATGGCCCGCCGGAAAGCCGTTTCAGTGGCTTGTCGGTCGGTACCCAGCCGCTGCAGCAATTGCGCCTTGAGCGCCCAGAACGGCTGATAGTCGCCCGTCACCGCTTCTGGCAGCTGCGCCAGTTCATGAAGGCCCGCTTCAGGGCCATGCATCTCGGCCGTGGCTGCCGCCAGCCCCACCAGATTGCCGATCGTGGGTGCCTTCTGCGCCAATAGCCCATGCAGCGTCCACGCAGGCACGCGCAAATCCGCGCCCGTCAGGCGCGATTGCACCAGCACCGACTGGATCGCCGCCTCCAGCTGGAAACGCCCTGGCTGCTTGAGCCCTCCGGCAGTTCGCAATTTGTCCTCAGCCTCGCGCGCCATCGGCAGATCCCAGAGCGCCGTATCCTGCTTGGCCAGCGGCACATAGCGCCCCTCCACCCGCCGCGCGGCGCTGCGGCTTTCGCAAAACATCATCAGCGCCAAAAGGCCCAGCGCCTCGGCGTCTTCTGGCCGCAACTCCACCAGCGCCCGCGCCAGCCAGATCGCTTCTTCGGTCAGCCCCTTGCGCGTCTGGTCGTCGCTACCCGTGCTGTCCCAGCCCTGCCCATAAGCGGCGTAGATCGCCTCGAGCACATCGCCCATTCGCTCACCCAGCTCGTCTTCCTCTGGCACCTCAAAGGCAATCCCCGTGTATTTGATGCGGGCTTTGGCCCGGCTCAGCCGCCGTCCCATCGTGTCGGGGGAAACAAGGAACGACGAGGCGATGCGCTTGGCGGTCAGCCCCAGCACGGTTTGCAGCATCAGGGGCGTGCGCGCGGCAGCATCGATTGCCGGGTGGCCGCACACAAACATCAGCTCCAGCCGCTTGTCGGCAATCACGGGCATGTCCTCGGTTTCTGTCGGTGCCAGCACCAGGAGGCTGCTGGTCGTTTGTTCGCGTGTTTTCCGCGCCCGCGCTTCATCGCGCAGCCGGTTGCGCGCCGCTACCATCAGCCAAGCATCGGGGTTGGCCGGCACACCTTGTGTAGGCCAGCTGTCGAGCGCCCGGGCAAACGCCTCGGCCAGGGCATCTTCGGCTGCGGCCACGTCCCGCCATTGCCGCGCAAGATACGCGAGAAGGCGCCCATAAGAGGTGCGGGCAGCGTTCTCCGCCGCCCGCCGCCCGTGGTCTTGAAGGCTGCCGTACACCGCTTAGCCCTGATTGGACAGATCCAGCACGGGGCGCACTTCGACAGCCCCGTGGGAAGCCGCAGGGCAGCGCGCCGCCCAGGACAGCGCAGCATCGAGATCCGGGACCTCGATCACGACATAACCGGCCAACTGTTCTTTGGTAGCCGCCACTGGTCCGTCCTGCACCAGGCGCTTGCCGCCTTCGAGCCGAATCGAGGTCGCCGCCGAAGGGGACAGAAGCGCGTCGCCTCTAAGGACGATGCCTGTCGGGTACAGCGCACCCATATAGGCGTTCCAGGCGTCCCAATAGGGTCCGGAACGTTCGGCGTTGTCGCGCTGGGCGGCGATCTCGGCCTCGTTCTCATAAAACATCAGCATGTATTGCATTTCGTCGTCCCTGCCCTCGTTTGCTGAGGCGGATCATCCGGCTCTGCAACACTGACGCGGATAGAGCTGCCATTCGGACAGAGCCTAGAACATTTTCGGCCAACAGATAAGCCACCGGCGAACCAAGCGCTTATGACTACAGGCGCCTGCCCGCAATCATGTGCGCTTTGCCATTTTGCACGCTACTGATAGCCTCAACCCCAAGCCAGGAGAGAACCATGGGACACAAGCGACTTGGCAAGAGCGGCCTCAAGGTTTCCCGGCTCCCGCCTAGGCTGCATGACCTAAGCCCACCCGACCATGGCTCCCATCCTCGCTTGAATGACGAGTTGGGCGTCTCAGTTCGAACGGTTGAATGGCAGTTTTCAGGAGTTGCATGCTAGTCCCAAACGACTGACATGGGGTCGAGGCTGTGGGAAAACTCGGCACGAAAATTAGCAAGTAGAAAATGATTCCGTCTTGGGCAAACGCCTCGGCGTCTAGTTCGTTCTTGCCTAGGAATTCCTGAGAAACGTCCTGGATTTCGGCCTACGGGGGAACCAAGTGGAATGGCTTTCTAGGGACATGTTGGCAGATCGAGTTTTCACACAGCCTCGGGTCGGAAGCGGACGCCGGGATCAGTGATGTGCATCGGCAGCTCATCGATCCTCAATCCCCAAACAGGATGGTCTGGCCCAGTTCCGGTCGTTCAGCTTTGCGCCTCATCCCGGCCGTAGCGATTGGCTCCGCAGATTACTGAAAGCTGACATCGCCGGCTATCCCGCTGGAGGAATGGGGATCGCCCTAAACGATACCGCTGCTGCCGGCAGCAACTGCGGGACGTTCCGCGGCAACTTGTGCCCGATAGCCACTGGCTCGGTAGGCTGCTAACGGATCGATGGCGCCGCCGGATTGCAGTCGGGCCATGGCGAGGATCGGATCGACGTCGGTGCGGAAGGCCACCTTAAGGGTCTGGGTTGCCATCAGCGCATCGTTGGCCTCCTGGAAACCCTCCAGCGCCTTGCGGTCGACAAGCAGCGCGGAAGCATAGGCGCGCTGCACTTCGACGGCCGATAGCATCAGGCTTTCAATCGGGTCGGTGACGTTGTGGCTCTGGTCCAGCATATGAGTTGGCTCAAACCCCTCGGCGTGGTTCAGTTCGGCATCGACCAATTCGTTGAACACCAGAAACAGCCGGTAGGGATCGATCGACCCAGCATCGAGATCGTCATCGCCATATTTCGAGTCGTTGAAGTGGAAGCCACCGAGCTTTCCGAACTGGATCAGCCGCGACACGATCATCTCGATGTTGACGTTTGGCGCATGGTGGCCAAGGTCGACGAGGCAATAAGCCTTCGGGCCGAGTTCGCGTGCGATGATGTAGTTGGTTCCCCAGTCCTGAACCACGGTCGAATAGAAGGCCGGTTCGTACATCTTGTGCTCGGAGAACAGCTTCCAGCCCTCCGGCAGTTCGGCATAAATGACACGCATGGAGTCGAGGTAGCGCTCGAAGGCCTTGGAGAAGTTTACCTGACCTGGGAAATTCGAACCATCGCCGATCCAGACCGTTAATGCCTTCGAGCCGATTGTCCGGCCAATCTCGATGCATTCCAGATTATGCTCGATAGCTTGGTTGCGGGTGCCAGCATCCGCGTGCGACAGGGAGCCGAACTTGTAGGACAGATCTTGATCCTTGGCGTCAGCGAATGTGTTGGAGTTCATTGCGTCGAAGCCGAGCCCGAAGCGCGAAGCCGCTTGCTTCAACCGGTTGGCATCGGCCTTGTCCCAGGGAATGTGCAGTGAGACCTTCGGCGTCGCCTGTGTCAGCTGCTGGATGACGGCGCAGTCCTCGATCTTGTCGAAAATATCACGTGGTTCGCCGGCGCCAGGAAAGCGGGCAAATCGAGTCCCGCCGGTACCAACGCCCCAAGACGGGATGGCGACATGGAACGCAGCCACCTTGTCGCGGATGGCATCAATGGCGATACCGCGACGGTCGAGCTGATCGCCGAGCGCCTCGTAGTCGTGCTTCAGGTTTGCGGCGCGTGCCGCATTGTCACGCGCCACCACGTCGGCCGAGACGATCTCTTCGGTCACTGCAAACTCCTCCCGTGTCCACCCGGACGATGCCGGGCGGCAGCTAGCGTGTAAAGCTCTGCGCGTTTCCCGCGTCGACGTTCAGAATATTGCCAGTTGATTTTGCCGACATTTCGGAGGCGAAGAAATGGACCGCCTCGGCGATGTCCTCGGGAAAAACCGAGCGCTTGAGCATCGAACGCGAGCGGTAATGCTCCTCCAACTCGTCCGTCGACATCTTGTAGGCAGCCGCGCGCTGTTCCTTCCACTCGCCTGTCCAGATCTTAGAGCCGCGCAACACTGCGTCCGGATTGACGACGTTGACACGGATCTGCGCCTCCGCGCCTTCCAGAGCCAGGCAGCGGGCGAGGTGAATCTCGGCAGCCTTGGCCGTGCAGTAGGCGGCTGCGTTGGGAGAAGCGGCAAGGCCGTTCTTGGAGGCGACGAAGACGACGTTGCCGCCGATGTCCTGCGCGCGGAATAAGCGGAAGGCTTCACGGCTGACCAGGAAATAACCGGTCGCCAGGATGTCCATGTTCCTGTTCCACAGAGCCAGCGTGGTGTCCTCGATCGGCGCGGACGAGGCGAGCCCGGCATTCGAGACCAGAATGTCGATGCCGCCGAACTCGACCGCCATTTCCGCATAACCGGCGGCCACCTGTTCCTCGCTGGTGACGTCGATCAGAGCCTGCCGGACGAAATCGCCACCATGGGCGGCCGAAAGTTCGGCTGTCGCCTCGTCCAGCGCTGAGCCATCGATGTCGGCCAGCACCACGCAAGCGCCTTCGCTCAGCAGGCGTGTCGCCGTTGCGCGGCCGATGCCACCGGCGCCGCCGGTAACCAGCGCGATCTTGCCGGCGAGCGATTTCGGCTTGGGCATGCGCTGGAGTTTCAGGTCTTCAAGCAGCCAGTATTCGATCCCGAATGCTTCCCGCTCCGGCAGGCCGACATATTCCGACACGCTCGAGGCGCCGCGCATCACGTTGATGGCGTTGATGTAGAATTCGCCGGAGATGCGCGCCGTTGCCTTGTCGCCAGCGAAGGTGAACATGCCTATGCCCGGCATCAGGTAGACTACGGCATTCGGGTTGCGCATCTTAGGCGACGCCTCACCTTTGCAACGGTCATAATAGGCCTTGTAGCCATCCCGATAGGCGTTGATGTCGGCCGGCAACCTTTCGATCACAGCCTCAATGTCGGGTTTCGCCGGGTCGAACTCTATTACCAGCGGCCGGATCTTGGTGCGCAGGAAGTGGTCCGGGCATGACGTGCCGAGCGCTGCCAGCGGCCGGAGATCAGCCGAATTCACGAATTCCAGCACGGCAGGCGAATCATCAAAATGGCCGAGCTTGCCGCCGCCTTCCGAGATCAGCCCACGGATTTTCGGCATCAGCCGCGCGGCAATGGCGCGGCGCGCCGGTGCAGCGAGCGACTCGACGACGGCGCCACCAAAGATGGCTTTGCCGGCACTGCTCTTCTCGAACCAATCCATCGCCTGGTTGATCGTCGCGATCGTGTTGTCGTAGCATTCCTTCTGCGTGTCGCCCCAGGTGAACAGCCCGTGGCTTTCGAGGATAACGCCTTTTGCGTCGGGGTTCTCAAGACAGAATTTCTCAAGCCATAGGCCGAGCTCGAATCCAGGCCGCTTCCACGGCAGCCAGCCGATGGCGTCGCCAAATATCTGTTTGGTGATGGCGCGGCCATCCTTTGCGGCAGCCACTGCAATGATCGCGTCGGGATGCATGTGGTCGACATGCGCTTTCGGCACATAAGCATGCAGTGGCGTGTCGATGGAGGCGGCGCGTGGATTGAGAGCGAAGGTGCAATGCGGCAGATAGCCGACCATTTCATCTTCGTGTTCGACGCCGCGGTAAAGCCTTTTAGTAGCCCGCAGCTTGTCCATGTAGAGCGTCGCAAGGCCATCCAGCTTGAGCGAGGCGCTGTCGCCGCCCGAGCCCTTGACCCACAGGACCTCGACACTCTCGCCGGTCAGCGGATCGTTCTGCCAGACCTTCGACGAGGTGTTACCGCCGCCGTAATTGGTGACACGCTTGTCGGAGCCCAGCGTATTCGAGCGATAGACGAGGCGTTCGGGCTCGCTCATCGCGGACGCTTTTGCGTCGTCCCACAGATTGGCGAGTCGTGCGCCGGCGCGCTTGTCGAGCATGTCTTGAAACCTCCCGTTTGGCAGGCGTCGTGGCGCCGGCCATTGGCGGCAAATTCACATGGCGGCCGGAAGTTTGTCAATCACAAACGATCAATTTCGATCATACTGCACTGCACAATGAAAATATCTGACTGGAAATGATTGACACTGATCTTTTTGCACGTCTAGATGGCCAGGCAGGGGAGGAACCATGCACGAGAAAGAACGCCATCGTCTGATACTGTCCGCCGTGCAGGAAAAGCCTGTTGTGACGGTTCAGGAGATGGTCGATCTTACGGAATCGTCCGAGGCGACGATCCGACGCGATATCGCCGCGCTGCACGTCCAGAAGCGCCTGCGGAGGGTACGCGGCGGCGCGGAGGCGATCTCGCCACCCCAGTTCATCGGCCTTGCCGGCCGGCCCTTTTCCGTCAACGAAACTTTGCACGCCGCGCAGAAGCGCGCCATTGCGCGCGAGGCGGTGGAACTGTGCAAGGACGGCGAGCCGATCATCATCAATGGCGGCACCACGACCTTCCAGATGGTGCATTTCCTGGCGCTGCGCAGGATGCCGATCTTCACCAATTCCTTTCCAATCGCCGAGCACCTGCTCAAGCATTCCAAGAATGCCGTCATGGTGTCCGGCGGGACGGTCTACCGCGAGCAGAACATCATTTTGTCGCCCTTCGACAATGACGTGACGCGCAATTTCTATGCGCGGCGCATGTTCATGGGCGCGCAGGGCCTCGGACCACTCGGCCTGATGGAGGGCGATCCGCTGCTCATCCAGGCCGAGCAGAAGCTGATCGACCAGGCCGACGAACTGGTGGTTCTGGTCGACTCGTCGAAGTTCAGGCTGCGCTCCAGCCTGATCCTGTGCGGCCTGTCGCGGATCGCCACCGTCATTACCGATGACGGTATCGAGGACCGGGAAGCAAAGATGCTTGAGACTGCCGGCGTGTCGCTCATCGTGGCGCGTGGTTTGCCGGCAAATAAGGAGGAATCTTCGCTGCAGGCGTGAGGAAATACCAGGCCGCGGTGGTGATAGAATGCAACACAAGGGAGGAATTACGGATGAGTATTGTCAAGAAACTGATGGTCGCCGCAGCACTCTCGGCTGCCATGTTCGCCAACACGGCCTATGCAGAGAACGTCAAGATCGCACTGGTCGTGAAATCGCTCGGCAACGGCTTTTTCGACGCTGCCAACAAGGGGGCCGAGGAAGCCGCCAAGGAACTGGGCGACGTCGACATCATCTACACCGGCCCGACAAAGGCCACGGCAGAAGCGCAGATCGAAGTGGTCAACGCGCTGATCGCCCAGAAAGTCGACGCCATCGCCATCTCCGCCAACGACGCAGACGCGCTGGTTCCGGCACTGAAGAAGGCCATGGAACGCGGCATCACCGTGATCTCCTGGGACTCGGGCGTGGCGCCGGAAGGCCGTCAGATGCACCTCAACCCGTCGGACACCAATCTGATCGGCGAAACCATCATCAAGCTCGCTGCCGACTACCTGCCCGAGGGCGGCGACGTGGCGATCCTTTCAGCATCCTCCACCGCAACCAACCAGAATGCCTGGATCGAAGCAGCCAAGGCGGCGCTGCCGGGAAAATTCCCCAACATCAACCTCGTCGCCACTGTCTATGGCGATGACGATTCGGCAAAGAGCACCGACGAGGCCAAGGGCCTGCTGAAGTCTTACCCCAACCTCAAGGCGATCATCGCCCCGACCACGGTCGGCGTCGTTGCCGCCGCGCAGGTGGTGACGGATGAAGGCCTGATCGGCAAGGTCAATGTAACCGGCCTGGCCCTGCCATCGGAGTTCAAGCAGTTCATCGACAATGGCGCATCGCAGGCTGTCGCCTTGTGGAACCCGATCGACCTTGGCTACTCTGCCGTCTATCTCGCCCACGACCTGGCGGTTAAGAAGGACGAAGCCAAGCCGGGCGCGACGCTGTCCATTGGCCGCGTCGGAGAAGTCACGCTCGACGACACCAACTCGGCAGCGATGGCGGCTCCCTTCACGTTCGATAAGAGCAACATCGAAGAATTCTCCAAGATCTACTGATCCGCGTATAGTTCGGACCGAGGCGGCGAAGCACCAATCTTCACCGCCTCTTCCGACCGCGAACCTGCGGGGCCTGGAGCGGACAAAATGGACACGACAGCCCTTTCTCCAGAAACCGAAACCGTTCGCCCTTCGCCACCGCCACGCTTGACCCTGACCGGCATCAGCAAGAGCTTTCCGGGCGTGCGCGCATTGCACGATGTCGGCCTGTCGCTTTATCCGGGTCAGGTGGCGGCACTGATCGGCGAAAACGGCGCCGGTAAGTCGACGCTGGTCAAGATCCTGACCGGCATCTACCAGCCCGATTCCGGCGAAATCAGCATCGACGGCACGGCTGTCGAACTAAGCAGCGCACATAAGGCATTCGAGCACGGCATCACGGCGATCCACCAGGAGACGGTGCTGTTCGACGACCTCTCGGTTGCCGAGAACATCTTTCTAGGCCACGCGCCGCGCACGCGTCTTGGCACGATCGACTGGAAGACGATGCGAGCCAATGCGAGCGAAGTCCTGGCCACCATGCGCGCCGGCCATATCGCCGCCGACGCGCGGCTCAGGGACCTCGGCATCGCCAACAAGCATCTCGTGGCGGTCGCCCGCGCCATGTCGATTGACGCACAGATCGTTATCATGGACGAACCGACGGCCGCACTTTCGGCCAAGGAGATCGAAGAACTGTTCCTGCTGATCGAGTTCCTCAAGAGCGACGGCAAGGCGGTGCTGTTCATCAGCCACAAGTTCGATGAGATCTTTCGCATCGCCGACCGCTACACAGTGTTCAGGGACGGCGAGATGGTGGGCGAAGGACTGCTCGCGGACAGCGGCCAGGGCGAGATCGTGCAGATGATGGTCGGGCGCGCCGTCGACCAGATCTTCCCGCGGCGCGAGACAGACATAGGCGCAACTGTACTTAGCGTCCGCAACCTGTCGCACCCGACCGAGTTCGACGACATTTCCTTCGACCTGCACAAGGGCGAGATTCTTGGCTTTTACGGCCTGGTCGGCGCCGGTCGCAGCGAAGTCATGCAGGCAATCTTCGGCATCACGCGGACCAGCAGCGGCGAGATCTCTCTCGAGGGCAAGGCTATCGCGCCGAAATCGGCGGCCGACGCGATCGATGCCGGCATCGTCTACGTGCCGGAGGAACGCGGAAAGCAAGGTGTCGTGATCGGCATGCCGATCTTCAAGAACGTGTCGCTGCCATCGCTCAAACGCACTTCGTCCTCAGGCGTATTGCGGATGAAGCAGGAGTTTGATCTTGCCCGGGCCTACACGGAGCGGCTCGACCTGCGCGCCGCCTCGTTGAGCCAGGATGTCGGCACGCTGTCGGGCGGCAATCAGCAGAAGATCGTCATCGCCAAATGGCTGGCGACGGCGCCCAAGGTGATCATTCTCGATGAGCCGACCAAGGGCATCGACATCGGCTCGAAAGCGGCCGTGCACGGATTCATGGCCGAACTGGTCGCCGAGGGCCTCTCGGTGATCATGGTGTCCTCCGAACTGCCCGAGATCCTCGGCATGTCGGACCGCGTCGTCGTCATGCGCGAGGGACGTATTGCCGAAATCTTCGACAACGAGGGTCTGGATGCGATTAAGCTGGTCGAGACAGCGGCGGGAATTTCTGCATGAGGGCGCTGCTCAACAATCGCGAGATATGGCTGGCTGCGGCCATCTTGGCGATGATCGGCCTTGTTTCGTCCCGCTTTGCCGGATTTGCCCATCCCGGCAACCTAGCCCAGCTGTTCAACGACACCTCACTGCTGATGATCCTGGCGCTCGGCCAGATGGTCGTCATCCTGACGCGCTCGGTTGACCTGTCGATGGCTGCCAATTTGTGCTTCACCGGCATGGTGGTGGCGATGCTCAACGCCGCGTATCCGGCCATTCCCATTACACTGCTGATCATTGTGGCGCTTGCCGTCGGGCTGCTGCTCGGCGCCATCAACGGCCTGCTTGTCTGGAAGCTCGACATTCCATCGATCGTGGTGACGCTAGGCACGCTGACCATCTATCGCGGCGCGACCTTCGTGTTGTCAGGCGGCGCCTGGGTCAACGCCGACCAGATGAGCCCTGCCTTCATCGGATTCCAGCGCGCGCAGATCTTAGGCATTCCCGTGCTGTCATGGGTCGCCGTCAGCGTCATCGTCCTGTTCTTCTTGGTGATGACCAGGACCGCTCTCGGCCGCTCGATCTATGCCGTCGGCGTCAATCCGACTGCGTCGGTCTATGCCGGCATCGATGTCGGGCGCACCAAGTTCGTCGCCTTCTGCATCTCGGGGCTTGTCGCCGGCCTCGCCGGCTACCTGTGGATCTCGCGCTACGTCATCGCATCCGTCGAGGTCGCCAACGGCTACGAGCTCAACATCATCGCCGCCTGCGTCATCGGCGGCATCTCGATCGCCGGCGGCATCGGCTCGGTCGTTGGCGCCGTACTGGGAGCGCTCTTCCTCGGCATCATTGCTTCCGCGCTACCGGTAGTGAACATCTCACCCTTCTGGCAGATGGCGATCTCGGGCTCTGCCATCATCCTGGCCGTCGCCCTCAACGCGCGCGGCGAACGCAAGCAGGGCCGCATCATCCTGAGAAAGGCGGAAGCGGCATGAGCGCAACAACCGACATCATTGCGCCACGACGGGTTCCCGACCGGCTCGACCGGCCGCTGGTTTCGCTGGTCCTCTCTTGGGAGGCGCTGCTGGTACTTGTCGCCGTCGCCATCTTCATCGCCAACAGCTTCGCCTCGCCATACTTTCTCGACGCCTGGTCGCTATCCGACCTGACCTTCAACTTCACCGAGAAGGCGCTGATTGCCCTGGCCATGGCGCTGCTGATCATCTCCGGCGAGATCGATCTTTCGGTCGCCGCCATCGTCGCACTCGCTTCGACCCTGATGGGCATGGCGGTGCAGGCCGGCGTAGGCACACCGGGTCTGGTGCTGATTGGCATCGTTTCGGGGCTCGCCTGCGGTGCCTTCAATGGCATGCTGGTGACCCGGCTCGGCCTGCCGTCGATCGTCGTGACCATCGGCACGATGAGCCTTTTCCGCGGCATCGCCTTCATCATTCTCGGCGACCAGGCCTACAAGGGCTATCCGGCTAGCTTCGCCTTCTTCGGACAGGGTTATGTCTGGTGGGTGGTGTCGTTTGAACTGGTGCTGGTCCTCGCTGCCGCCGTTGTATACGGCTTCCTGCTGCACAGGACGAGCTTCGGGCGGCGCATATTCGCCATCGGCAACAACGCGGTCGCGGCGCAATATTCCGGGGTCCGGGTTGGTCGCATCAAGTTCGTGCTGTTCTGCCTGACCGGGCTGATGGCCGGCATCGCCGCCGTGCTCATTACGTCGCGGCTCGGCTCGACAAGGCCTTCGATTGCGCAGGGCTACGAGCTCGAAGTCATCACCATGGTCGTGCTCGGCGGTGTATCGATCCTTGGTGGCGCCGGCAGCATCATGGGCGTCGTGCTTGCCGCCTTCATCATGGGGCTGGTGACCTTCGGACTTGGCCTGCTCAACGTTCCGGGTATCGTCATGTCGATCTTCATCGGCCTGCTGCTGATTTCCGTCATCGCGTTGCCCATCTTCTGGCGGCGCATCAAGGGAAGGCAAGCGGCCTGATGCCCGAGAAATACGCGTTCCGCATGCGGCTAATCCCGGGCATGAAGACGGAGTATATCCGTCGGCACGAAGCGATCTGGCCTGAACTCGTGGTGCTGCTGCGCGAGGCCGGTGTCTCGGACTATTCGATTCATCTCGACGAAGGATGTAATTCGCTTTTCGGCGTGTTGTGGCGCCGGGACGGCCACACGATGGACGATCTGCCGAACCATCCGGTAATGGGCAAATGGTGGGCGCATATGGCCGACATCATGCAGACAAAGCCTGACAACGAGCCGGTGGCCGTGCCACTGGAAACCATGTTTCACATGAAATGACCAGCGCCGACATCCGCCATGTGGCCGTTGTCGATATCGGCAAGACCAACTCCAAGGTGGCGCTGGTCGATCTCGACACGCGGCGCGAGACGACCTCGCGAACCCAGCCCAACCGGGTTCGCACCGACGGACCGTATCCGCACCACGACGTCGATGCGATCTGGACATTTTTGCTCGACGGCCTCGCGGCGCTGCAGAGCGAACGACCCATCGATGCGGTTTCCGTCACCACACATGGTGCAACCGCGGCGCTGGTTGACGCTCGGGGCGAACTCGTGCTCCCGGTGCTCGATTACGAGTTCGGCGGCCCGGACGAGACACGCGAGACCTATGAAGAAATCCGACCGCCCTTCGCTACAACCGGATCGCCAGAATTGCCTGCGGGGCTCAACCTCGGCGCGCAGCTCTTTTGGCAGCAACGAAATTTCGCCGACGCCTTCGCCGAAGCCAAGGCGATCCTGACCTACCCCCAGTTCTGGACAATGAGACTCACGGGCATTGCGGCAAGCGAGGTTACGTCGCTTGGCTGCCACACCGATCTCTGGAACCCGCATGCGCACGACTTCTCAACGCTGGTGGAACAGATGAGCTGGCGCCGCATGTTCCCGCCGATGCGCCGTGCGGCAGACATGCTTGGTCCGCTTCTTCCAGAGATCGCATCACGCACTGGCATCGGTCCAGAAACCCCCGTCGCCTGCGGTATCCATGACTCCAATGCGTCGCTGCTGCCACACCTAGTTGCTCGAAAACCACCTTTCTCGGTGGTATCGACGGGCACCTGGGTCGTTTCGATGGCAGTCGGCGGGCCCCGAATTCCACTCGATCCGGCACGCGACACGCTGGTCAACGTCAACGCCTTCGGCGATCCTGTACCCTCGGCGCGCTTCATGGGCGGGCGGGAGTTCGAGCAGATTGTACCCGACGCCGGGCTTCTCGTCGGTGACGATGAATGGTCGGCCGTGCTGTCCAACTCCGTGATGCTTCTGCCGTCCCTAATCCGCGGTTCCGGCCCCTATCCGGCCCGACGTTTTGCCTGGTATCCGTCAGAGCCTGTAGGGGGTGAACGACTGGTTGCGGCGGGCTTCTATCTGGCGCTGATGACAGCGACCTGTCTCGATTTGATAGACGCTGACGGTGACATCGTCGTCGAAGGTCCGTTTGCTGACAACAAGGCCTATCTCGCGATGCTTGCTGCCGCGACAGGAAGGCCTGTTGCCTTTCAGCAGGGTTCCACAGGCACGAGCCTTGGCGCAGCGCTTCTGGTCAGGAGCGCCTCGGGTTCGTTACAGTCCGAGCCAGTGCAAAAAAGCAGCCAAGATGAAGCAATGCAATCATACGCCGAGAAATGGGTCGCGGGTGCGTCGAAAGACGGACTTTAACGCTGAACGTCGTGCTTGGAAGTCGCTGACTTGCCAGTCGCGGAGTCACGTCAAAGTATGGTTTCGAGTGGGTGCTTGTCTCAAGCCGGCTGGCGACACGCGTGTCAGACCTTACTGGTCCGCGAGTACGTTGGATTTCTAAGGGTCCGCTATTTGAGATCGAAGACCAGAAGCTGCCAGTCCGCTTGCGGCCCCAAGCTTCAACACTGGCGAACCCGTTTCTCGTTTGGCCAATCAAGGCCGAGGAGAACTCACATGGGTCATTCGCAATTCGATGATGCTAGCCGCGAGCGCACAGCTTGGAATGCTGGGAAGAAGGTGGGAACCAAGCGCCCGCTCACGCAGAATCAGATCTGGGCCGTTCGTTTCTTTCTAGATCGCGAGCGCCGCATTCGTGACCGTGCCCTTTTCGACCTTGCGATCGACAGCAAGCTTCGCGGCTGCGACTTGGTCAAGATCAGGATCCGCGATGTGGTCGCCGGACCGGAGATAAGGACACGGGCAATCGTAGTTCAGCAAAAGACGGGACGGCCGGTCCAGTTTGAAATCACCGGCGATGTACGAGCGAGCCTGCTGGCCTGGCTCGAGCGGCGTGGCGGCACGGTCGAAGACTACGCTTTCCCGAGCCGGGTCGATCACGCACTCCACATGAGCACAAGGCAGTATGCCCGCCTGGTGGACGAGTGGGTGACAGCGATCGGGCTGCGTCCTCTGGCTGGGCCTGTTCCTACAAGCTGCAGCGCAGCGGCAGCCGACAGATCGTCGATTTCCAGATTCCGGGCGATTTCCTCGGCCTGCGCTCGATCCTGTTTCGCACCGCGGACCATACGATCGAGCCGATAACCAAGGTCGAGGCGTCAGAAATCCATGCGCACGATCTCCTGGATGCGTTCTCGCAGACCCCGAGGCTCGCGACAGCGGTGCTCTGGGCCGCATCACGGGATGAAGCAATGGTGGTCGAGCACCTCGTCAGCATCGGACGCAGGGACGCTTTTGAGCGCACCGCCCATTTCCTGCTGGAACTTGGCGCACGGCTCAAGCTCGTCGGCCTTGCGACGAATGAGGGTTACGCGTGCCCCCTCTCGCAGGACATGCTGGCCGACGCCCTGGGACTGACCGCGGTTCACGTCAATCGTGTACTTCGTCAGCTCCGCGAGGATGGAATGCTGACATTCAAGAAGGGCCAGGTCATCTTCCACAACATCGACAGACTTGCCGCCGCCGTGGACTTCGACAAGGCCTATTTCGACCATGACGGTCCACTCCTCAAATAACCGAGGCCGCAGACGGTACGGGCGCAAAGGGTTCGGTAGACTGGCCGTCTGCATCATCATCCTCGTCACCGGACGCATCAATCCCGTCCAGACGATGCTTGAGCGCCATTGCGTAGATAGTGTTCAGGATGTTGCGATCACGGAGATCTGAATCGCTCAAAGCAAGAAGCGCCGCGCGCACTATTTTCTTGCTGGAGGCTCTCGGATGTTTCTCTTTGACAAAGGCAAACAGCGAATCCGACGATAGGCCGTCGGTCGCCCCATCAACGATTGTCACGTAGACTTTCTTTTTCTTGTCACTCATTGACCATCCCGCATTTTCGTAGCCCTCGCGGCGCCAGATGACCGCATTGAGCGCCTCAGGTGACGCGTACCATCTGTCGTCCAGCTGTCACAATCAACGTTGCGATCGCTCAAGGTGGATTACTGGGCTAAACTTGGCAAAGTCTTGGCTTCTCAACGAGAAACCAGACACCGAGCAATGGCAGATTTGGCCTTTTCGCTTCACGATGCACCGAGCCATGCGAATGAGACGGCGGAACTACGGAGTCACAGACGCCTTATGTCCAGAACCGCTTCGCGGCGACGAAGTCGTCATATGCCTCGGACGCAGACACCAGGAGATCACGCCTGTTGCCGGCGGGGGTGAGCAGCTTCGCGGGCGCATCCGTTTCCAGCCCGATCCCCTCCAGGATGGACCGGGCGGATGCGATATCGTTCAGTGTGCCGAGCTTGTCCTGCAACACGGCGAGCGACTGGGTGAATTTGATCTGGCGGCGAGCGCGGGACTTCTTGGCCGCAAAGAGCGCAGCGAAGAAGTCGGCGGCATACCGCAACTTCTTCGCATCCTTGCGCACCTGGTGGCGGGCCTCGTCGCTTGTGTCCTGCAGGTCCCGTCCGCGCTTCTTCACTTTTTTGCGCACACGATCCAGCGCGATGCGTGCGAAATCTAATGCGAGGTCCGCACGCAGTTGCCCACGGTCTGGATCCGAACGCCAGGGCCCGACCGCCAACCACTCGATAAGGTCGAGCATCAGCTGCCGTTTGCGGGCTGATGTCAGAGTGGCCGCGACGTCGCGAAACGCACCGGTGCGAGCCAGCCGCACCTTGGCCCGTATCTCCGGATCGTCGACCCGCGTCAACAGGACGTCGAGATCACGAGCCTTGCCAAGCTCCCCGGCCAGCCACTTCACTTCCGCGATCAACCGATCGAGGTCGGCCCCAGCTAGGATCGGTCTGAAGACCGCAAACGCGGATCGCAGTCTGCGGAGCGCGATGCGGGACTGATGCACCGCCTCGCCATTGTTTGCGACAATCAGCATTTCGTTGATCCGGAACTGCCTGAGGCAAGCGCCGGCAATCGTCGTAAACGCTTGCGCCGTCGAAATCGCCGGGTCGAGCTCGATGGGCTCTGCCTTCAACGCCCTCGCCTTGGGCTCGAACAGTTTGTAGCCGCGCTCGGCCTTGCTGAGCACGCCCGGCGCCAAGGGCGCGATCCTGTGGATATCTCTGGCGAGCTCAAACAGCGACTGACGAGACCCTGACTTCAGTTCGAGCTCGACCTCGCATATCGGGCTCAGCCGGTCGCCGGCGTCGGTCTCCCCACGATCCAGCACAACTTCGATGGTTGCGTTCGGCCTTTCGACAAGCCATCTCTGCCGTTTGACACGTGAGTCGAAGACTGGGCCTAGATCCTCGACCTTTTCGCCGAAACTCGCGCGGAGAGGGTCTGACACATCAAGCTCAGGACAGTCGCCTACAATGTGTCGCTCCCATTCCGGGCGAACAAACAGCCCGAGCGAGCGAGATCCCGATGCCTTGACTGTCTGGACACGCGTTTCGGCGATATGCCGTATTCTCAAAGAAAATCCGGACTTCTGGAGAGAATGGTCGGGCGTATCGAAATAGACCGATCGCTGATCAGAGGTATTCGGCGCACCTTCCAGCAGCTTGGAGGCCACGAGCCGATCGGCATCCTCCGATGAAATATCCAGCTTGAGTTCAATCTCCGGGGTCATCGACCGTTGTCCTCTCTCAGTGCCCAACTTAGGCGGTGTAGCACCGAGCGGTGGCTGAACGACAACGCCCGTGTGCCGACGCTCTTGCGCCACGGTTTCTTCGAGGC